>CADCVG010000031.1 GCA_902806075.1 uncultured Rubrobacteraceae bacterium
GAGGCCGGACGTACCTTCAAAGTTATAGATGAGGCCCCGGCGGGCCGCCCGGCGCGGAAGGAGGTGGGGGAGGGGGAGGCCATCAAGATCTTTACCGGCGGTGTGATCCCCGAAGGCGCCGACGCGGTCGTAATGGTCGAGAATACCTCCGGCTGGGGCGAGAAGTTCGAGCTTAAGAAGCCCACGAGAACGGGCAACAACCTGCGCCGCAGCGGCGAGGACGTACGCGAGGGAGACGTGATGCTGCGCGCCGGCACGGAGATAGGCGCGCCGGAGATAGCGCTCGCCGCCACCCAGGGTTACGGCGAGCTCCCGGTGTACCGGCGACCGAAGGTAGTCGTGCTCTCGACCGGCACCGAGCTGGTCGAGCCCGGGGTGCGTGACCTCCACCCTGGTGAGATCTTCGACTCCAACTCCTTTGCCCTGCTTGCCCAGGCCCTCGAAGCCGGCGCCGACGCCCGCCGCATGCACGCCGCCTCCGACGAGGCTGAGACCTTGCGCGCTGCGATGCAGGAGGCCCTCACGACCGCCGACGTAGTCGTTACGAGCGGTGGCGTCTCCGTCGGCGAGAAGGACCTCGTCAAGGGCACACTCCTCGACCTCGGGGTCGAGCAAATCTTCTGGGGGGTCAAGCTAAAGCCGGGCAAGCCAGTCTTCTTCGGCGCGCGGGAGGACGCCCGCTTCTTCGGTCTCCCAGGCAACCCCGTCTCCGCGATGGTCTGCTTCGAGCTCTTCGTAAGACCCGCCCTCATGAGGATGATGGGCCGCGAGGACGTGCGCCGTCCACACATACAGGTCTACTTCGACGAGGACGTCGAGAACAAGTTCGGCCGCATGCACGCGATGCGGGTGACCCTGGAGCGAACGGAGAAGGGTTGGAGGGCCGAGTCCGTCGGCGCGCAGGGGTCGGGGCTCGTCAGCTCTCTCACTAAAGCCGACGCGCTGGCGCTCATCGGTCCCGAGTCAGAGGGTGTGCGGGCGGGCGAGCCGGTCGAGGCGATAGTGCTGCGTGAGGAAGTCTTGCTCGGTGGTGGTGCTTGATCTTTTACAGGGTCGAGGGTAGCGCTAATGGTAAAATCTAGGTCTAATGTTCGAGTCTGATTTCGAGGACAACGTCTTCCGGCGCCGCCTGATGAAGGAGGTCGCGCCGGGTGTTCCCGTACACTTTTCGTTCTACTCGCCGATGGTCAAGGTGCAGGTCCAGTCAGCCGCCGAGCACCTGCCGGGGGCCAACGGCCGTTACATCGGCGAGGCGGTGACGATAGAGTTCGTCCCCGAGGATGCGGCGGCGGTCGAGCGGGTCCGGGAGTTCGTGTGGCGCTGGGAGGAGCACAACGAGTTCACGGCTGTTCGGAAGATCAACCACCTCAGGCGTAGTGTGGACCCCGCGAGCGTCCAGGGCATCCTCGAACGCGTCCGCGGCGTGGACAAGCGGGCCGCCGCCAAGGCCGCCGAGGCGATAGACCCGGACGAGCTCGGGGAGATGATAGAGGCGGAGGACGCGAAATCACTAGCGCGCCTGCCCGGCCTCGGGGAGAAGCGGGCGCACGCGGTGGTCGAGTTCTACAAGAACGAGCGCAGCCCCCGCCGCTTCCTCTACGCCGCCAACCGCAACGACCGCTTTCGGGGTGCGCCGGTCTTTACGGAACTCGACCTTGATGGTGACCTCGAAGAGCAGGTCGTTGCGCACGCGGTCCGGGCCCAGTCTTTGGGTGACCCGGACCCCCTTAGCCCGAACGAGCCGCCGGGCCACACCACGGTCCGCAACGCGAACCTCTCGCATCCGCTGCCGATGACCCCTTCCCTCATGAGCCGCAGCGTCTACTACCCGGAGCAGGTAGCGCTCTTCGCCGACGCCCTGCGGCGTGTCCTCGTCGAGGGTGAGAGGCTCGCTGGGATGCCCGCGCTGCGAATACAGCGCGGCAAGCTCTTCCACACCACCAAGCTCCCCGGAGTGGGTACAAAGACGCGCGCCCGGGTGCTCGCGAGCGGCCTGCTCGACTCCGAGTACACCTACGAGAACCTCATCGGCATCCCCGGCATCACCGAGGCCCAGGCTCTCACCATCGCCGAGGCCGCGGCGATGAATGAGGACCTCGAACGGACGGAGGTCCGTGTCCCCTAGCCTCTACGGCTTCGTTAAGGGTCGCGAGCCCGTAACGTCCGAGGAGGTCGCCCGAGAGTTCCTCGCCCTACCGCAGGACGGCAACACCTACACCATCGTCAATGAGCTAACCGCCAACGACCCACGCCTTCTGTTGGAGAAGGGCTCTCTGCGCACTGTGGACGTAGCTTCCTTGCCTTTAGGCGACGCGCCATACGTGGTCTTCGACGTCGAGACCACGGGCTCGTCGGCGGAGAAGGGCGCTATCACGGAGATCGGGGCACTCAAGGTCGTCGGCGGTCAGGTGGTGGACGAGTTCGCTACTCTGATAAACCCGGGACGTAGGATAGAGCCATTCGTCGTCCGGCTAACCGGGATCACCGATCGCATGGTCGCGGACGCGCCGGCGGCCGCCGAGGTCATGCCCCTCTTCGAGGAGTTCGTCGAGGGGTGCGTCCTCGTCGGTCACAACGTACAGTTCGACTGCTCGTTCGTCACGGCGGCACGCGCGGCCAACGGCCTCCCGCCGCTCCCGAACCCCGTACTCGACACCTTGAAGCTCGCGCGCACGCTCGTGCCGGGCCTCAAGCGGTACCGGCTTGCCTCGCTCGTCTCGCACTTCGGGGTTCGGGCGGCGCCGAACCACAGGGCTCTCGCCGACGCGGCGGCGACCGCCGAAGTCTTCCTCAAGCTCTCGACGCTGCTCTCCTCGGCCGGGGTGAAGAGCGTTGGGGAGGCGTTATCACTGAAGAAGTCGGACGCGAGGGTCAAACCGCAGAAAGGGTACCTTGCTGACCACCTCCCGCGCACGCCGGGCGTCTACTACTTCGTGGATAAAGGGGGGACGGTCCTCTACGTCGGCAAGGCGAAGGACCTTAAGGCGCGTGTGAGGACGTACTTCAACGGCGGGGATGGGCGGCGTAAGATCGGTCGCCTGGTCAGGGAGGTCGCCGAAGTGCGCTACGAGGAGACCAGGAGCGAGCTCTATGCCCTGATCTTCGAGGCCCGCGAGATAAAGCGTCTCCTCCCGCGCTACAACTCCGCCGGTCGGGGCGAGAAGGCGAGCTGGTTTATAAGGTTGGACCTCAACGAGCCCTACCCAATCCCGGAGAGGTCGCCGGAGAACGGTCCGGGGGACGGCGTGACCTACCTGGGGCCCTACCGGAGCGCGAGCGTGCTTGACACCTGTATCGAGGCGCTCGGTAGGATCTTCCCCCTGAGACGCTGTTCCGGCGACTCTCAGAGCGGCGTCTGCTTCTACGGACAGATGGGCCGCTGCGCCCCCTGTCTCGGGATGAGCGATAAGGAGTATCGGGCCGAGGTGATCGGGGGCCTAACCTCCCTCTTGCGCGGCGAGGGTGGCGAGGAGCACCTGCACGCGCTCGTCGGGGAGCGCGAGCGGTTGGCGGGCGAGCTTGAGTTCGAGGCCGCCGCCCGGCTTCGAGACCTGATCTCCGGCATCGAGCGCATCCGTCTCACGCGCGCCGTCGTGAGCGCCGAGGGCGTCCAGGCGGTTGTCGCCCCTTCGACCGAGCCCGGCATGATCGAGGTCTTCGCCCTCGCCGAAGGACGCCTCGTCGCTCACGCAGGATTTGAGCCCGGCGATACGGCCGGCCTTACCCTCTTCGCCGAAGAAGTCCTCTCCGGTGTCGGGTCGTCCTCCGGCGGAAAGGGCGCCGACGAGGCCCGGGTCGTCGCCGCGTACCTCAGGCGGCGCCAGACCCCTATTGAGGCGGCACGGCTATGGGAGCCTGAGGGTCTCGTGGAGGCCGTGGAGAGAGTGGCCGGTAGGGTCGCGGGGGCGACCGCCGGAGCATGATAAAATAAGCGTCAAGATGTTTGGAATTTTGGGGTAGTCTTAAGGACGGTTGTCGAATATGGTACAGGGCGTACAGGGAACCACTCGCAGGATACTTCTGGTGGATGACGAGCCCTCGATCCAGAAGATGCTCGTACACGCTCTGGAGCGCGAGGGTTTCCAGGTACATGCCGTGGGGGACGGGGAGGCGGCGCTGGAGGCGTTCGAGTCCTACGAGCCACACCTCATCATCCTGGACATCATGCTGCCCAAGATAGACGGTACGGAGGTCTGCCGCAGGATCCGGGCACAGAGCGACGTCCCGATCATCATGCTCACTGCCAAGGACGACGAGATCGACCGGGTGGTGGGGCTGGAGCTCGGAGCCGATGACTATGTCACCAAACCCTTTGCGGTCAGGGAGCTAGTCGCCAGGGTGCGCGCGATCATGCGCCGCGTCTCCGTGCCCGCCGGACAACGTCAGGATGAGCTCTCCTACGACGGTCTGAAGATACACTTGCCGAGCCGCCGGGTCGCGATAATCGGTGAGGAGGTGGACCTCACGTACACAGAGTTCGAGCTTCTCGTAACGCTCGCCTCCAACCCGGGCAGAGTATTCTCGCGCAGCACTCTCTTGACGCGGGTGTGGGGCGACGAGTTCCGCGACGAGCGCACCGTGGACGTCCACATTCGCCACCTCCGCGAGAAGATCGAACGCGACCCCCGGAACCCCGAGTTCATCCACACCGCCCGGGGCGTCGGGTATGTCTTCCGTTAGAGACCGGCTCCTCCCGAAGCGTAAGAAGCCCCGGAACGCCTCCGGCGGCCGCTCCCGCCAGAGCAGCCGTCCCAAGCAGGTGCTTTTAACGTGGCTGAGAAAACTTGGGGCACGTCTGCGTCATTCCCGCGTGAGCATACAGGTCTGGCTTACACTGCTCTTTCTGTTCGTGACCGCGTTCGCCGCTGGGACGGCGTACTCGATCATCTACCCCCGGCTCGAGAGCATCCTGGAGCAGTCTGCCGAGGCGAGCTTCAATATGGCGTTCGAGAGGCTTGAGGAGGATATCGAGAGGAATGCTCAACTCGACGAGAAGTACATAAGCACCTATGCGATCACCCGGGGCCTGAACTGGGGCATAGTCCGCCTAGTGGACGGCGAGGTTCTCATGGGAGACCCGGTCGATTACAACCGGGTGGCCGTGCGAACCGCTCTGGCTCAGGGGAGACCGGACACGGAGCTCAGGGAGGTCGAGAGCGGCGAGCGCCAGGGCCAGACGCTCGCGACCTACGCCGCCCCGGTAGAGGTGACCGGCGAGTCCGAGACCGCGCTCGTCTTCACCAGGTACTACACCGAGAGCGACATCTCCACCGTAGACTCGGACCTCAGAAGGATCAACAACCTGGCACTGCTCGCGGGGGCTCTGGCGCTCCTGATCGCCGGCTTCTCCGGGTACGTGGTGGCGAACCTGCTCGCCCGCCGCCTGAACCGCCTCGACGTCGCCGCCCGCCGTCTCGCTGCCGGCAACTTCGAGGAACGCATCACTACCAGCGTCGAGGACGAGATAGGTTCTTTAGGCGAGACGTTCAATACGATGGCCTCCTCTCTGAAGGGCGCCTTCCGGCAGACACAGCAGGAGAAGGCCCGCAGCCAGGTCATCCTCGACGGCATGACCGACGCGGTGGTCGGCGTGGATCGGGACCTGAACCCTACCTTCTTGAACCTCCGTGCTCGCGAGCTTCTCGAGAACTCCGACTCCGAGTTCCACGACCGCCTCCAGCAGGTCCTCGCGAAGAGCCGCTTCTCTGGTCCGATCACCGAACCCGAGGCCCAGGCGGGGGATAGGATCATCGAGGTTCGGGCCGCCCCCCTCGAAGACGGCGCTCTAGCCATCCTGCGCGACGTCACCGAGCAGCGCCAGATCGAACGCGCCAAGGCCGAGTTCATCGCCAACGCCTCCCACGAGCTGAAAACCCCCCTCTTTGCCCTCTCGGGCTACCTGGAGATGCTCGAGGACGAGGAGGACGAGACGGTCCGCAGGACCTTCCTCGAAGACATGCGCCTCCAGACCGAGCGCCTGAAGAACCTCGCCCGCACCCTCCTCGACCTCTCCCGCCTCGACGCGAACGCCGTGACCTTTCGCCTAGAAGAGGTGGACCTCGAGGACCTCCTGCACGAGCTGAGGCGGGACTTCGCCTACACGGGGCGTGAGATCCGTATTTACGCCGAAGACGGCGTCCCGCCTGTCAGGACGGACCCCATACAGCTCCACCGGATGCTCGCTATCCTCCTCGACAACGCGCTCAAGTACTCGGGCGGACGCGAAGGCGACGAGCCCGTGGAGATCGACCTGCACCGCGAGAACGGCCACGCCCTCGTGAGCGTCGCCGACCGCGGCTGCGGCATTCCCGAGACCGAGATACCACACATCTTCGAGCGCTTCTACCGCGCCCAGGGCTCCTCCCGAGCCGACGGCACCGGCCTCGGCCTCGCCCTGGCAGGCGAGATAGCCCACCACCTCGGCGGCGACATCCGCGTCCAGAGCAAGCAAGACCGCGGTAGCACCTTCTCAGTAGAGCTCCCGCTCAGTGCTCAACGCGACGAGTAAACAAAGTTCAACATTTTCTTAGTTTTTATTAAGGTTTCCTCTACCGCTCCGAAACCTGGTTCTGTAGAATAGGAGCGGGGCAGCTTTTGGTTCGTGGATTCTCCCCCCTCCCCGCGAACCGCAGTTGCCCCTTTTGCATGCTCTATAAACCTCTCGTAGAGGTTTAGCCTAGTAGGGGTGGAATCCCGAACAGTTGGAGGAGCGGTTGCACCGGGGCCAGCAGGAAGCCGAGTATGTAGCCCCCTCCGGGCAGGAAGGTGAGGAGGAAGATGAGCAGAAGGATCTGGGGACCGTACTGGTTCATGAAGCCCACGAAGCCGTCCAGGGAGCGTGGCAGGAACGGGAAGAGCACCTTCGAGCCGTCGAGCGGGGGGATGGGGATCAGGTTAAAGACGAACAGCAGCGCGTTGACGAACGCCACTCCCAGGATGGAGAAGAGCACGAGCCGGCCCTGGAAGGGTTCGAGCCGTATAAGGACGGCGCAGAGCGCGACTATCGCCAGGTTCGCGGTAGGCCCCGCGAACGCGACGGCCACCGAACCCCACACCCCTCCCCGTAGCCTCCCCGGTTGGACTGGCACCGGACGACCCCATCCGAACCCGGCCAGCACGATAAGCAAGCTGCCCAGAGGGTCCAGGTGCGACGCCGGGTTGAGCGTCACCCGCCCCATGCGATAGGCGGTATCGTCGCCCAGCAGGTAAGCTGAGTAAGCGTGGGAAGCCTCGTGCAGCACGATTCCGACGAGAGCCCCGACCAGCAGCGCTACCGCCGCGAGCGGGGACTGTTCGAAGATCCGGAGGAACATCGCCCTACTATATTACGCGAGTGGAAGCGTAGCCGGGGGAGTGGGGGGAGACGGGAGGCGTGCTCAGTTGGCCCTCGATACCGAGACCGTAACGTGGTTGCCGGTGTCGGAGGTGTAGGAGGCGAGCTGGGGCTTGAGTACCTGTGTCGAGTCCGCTACGCTCCCGAGCTCCGTGGCCCCGGCAGTTACGGGAGACTTCGGCCCTATACCGTCGCTCAGGCCCTGCACCAGGGAGACGGAGACCCGCATGTTCGGGTCGTCGGCGGGCTTTATCTCCACGACGCTGGCATCCTTCTGCAGCACGGGGTCCGGGCGTATCGCGGTGACCACCCCGGTCACCGGCGCGTAGACCGTGGTGCCCGCCTCTGCCCCGACGTCGAGGGCGCCCGTGTTCGGCCCCTGCCGACTAGCGGAATCCATTACGTAGTATTGGATCTTCTCCGAGGTAGAACCGCCCGCGAAGAGGCTCGTCACGGCGTTCGCGGAGAGGTTCTTTCCGCGAGGTGAGATCTCCACGAGGCTCTCACCCTCTGGATGGTAGCCGAGCCCCGTTACGTCCTCGGGCCTGATGGGAGTGGAGAGGCCAATCCCGGCAGCCTCGCCCAGAACGGCGTCCGGTCCTGCATTGTTCGGGTCTATTGGAAGCGCCCGGTCCCTCGCCTCCGAGGACTGCACGAGCACCGCGAGTACGAGCGCCGCGACGCTTAGTACGACCACGAAGATGGCGGCCATTCTCCTCCGCCGGTACACATTCGTCTTTCTCGTCTTGCGTGCCTCCCGGCTCCCGACGGTGGTGCCGTAGCTGGTGGGGCCGCCGCGCTGGGAAGCAGGCTGCCGCCGTCTCGGCGCCGCGCCGGTCCTGCCCGGCCCAAGATGTTGGGTTCGTTGTGCGCTAGCCCCATGCATGACGGTGCGAGATTATACAGAAAGGACGCCCGGAGTGTAACCGGGCTTACCGGCGCCCGGGCGGCTGGTATATTTCTCGAAAGAGCTGGGCACGTAGGCAAGAAGAGCGTCCCCACCCGGCACTGGAGCGAATGTGTCAGCCAAGAAGCTGGTCATCTCGACCTATCTACAATATATATTTATCGTCCTGGGCGCACTGCTCCTGTTCGCGTTCGTCCGGCAGCTGGGCGGCGTCCTCCTGACGTTCCTGCTGGCGGCCGTCCTGGCCTACGCGCTCAACCCCGTGGTGCGATTGCTCGAAGGGTGGCGTATACCCAGGGTCGCGGCGGTTCTCGGAGTATTTCTGACACTCGTCGCGGCGGTGCTGGCGGCGCTGTTGGTCCTCATTCTCCCCGCTATCAGCCAGGTGCAGGCCCTCGTGCAGAACCCGGAGGCCCTGACCGACGGGGTAGCGAGTCTCGTGGAGCGTACGCAGGAGTTGCCTTACGTGGGGGAGCAGATCTCCTCCGTGGACCAGGCGGTACTCTCGGAGTTCGTGCAGAGTAACGCGCCCTCGGCGGGACAGGTCCTAAACGGCGCTCTAGGGTTTATAGGAGGGGTCTTCGGCGTCTTTGGCACGATACTCAACCTCTTCCTCATGCTCATCGTCGCCATCTATCTGTTGCTGGATAGGGAGAGGATCACACGCGCCACGCTCTCCGTGGTGCCGGAGACGGTGCGGGAGCAGACCGTGGAGCTCTTCCACGTCGTCGAAGACACGCTCATAAAGTACCTCAAGGCGCAGCTGTTGCTCTGCGGGATCATGGGGGCCATAGGCTGGGCCATCGCTTTCTTCACCTTCCGCGATTACGCGCTCCTGATCGGGCTGTGGGTCGGCGTCACGGAGATCATCCCGGTTATCGGCGCCTTCCTCGGGGCAATTCCGGCGGTGGCGATAGCGCTCTTTGCGGGCGGGCTGGATCAGGCCCTCCTGGTTTCGGCGCTCTTCCTCCTCGCCCAGCAACTCGAAGGGAACGTTCTGGTGCCGAGAGTTATGGGCGGCTCCGTCGGCGTACATCCTCTCTGGGTGCTCTTCGCGACTCTGGCAGCTACCGCCCTCTACGGCGTCGTCGGTGCGATCTTCGCCGTGCCCATAGTCGCTATCGTTGCCGCTACCTTACGCTACTTGCGCGAGACGCTCCTCTTCGAGCGCTGGCGCGAGTCCCTTGTCACCCAAGCCCCCCCCCAAGCTCCGGCCAACATACCCTCAGAGGGGGAGACGCTGGGCGTCCGGGGCTCCGCAAAGGGCGAGGTGTAGCCATGAGCCTGCCGCACCAGGAGGAGCCGCGCCGGCCATTCTCTTACAAGGACGCCTTCCGGCGCCTGATACGGCCCCTGGCCCGCGTCCTCTCTGCGATGCGGGTCCGTCCGGACTCCCTCACTACGACGGGATGGGCCCTCGCGGTGGCTGCCGCGGTCCTCTTCGCGCTTGGCTACACGAAGACGGCTGGCGCCGTAATGCTCTTCGCGGGGCTCTTCGACGCTCTCGACGGTGCGGTCGCCCGTGAGTCGGGCCGGATGAGCACCTTTGGGGCCTTCCTCGACTCTACGCTGGATCGGCTCTCGGAGTCGGCGATCTTTGTAGGTGTGATCTTCTTCTACGCGTCTTACTCGCAACCTTACGAGGCTCTACTGGCCGGCGTGGCGATGATGTTCTCGCTTATGACGTCCTATACTCGCGCCCGCGCCGAAGGCCTCGGCTTCGAGTGCGAGGTCGGCCTCCTCGAACGCGCGGGACGCGTCGTGATCCTCTCCCTCTTCTCCATCGCCGGCTTTCTTACCGTCGGCATCGGTCTCGTCGCCGCCGGCGCCCTCGTGACCACCACCCAACGTATCCTCTACATACGACGCCTCACAAAGATCAAGGAGTAGAGAAGCCTCCGCATGCCGAAAAAGGCCGCGACCGCTCCCCCCTCGACGAGAGAGTATGCGGCGAAGACCTCCCACGAGGTTTCCCGCCTCGCCCAGCGCAGAAGGCACGCTGGCCCGGAGCCTTTTGGCGACCCTCTCTCCGGCGTCGTGCTCGTCGCGGAGCCGCCCGCTGTAGAGGCTGGTCGGACCGTGGACGCCCTCCGCCGCAGCCTCGCCGCCGTGAAGCTAGATCTAGCCTACGTCACCTGGGCTCCCCCGAGCCTCGAAGAGATACTCGCCCTCGAACCGACCGTTCTCGTCGCGGTCGGTCCGGCCGCCGGCCGCTCTATAGACACCCTCCACTACCCGCTTGCCAAGACGGTCTTCTCGGAGAGTCCGGAGGGCTCGTGGTTTGTCTGGACCGAGGGGACCGCCGGCCTCAAACTTCCCGCCCTCGACCCGGCCCTCGACGACGCGGACGCCAAACGCCGCTTCTGGCGGGCTTTCCTCGTCCTGCGTGTCCTCTCTCCCGACAGAGGCCACTAAACGTGGAGCGGCAACGTCCTTGAGGTCCCCTTCAGGGGGCCGCTGTGCCCCTCGCGGCCCTGGGCGCGGTCGTCTCGGAGCCGTTATGATCACGATACCCTTTCTGGACGACGGACCTTCCGGGCTCCCTACCTCCGCTCTGCAGATCGAAGTGGCCGCGAACGTAGAAGGCCAAAGCTCCTGCTCGTCGGCGCCGTCGCTGCAACCGTAAGCCTCGCCCTCAGCTACTCAGGTACTCACCTGGGGCTGTTGCAAGGGCAGGAGACGGATCTCTTGTTGTTCCCCGCACTTTGCGCCGCCATAGCCGACCGCCTCGAAGGTCTGCGGCCCCGTATGACCTCGCCCTTATCTGCGCCTTTGTGCTCCTTGCCCCGCTCGCCGGCTTCCTCCTCGACCGCCCGCTCCCAGCTCTGCCCTTCATAGCCCTCTCCTTCCTCCTCGCAAATCTGGACTCCTGCTAAGCTTTCTATCCAATAAATCGCATCTAGCGTTACATTCAGCTTAAGTTAGCGTTGCAAGTGTTAAAGTTTATTAAAAAAAGGTTTCGTAGGGGAAACAGGAATTCCCTTTATTTAAGCCGCATTCCGCCTATAGGGGGTTTATTTTGAAACAATAAGGGCGTTGCGTGTAACGTTCTGCTTCTCTAGAGTGCCGGGCATAGGAGGGGGGATCCAAAGAATCCCCTTAAAGACAAAACTGTAGATATGACTAGCGGCAGAAAGGAGCCTGGACGCCATGCCTCGGAGGGTCAATCTTGTAATGCTTCTTGGTTTGATTACAGTCAGCGTGCTTTCGCTTGGCCTTACGGCAGGGGCGCAGACGGCAGGTACCACGGAGGATGACCTCCTGGCTGCCCAGGAGGAACTCACGGGTATCATGATGCAGAAGGGTGCGGCGGAGGCGGCGTCCTCCAACGCGACCAACGAGCTCAATGAGTTGAATAATGAGATCTCGGCGACGACCGGGGAGCTTGCGGAGGCCGACGCGCGTCTCGCGGAGTCCCAGGAGAGGCTATCGGGTCAGGCGCAGCAGATGTATGTTAGTGGCAACGTCGCCTTCCTCGACGTGCTGGTTGGGGCGGAGGACTTCACCGACTTCACGAACAGGGTGACACTGTGGGCGCAAATCCTGGTCCAGGAGCAGGCCAAACTCCAGGAGCTCCAGGCGGCCAGGGACGTGGTCGCGGCGGAGCTTGACGAGCGCCAAACGCTGCTCGACCAGCGCGCGGCGACCGTTGCCGATTCAGAGGCCCAGCAGGCGGAGGCCGAGGCCCAAGAGGCGGCGTCCCAGGAGTTCCTCGCCTCTTTAAGTGAGGATTTGAGGGCGCAGTTGGAGGCCGAGCAGGCCCGCCAGGCCGAGGAGGCACGGGCAATAGGCGAGCAGGCCCTGAGGGATCTTGAGGCGCAGCAGGCCGCCGCGGAGCAGTTGGCCGCGGAGCAGTTGGACGCCGCGCAGGCCCAGGAGCTAGAGGCGGCACAGGCGGCTGCGGAAGAGGCCGCGAGCCAGGCCGCGCTCGCCGCCGAAGAGAAGAAGGCTGAGCGGCAGGCCGCAGAGCAGGCTGCCGCCCAGGCCGCCGCCGCCCAGCAGGCTCGTCTGGACGCCCAGAATGCTGCCGCTGCGGAGCGGGATGCGGCACTGGCGGCAGCGGCGGAGGCCGAAGAGCAGGCCAGGATCGCCGCCCAGGAGGCTGCCGCCGCCCGAGAGGCCACGGAGCAGGCAGAGCAGGCCGCCGCTCAGCAGCGCGAGGCCGCCCAGCAGGCCCTCGCGGAGCAGGCCGCCGCAGCGCAGGAGGTCCTCGCGGATGAGGCTGCTACGGAGCAGCAGCAGCAGGCCGCCGCAGCTCAGCAGGCTCTCGCGGCGAAGGCTGCTCCGGTCCAGGATACGGCTGGGGTAGTTAACCCGGGAGACCAATTCCGGTTCGAGGGAGAGTACACGATTAACGACGGTGCCACGGTGACACTACAGGATAGCGACGGAACCCAGGCCACCGCCATCGACAACCAGAATGCCTCGATCATAGAGGGCAGTATTGTCATCACCATCACGGAGGCTCTGGACGCCACCGGTGGGGACGGGCAGCTGTCGGATCAGGGGCTTACGATCGCTGACATGACCGGTATAACGGCTGACTCGGGAGAAGCTGTGGGCCAGGAGGCTACCAAGGGTGCTCTCACGCCCCCCGGTTCGCCCACTCCCATGACGACCGATTCTGCTCAACCGGCCTCCGGTGACAATACGGCGAGTGGGCCCGCCCCGTCGCCCGGTTCGCCCACTCCCACGACGACCGATTCTGCCCAACCGGCCTCCGGTGACGAGGCGGCGGCGAGTAAGCCCGCCCCGTCGACCGCTTCGGCCCCCACAGCTTCGGCTAGCGGCAGCGCGATCATCCAAGAGGCGCTCACCTACATGGGCACGCCCTACATCTTCGAGGGGCCCTGTGAGCGCAACGTCGCCGTGGACTGCTCCTGCTTCACGATGCTGGTCTTCGGGAAGTTCGGCATCGTGCTTCAAGATGATCCGGTGTCTCAGTACGGTATGGGCACCCCGGTTGATGGACCGCCTCAGGCCGGTGACTTGGTCTTCTGGAACGAGGGTGGTGCTGGCATAACCCACGTCGGTATAGCCACCGGCAACGGGACCACCATCCACGCCTCCGCCTTCGCAGGCTACGTGACCGAGACGGACATAGACCTCATACCCGGATATGTGGGTGCGAAAAGGTTGATCTAAAAACCCGGCGAAGAACCGCCAGGGTAGGAGGGGGGGCGCCATCAGGCGCCCCCCCTCCTTCGTTTGATTCGCGGGAGACCGCGCTGATGGTACAATTCGGTACGTGTTGAACGGCAGCGGGTAGGATGCCCTTGCCGCTCCGCGGGGCGTTAGAGATCCCGGATAAGGAGCTTACAGGTGGGTTTAGGGTTGTTGCAGGTAGCGGGCTTCGGTTTCGTTATCGTCGCGTTCGCGGTGCTTCTGTTCGTGATCTTCCTCGTGGGCAGTGCGGTGCGCATCGTCAACGAGTACGAGCGTGGCGTCATCTTCTCGTTGGGGAGGATCAAGGGAGCTAAAGGGCCGGGGCTGTTCTTCCTGGTCCCCATACGCGACAAGATGATCAAGGTAGATCTTAGGACCGTTACCATGGACGTGCCGCCGCAGGACGTCATCACGCGCGACAACGTCCCCGCTCGCGTCAACGCCGTCGTCTATTTCAGGGTCATAGACCCAAACAAGTCCGTCATCGAGGTCGAGAACTACGTGCTGGCGACCAGCCAGATCTCCCAAACCACCCTGCGCAGCGTGCTCGGCCAGAAGGACCTCGACGACCTCCTCACCAACCGCGAGCAGATAAACGATGAACTCCAGACGATCATAGACGAGCAGACCGATCCCTGGGGCATCAAAGTCAGCGTCGTCGAGGTCAAGGACGTCGAGATACCGCAGCAGATGCAGCGGGCGATGGCTCGCCAGGCTGAGAGCGAGCGCGAGCGGCGCGCCAAGATTATCGCCGCCGAGGGCGAGTACCAGGCCTCCGAGCGCCTCCGGCAGGCCGCCGACAGGCTTGAGAGTCCCACTGCCCTCCAGCTCAGGCTCTTTCAGACCCTGGGCGAGATTTCCTCCGAGAACAACTCCACCGTGATCATTCCGATCCCGATGGACCTCTTCACGCCCTACCTAAGTGGCGGCCAGAACGGCACCGCGAGCGATGGTTCCTCTCAGAAGTCGCAGCAGGAGCGTCGCAGGGAGGAAGAGGAGGCCGAACGCCGCTACAAAGAGGCCGTGGAGAACCGGCCCACCGAAGAGAGCTCCCTCTAAAACCCCGAGGAAAACCTTATATACCTCGTCGCGGGTTAAACCTTCCAACCCCTGGGTAGAGATGTGCGCGGTAGCACAGGGATGGGTAGCGTGGTTGGTGCCTGTAGAGGCCGCCGCGCAGGGTTCCTGAAGGATAAACGATATGACTAGCGAAACTATGGAGAATAGCGAAAAGACAGGGCTTGAGCCCCCAAATCCTATAGTACTAGAGTTGCCGAGCAGCTCGGGGTACATATTGCTCGCTCGGCTGGTCGTCTCCTGCGTAGGACGGCTGGCTGGCTTCGAGCCTGAAGACGTCTATGACCTGAAGCTGGCCGTCACCGAGGCTGCGACCAACGTCATCCGGCACGCGGCGGTGGAGAAGTTCCAGGTCGAGTACAGGGTACTCTCCCGGACTGTGGAGGTCGTCGTCGTGGATAGAGGCGGCGGCTTCGACGTGGGGAGTCTCAAGGGCAGACCCGGTGAGCACGGAGGGTTCGGCCTCGCGGTTATACAGAGCCTTGTGGACGAGGTGGCCGTGGACTCGACGGCAGAGGGCGGTACGCGCCTCAGAATGGTCCGGCGCGCAACCTCCCCTTAGCCGGTTTCTCAGACCAAAATAGCGCAACTCACGGGAAATCCTCCCGTACGGGTTGCGCTGTTCTCATACAACAATATACTGTTGCCCGTAATTGGTAAGGAACCTAATACTGATCGGGGAGGGTCTTGCTACAGCGGGTGAACGCGGGGAACAAGTCCCTGGCCGACTATCGCAGTATCGTCCGACGGGACCTCTATGAGGAGTTGCAGGATCTCTCGGAGCGTATTAAGGGCGCGCGGGTGTTGCACATCAACGCGACGAGCTTCGGCGGGGGCGTGGCGGAGATACTGTATACCCTGGTGCCCCTCATGCGCGATGTGGGGCTGGATGCTGAGTGGGGCGTCATGTTCGGCGCGGAGGCCTTCTTCAATGTCACCAAGGACTTCCACAACGCCCTGCAAGGCGCCCCGTACGAGCTTAGCATCGAGAGCCGGGCAATCTACGAGGAGTACAACCGCCAGTCGGCGGCGGCGCTCGCCGAGGCCGGGGAAGAGTGGGACATAGTCTTCGTCCACGACCCGCAGCCGGCCCTCCTCAAACACTTCTCCGACGGCCTCTCGGAGACGACCAAGTGGATCTGGCGCTGCCACATAGACACCTCGTCCCCCAACCGGGAGGTCCTCGACTATCTCTCGCCGTACATCCGGGATTACGACGCCCAGATCTACACGATGAAGGAGTACACCCCGCCGGACGTCGAGCTCCCCGGCCTCGTCGTCATACCGCCCGCCATAGACCCGCTTAGTCCCAAGAACATGGCGCTCTCGGCCGACGACGCGCACTTCATTACCAGCCAGTTTGGCGTAGACGCTGAGAGGCCGTTCCTCTTGCAGGTCTCGCGCTTCGACCCCTGGAAGGACCCTCTGGGCGTCATAGACGCCTACCGGCTGGTGAAGGAGGAGATCCCCGAGATACAGCTCGTGCTCATCGGCTCGATGGCGCACGACGACCCCGAGGGCTGGGACTACTGGTATAAGACCGTCAACTACGCCTCGGGCGACCGGGATATCTTCCTCTTCTCCAACCTGACCAACGTCGGCGCCATCGAGGTCAACGCCTTCCAATCCGTGGCCGACGTGGTGATCCAGAAATCCATCCGGGAGGGCTTCGGGCTCGTGGTGACCGAGGCGCTGTGGAAGGCGCGCCCCCTGGTCGCGGGCCGGGCCGGCGGCATCCCTATGCAGGTCGAGGGAGGTGGCGGCATCCTCGTAAACAACGTCCCCGAAACCGCCGCCGCCTGTACCAAGCTCCTCAAGGACCCGGGCTTTGCCCGCCAGATGGGCCGGCACGGCAAGGAGCACGTCCGGGAGCACTACCTGACCCCACGCCTCCTGCGCGACGACCTCAAGCTCTTCGCAAAACTGCTGGGCGTCTAAAAGAGACTACTCCGCGAAGGGGGCGTATGACCGAACGAGAGACGAACCCGGACGCGAGGCTCGTGATCGTCTCGAACCGGGGGTCGGTTACCTTCTCCCGGAACGACTCCGGCGAGCGGGAGCACTCTCGCGGGGCCGGCGGACTCGTCACCGCGCTGAACGCCCTCTCCCGCCAGAGAAGCGAGGCCGTCTGGATCGCCTCCGCCCAGAGCGACGAGGACGTCCGCGTCGCTAAAGAGACCTCCGAGACCGGCGAATCCCACGAGGTCGAGGGCCTGAGAATACTGCTAGTCGAGCATGACGCCGATGCCTACGACCTCATGTACAACCACCTCGCCAATCCTTTGCTCTGGCTCGTCCAGCACGGCCTCTACGATCTGCCGTACTCCCCCGCTCTGGGACACGAGACCAGGAGAGCCTGGGAAGAAGGCTACCTCCCTATCAACGAGAACTTCGCTGAGGCCGTAGCACACCTCCTCGAAAGCTCCTCCGAAGGCGGGGAGCCTATCGTACTCGTCCACGACTACCAACTCTACATGGTCCCGCACTTCCTCAGGGAGCGTCTCGGGAAGAGCGCCTTCGTCTCCCTCTTCGTCCACATCCCCTGGCCCGAGCCCGAGGGCTGGCGCATACTTCCCGGGTACATCAGGGAGGGCATCCTGAAGAGCCTTCTCGAAGCCGACATCGTCGCCTTCCATACCAAAGGCTACGCCCGGAGCTTCATCCGCACGGCCCACGAGACGCTCGGGGCCGAGGTAGACGAGGAGGAGGGCGTGGTGAAGTACGAGGGGCGCGAGGTGTGGGTGCGTCCGTACCCGATCTCCATAGACCCGAACGAGTTCGAGGAGCTAGCCAGAAGCGAAGAGGTCTTGGAGCAGGAGGAGACCGTAAAGAGCCTCCCCGGCAAGCTCCTCCTCCGCGTCGACAGGATGGACCTCTCCAAGAACATCATCCGTGGTTTCCATGCCTACGACCGGATGCTGGAGCTACACCCCGAGATGAAGGGGGAGGTCACCTTCCTCGCTCGCCTCCAGCCCTCCCGCGGCGACATCCCCGAGTACGCAAAGTATGCCGGAGTAGTAGAGAAGACCGTCCAGGAGGTCAACCAGAGACACGCCTCGGAGTCCTGGGAGCCCATCGTGCTCTCGATGGAGGACGACTTCATGCTCTCCGTCGCCGCCTATAAAAACTACGACGTCCTGCTCGTAAATGCCGTCCGCGACGGCATGAACCTCATCGCGAAAGAGGCCGTCGTCGCCAACGAAAAGAATGGTGTCCTGATCCTCTCCGAGAGCGCCGGCGCCCACGAGGAGCTAGGCGAGCACGCCCTCACCGTCAACCCCTTCGACATCGACGAGCAGGCCGACGCCCTCTACGACGCCCTCATCATGCCCGACGACGAACGCGCCCGTCGCGCAAAGTCGCTTCAAGAGACTATCAGATCGAACACCATAGAAGAGTGGGCGGAGGCGCAGCTAGAGGACATAGCCGCCTACCGGGAGTGGGGTGATTGAAAGGGGAAACATGGCTAGGACTTACGTAAGGACCATCTTCTCAGGGTAGCAGGCCCGGCCTGTGCATAAGTCCTATAGCAGATGCCACCCTCAGGCTACCCCGCGCTTCTCCCCCCGGAGCAGTCAGCATAAACCAATCGCGCTGGAGAGGTATGACCTTCGTGGTTTGTTCCGGTGACCAAAAGGGCGATGA
The DNA here is from genome assembly GCA_902806075.1 of uncultured Rubrobacteraceae bacterium. Lineage (GTDB taxonomy): Bacteria > Actinomycetota > Rubrobacteria > Rubrobacterales > Rubrobacteraceae > Rubrobacter_F. The sequence continues at coordinate 18,129 of CADCVG010000031.1, forward strand.
ATACCCCGAAAGATCGGCGAGAACTCGCATTACTCACCCCAAACACCCGAAATCGCGCTCACCCTATTCATTAGTGAGACTCGGTTTCGTGAATAATCCAGGTTAGACCATCTGCTTCTCGGAGATCCGCCCGCGCTGACGCGGGCATCTTCTAGAGTTCGGCACGTTCGAACCTGCGCAGGGCGAGGAAGATAAACAGGACGGTCCAGAGCGCCGTGGCGGGGATGGAGATCAGGCCGTACACGGGAATCTGGCCCTGCGTTACCAGGTAGTATCCGGACTGGAAAAACAGCCACGGGAAGGCCGCCGTCAGCCAGGGCGCGTAGTTGGCGATCATGAACCCCCCGACCATGAACCCGAAGACACTCCCGGCCAGCGACCCGCGACTCTGAAAGACCGTGCCGAGCAGCAACGACAGCGCAAGGTAGAAGAGCAGCCCCAGGGCGAGTATCGCGAAGCCCCCAAGAAAGAGCAACGGCGGCGGGGGCAGCGTGGAGATGGCCGTCATCAGGACGTAGAACACGACCGCCGGGAAGAGCAGCGTGACTATTAAGAGCCACCGGAAGTGCACAGCGAGCTTGGCCAAGACGAACGCCCTGCGCGACGCAGGCTTGCTCAAGACCCAGGCGGCGGTCCCGAGCTGTTTCTCACCTATGATCGAGCCTTGCGTCTTCGCAACCACGGCTATGACCGAGGCCACCGACCCCAGAACGAAGAACATCAGCGCGCCCGCGCGGTTTATGTCTGTAGGGCTGTACCCCGGCTCCATCTCGCCCCGGATAAAGGCCACCGCTACGGAGATCAGCGCGACTATCAACATCCAGATCGTACCGTGCGCCAGTAGCGAAGGACCCGCGGTCCACTCGCCGTTCTCCTTGCCGACCAGGTTTCGAAAACCGCTCAGAGTGCCCCCGACCTGCTTCAGGGCAGCCTGCTCTTCAGGCTTCTCCATATCTTTGTTAGCGGTCTTGCGGTCGTTCGTCTCTAGCGTCTCTCTAGACTTCACCATTACTGTCCTTCTCTATCAGGTCGAAGAAAGCCTCTTCGAGGCTCTGCCGCTTGCGACCGAAGCCGGTAACTCTTACGCCGCGAGTCTGCAGGACCAGCCGCAGGAGGTTCTCCTCGGTGGCAGACTCGTCGGTCACCTTCACGATCCAACGTCGCTCCCCGCCCGGCTCCGAAGATTCTTCGAGCGAGGAGATCCAGCTTTGCGAGCGTACGCATGTTCGTGCTTGCTCCAGGGCCGCTCCGGATTCACCTTTGAGAGCGAGTTCGTAGACGGTGCCTCCGGCCCCGCCGGTAGTCAGGAGTTCATCTATCGGGGCCTGTGCAAGGAGCCTGCCGCGCTCGAGTATCGCTACCGAGTCGGAGACGCGCTGAACATCGTCGAGGATATGTGTGGAGTAGAAAATCGTCGTGTTTTGCTCATCGCGTAGCCGTGCCATGATCTCCAGCACGTCGCGGCGGCCCATCGGGTCCAGTGAGGCGGCGGGTTCGTCCAGGATCAATAGCTCCGGATCGTTTATCTGGGCCTGCGCGAGCCCCAGTCGCTGCAGTTCGCCGCCGGAGAAGCCCCTGATCCTGCGGTCCGCCCGATCCGAGAGTCCAACCAGAGAGAGCGATTCGTCGACGCGCCGTTCGATGGCCGACTCCGGACCAGAGTAGAAAAAGCGCGCCACAAATCGCAGCGTCTCGCGTGCCGTCATGTGGCCGTAGTAGCGCGGGTCCTGAGCGAGGTAGCCGACTCTTCTACGGATCTGGAAGTCCTCGGAGACGATGTCTTTACCGAAGATAGAGCCGGAGCCGGAGGTTGGACGGGCAAGTCCCAGCAGCAGCTTCATGGTCGTGGACTTTCCCGCCCCGTTCGGCCCCAGAAAACCGAATATCGAGTTCTTCCGCACGCTGAGGTCGAGCGCCTTCAACGCCGCCACGTGACCGTAGGTTTTGGTAAGTCCTCTGGTCTCTATGACAGCGGGCGTGCTCTCACCGCCGGAATCTTCTCCGAGAGCGGACCTATCGTCTCTGGAAGTCGTCATAGACAACAAAAGTCTACCGCGGCGAGTGTCGGCCGCACCGTAAACTCGTTTACTGCTCGACTCGCGAGAGCTTCGCGGCGTCGAGGATTACGACGCTGACCTGCTCTCCGGGATCCGGCTCTCCCGCAATCTCGATGACCAGCGCCCCGACTCGGCAGAGCACGCCGTTGGTCGGCCGCTGCAGTTTTCTCTGTAACATGTGGCGTCAGAGGGAGCGCTGCATGCAGATCAACCAGACACTTATCCTCGGCAAAGAAGGTCTCGAACTGGAGTTTCTCCCTTTGAGGTAGCGGTTTATAGTGCAGTGGCTGAAGCTCTTTAGATGCTCGGCAGGTTCGTCAAGGTAGAGTTGATCTGGCTGCTCAACAGGTATTGACAATAGTCCAACTTGGCAAAGTTCATGTTCTCAGGGTAGCAGACTCGGCCTTTTCGTAAGTCCTGATGACTACTTTTACGAGGCTCACACCCGTCTCGGTGAGGCTGCGAATCAGGCCGTCCTGAGCGAGCTGTTCGAGGATGCTCCTCCTTTTCTTCCCGACCTCGCTGCGGTGGTCGCTGGGCTCGTGACCTCGCAGATCGTTCTGAGGTGGTTCAGGCGGCAAGTTCTTGTGAAGGAGTTTTCGGTTTGCTACGCCATAGTGGTGCTTGCAGTGAGTTTGGGCGGGATCCTGAGGGGTTTCTGCTTGCTGCTGCACTCCCTCTCAACGGAACACTGGTTACCGGACCGTCCACGGTAGCAGAACTGATGTTGGTGGCGCTGCCTTCGGGCTTTCTTCGCCTTCCCCTTGGCCGCCATCCTCGGACGATTCAGGAACGCGAACTAGCTCCCATCGGCGAGCACTCGCAGTACCTCTTCGACTCCCTCGACCCCGTTCACTACTAGGTCGGCCTCCGAGACGATCTCCGGCGGCCCTTCGTCGCTCTTTACCCCAACTCGCAACGTCTCTTTGAGTGTGCCTTCCTCGCGTAGCTTCTCAAGTTCCCGGAAAGCATCGAGGTCTGTGGTGTCGTCGCCGATGAAAAGCGCTTTCTCGGGCTTGTACTCCTTGACGATCTTGCGGACGGCGGTGCCCTTGTCGGCGCGGATGGGGGGACGCGCCTCTACTACGCCGCGGCCAACAGTGATCCTGAGCCCCAGACGCTCCCCCTCATGCTCTACGAACTCCTTGCACCGCTCACCGACTTCGGGGGGTACGTTCCGGTAGTGGACGGAGACGGTGATACCCTTCTCCTCGATGAAGGCGCCTAGCGGTCCCAGCTCCTCTCGTGCCCTCCGCTGCAGTTCTTCGACCTTCTCCTCGTAGGGTGCGGCCTCTGGGACCACCTCCACCTCGCCGCCGCGCAGGATCTCGAACCCGTGGTTGCCGTAGTAGACGATCTCCTCCAGCCCGACGAGCCGAAAGGCGTCCACGGCCGCCCGTCCGCTGATCCCGGCCACTACCCGGCAACTCCCGCTCAGGCGCCGCAAGAGCCCCCGCAGCTCCCCGGAGACCTCCGCCGCGTCCGGAGTCGGGACGATGGGGGCGAGCGTACCGTCTATGTCCGTTAGCAAGGCGACCGCGCCCGGAGTCCTGCCCCACTCCTGCAACCGTTCCCGGGCCTCCGTACTCAACGTTCTACCTCCTTGATCGCCGAACGATCCTAAGAGTAGTCTTCGCTCGTCCATCGCCGGTAGCGGTCGTTCTCGATGACCTCGAGGGTGGACCTGTATCGGTCCGTCGAATTCCCCCTGCGCGTTGAGGTGATGGTAGAGAAAGGCGAGGCTGGCGTCTGCATCCACCTTCCCGACCAGCGTGCCTGGCCTAACGCTCCTCCCTCGTAAGTGGAAGATGGTCTCCCGCCGACCTCGCCTTTCTTCGCGTTCTCTACCGGGACGAAGTAGCGGTCGTCGTAGTCGCTGCTATCCATATCCGTCTCCTATGCTCGGAGGTCGGAGACAAGCACCACCCGCAGGTCGTTGACGTTCGTACCGGTCGGACCGGTATGTACGAGGGCGTCGCCTGCTTCGAGCGCCTGGTACGAGTCGTTCTCGTCGAGGGCCTCCACCGGGTCAACGCCACCCTCGCGTATGCGGGCTGCGGTCGTACCGTCCACAAGGCCCCCGGCGGCGCCCGTCGGGCCGTCTTTGCCGTCGGTGTCGAGGGCGAGGGCTGCCCAGTCCTTCACACCCTCCAGCTCTATGGCTAGAGATAGCGCGAACTCCTGGTTGGGACCACCCGTGCCCTCCCCGCGCACCACGACCGTCGCCTCCCCGCCGGTGACGATGGCACACGGGGGTGAGAGGGGGTTGGCGCTCTCCAGTACCTCTTTAACCACCGCTGCGTGGAGACCGGCCACGTCCCGGGCGTCCCCGACCAGGTAAGTGGAGAGTAGGAGCGGCTCGTAGCCCAAAGAGCGGGCCTTCTCCGCGGCGGCGGTCGCCGTGAGTCGTCCACCACCAACTATCAGGTTCGTGAGCTTCTCGAACGCCTCGTCGCCAGGCTTGGATGTCTCGCGCCCCTCGGCGAGGTGGTCGGTGACGCTCTCGGGTGCTTCTATACTGTAGCGATCCAGGATCTTCGAAACGTCTTCTAGCGTGGTCGGGTCCGGGGCCGTAAGGCCGCTGCCGATGGACGAGGGATCGTCGCCGACGACGTCCGAGAGCAGGAGCGCGGCCATCCGAGCCGGCGCGGCCCGCCGGACGAGGCCGCCGCCCTTGAGAGTCGAGACGTGCTTGCGGACGGTGTTGATCTCCCCGATAGTCGCCCCGCTCTTCAGTAGTGCCCCGTTGAGCGCTTTGAGGTCTTCGAGCGAGATGCTGGCCGCCACGTCACCCAGCAGCGCCGACGCGCCGCCGGAGACCAGGACCAGCAAGAGGTCCCCATCCTCTAGCCGGTCCAAAAATTCCTCTGCCTTTCTGGCCGCCCGGACGCTTCCCTCGTCGGGCTCTGGATGCCCGCCTACGACGGTCTCGAAGGGTGGCGGCGGCTCCTCGTGTCCGGCCTTCGCCACGCACAACCCACCGTTCAATGTGTCGCCCAGGATCTCCGCAACGGCACGGGCCATCGCCCCGGAAGCCTTCCCTATAGCCAGCGCGAAGACGCGTTGCGGCTCGAAGGACTCTTCTCCGACCTCTACGCGCCCCTCCCCGGAGCTCAAGACCCGGTGCACCGTCTTGCCGGGCTCTGCTGCCGCCAGCGCCGCCTCTTGTATCTCCTTCAAATCCTTGTTCATGCCGACATCATAAACGCTTGGAACGCCAGAAGCGTGGGTGAGGCTTCACTAGGCACGAAAAAGCGAGGATACGCGAAGTACGCTGTGGGCAGACTCCCAGTACAAGGGTACCAAAACCAGTCAGACAGTCTCTACAACGTTCCTAGAGAGGGCTCTTACCGTACGGTCCTATGTGGAGCTAGCCAACTGGACGGTAAGCGTCTACCCCCGGCGCTGGGCGCGGTTTCTGATGTCCTCGACGTCCAGTTCCCCGTCGAGGAACTTACCCACAAAGTAGCCAATGACGCCGATAAGCACGACGAAAATAGTCTCGTCAAAGCCGATCAGACCTATCGAGAATGCGACGAGAGCCCCGATTAGAGCTCCCCACTGCTTGTAGGTCCAGGTAGCCATTTTCCTCCCTTATCCTTGAGATGCAGTTCCCTGCACCGTGACTTCGACGTTTTTTAGGGGTACTTGCTGCTCTTCGAGTACTCTCCGGATATTGTCGCGGCTGTTGGCACCGATCTCGGTAAAGTTCCCCGAAGCTGGCACCTGTATATCGCAGCCTACCTCGTAGCGGTTCTTGTCGGAGGCCAGACGGCAGGTGGAGGAGGCGGCCCCGCTCTCCCGGGCGGCGCCTTCGGCGAGGTGACGAACCGCGGTCGCCGTAATAGCAGTCTCCTGACCAGGCTCATCTTCCAGCAATGCGCGCCGCGAGAGGCGGCGTCCGAAAGTTAGCTCTCGTAGGAGCAGGTACCCGGCCAGGAGCGTCAACAGCGCCACGACGATGCCGACGATCAGCCTGACCGTGAGGTCCTCGAAGTCGGAGACGGAGATCCCGCCTAGAACGTCGAGCCCGCCCCGGTAATTGGTATATAAGTTGATCTGGTCCGCCGGGAGGACGCCGAGGCCTAACAGGAGTAGAAGCACCGGTACGGCGATCAGCAACAGGGCCAGGATCAACATGATCAGGCGATTGAAACCGTTCATTTAACCCTCGTCTTTGTCTGGCGCGGGTCGGATTCCCGGACCTGCACATTGAGGTTGCCGACCGGTATGCCTACCTGGTCAAGGCGCCGCTGTATCCGGTCCCGCACGTCCGATTGCACACTCCTGGCGTTCTCTCCGGGACGGACGTTGGCCGTGACGTTTACCCTGGCCCCCGGTCTCCTCTGGGCCTTCACCTTTACATTAGACTGGAGCACCTCGTGGCTCCCCTCGACAGCGGCGTTGACCTCGTCCTCGACAGCCTTTCTCGTCACGTAGGTACCCTGTTGCATACGAACCCGGCGGGGTGAGGGGGGCTTGAACTCCAGGATCAACAACACCAGCCCCAGGAGCGCAACAAGGGCCAGCACCACGATGTCCAAGACGTCGAAACTACGGCTCTCGGCCCTCTGTACGAAGCTGTTTACGGCATCATAGAGGCCGTTCAGCCCCAGCGCGCGTGACAGATCCTCCAGATGGTAGTCCGACACGTCGAAGATGTAGAACACCACGGTCACGCCGAGGGCTACTATCCCAGCGAGGAGCAGGATGACTATTATCCTGTTAAAGATTTTCATCCTGGACCACCTCTATGTCCTCGACTACCACCATCGCCGGGCGACCGCCTGCTTTCGATGTCGCGCGCTGGCGAACCCGTTCGGCGAGGGCTTGGAGCGGCTCGGACGGCGGATAGTTGGCTACTATGTGTACTCTCACTTCGTTGGGGCTTACGACCACCCCGGTCACCTTCTCGCCTGCGCCATAGGTTGCGGCCTCGGCCCAGCGTCCGGTGCCCAGAGAGGCCACCCCTTCGGTGGCAAGGGCCGCGTCTTGTACGGCCCTTGCCATTTGTATTAGGTCGTCTGCCAAGGCGAACCTCGTCTATCTCTAGGTTGCGGTCTCTACCGGACCCTCTGCTCTTGCTCGGCCTGCTGCTGCTGTTGCTGCTCGATCTCGCGCTGACGCTGCTGTTGCTGCTCTTGCTCGGGGAAGAACACGTCGTTGACCGAGATATTCACCTCGGTGACTCTCAAGCCCACGAGGCTCTCGACCCGGTTGATAATATTCCTCCGCACGGCCTCGGCAACCTGGGGGATGGATTTGCCGTAGGCGACCGTCAGCGTAGCGTCGACAGCGGTCTCTACCTCGCCGACCTCGACCGAGACCCCACGGGACTCGCCGCCGCCACCGCCGATGCCGGGGACGCTGCTCAAAAAGCTTCCGATAGCCTGGCCGGTGCCGCCGCCCATCCGCACGCCGTCTACCTCTTGCGCGGCGATGCCGGCGATCTTGGAGACGACACCGTCCTCTATCCTGGTGCCGCCACGCTCTGTCTGGAGCGGGCTGTCCTGCTGCTGTTGGCTCCTCTGCTCACTCATGTTCTCTCCTTACTCGCTTACTCACAATAAGACTTGCCTGCCCTCGTCAACCCCGCCTACAAACATGCCCGGGACACTATGCGGTCCGGCGTGTGATCAGCCTGTACAAGACCAGGAGGATAATGGACCCCAAAGTGGCCACTAAGATGGAGCCGAGAAGACCTGTCGAGTTGGGATTTGCCAGCCCCAAAAGGTTGTAAACGATCAACCATCCAATGAAAGAGCCGGCGATGCCTATGACGATGGTCAACAGAACTCCCCCCGGGTCCGGCCCCGGCATGGCTATCTTCGCCAACACACCAGCGATGAGCCCCACTACGATAAGGACTATTACGGCTGATACATCCACAGCTTTCTCACCTCCCCTCCTCATGCCATCGTACTTTATGCTGCCGGATCACAGCAATATAGCCTAAAGTCGTGCTACACGCTGTCCTCTTACCCCGGCGTTGTGCCTTGTAAACGCGCTTGCGGGTCAAGAGAGGAGTCCCTGCAGGGCGGGTGCGACGAAGGCCAGGGCGAAGAGGACCGCGGTGCCGTAGAGCAAGGGGTGGACCTCGCCGGGCCTGCCGCGGGCGAGCTTTATAAGCACGTAGGAGATGAAGCCGAAGCCGATCCCGTAGGCGATATTGAAGGTCAGAGGCAGGGTCAGGATGGTCAGGAAGGCGGGGATCGCCTCATCCGACCTATCCCAGGGGATAAAGCGCACCGCCGTCATCATCAGGAAGCCGACCACGATCAGGGCTGGCGCCGTGACGGGGGAGACGAAGATATCCTGCCCCTCGGGACCGGGTATAGGTATCGACCGGCCTATAACCTCTATGATGGGCGAGAACGGCAGCGCGAGCAGGAAGAGGATGCCCACGACCACGCTCGTCAATCCCGTCCGGCCGCCCTCGGCCACACCCGAGCCGCTCTCGATGTAGCTGGTGACGGAGCTCGCGCCCGCAGCCCCGCCCCCGACCGCCGCCAGGGAGTCCACGAGCAGCACCCTCTTGGTGTCCGGCAACCGGCCCTCCTCGTCCAGGAGCTTCGCCTCCTGGCCGACCGCGATCACTGTCCCCATCGTATCGAAGAAGTCCGTCATGAACAGGGCGAAGATGACCGGCACGAGCGAGAGTTGCAACACGTCTGGTAGCGCCAACACCCCGCCGCCTATCGTCGAGGTATCGAAATTAAAGGAGGCGATCGATCCGGGGAGCGGCACCAGACCAAAGACGATGCCGGCCAGCCCGGTCAGGAGGATGCCTATTATAAGGCCGCCCCTTATTCCACGGGCCACGAGCGCCAGGGTCAGGGCGAGCCCGAAGGCCGCGAGCAGGACGGGTCCCTGCGTAAAGTCCCCGAGCTTCACATAGGTGACGGGGTCCGGCACCACGATGCCGGCGTTCTTGAGGCCGACGAACGCAATGAACAGCCCGATGCCGACTGCGATCGCGAACTTCAGGGAGAGTGGGATGGCGTTGAGCACGGCCTCGCGCAGGTTGGTAAGTACCATGATCGTTACGAGCAGGCCCTCCACGATCACGGCCGCCATCGCTGTCTGCCAGGTGAGCCCGAGGCCCAGGATCAGGGTAAAGGCCACGATCGCGTTCAGGCCGAGCCCGGAGGCGAGTGCGACCGGGAAGTTCGCGAAGACGCCCATCGCTATGCTCGCCGCCGCCGCCGCGACGCAGGTGGCGAAGAACACGCCCGACACCGGGAGGCCGGTCCCTTCGGTGCCGAGGATGGCTGGGTTGACGAAGATGATGTAGGCCATCGTCATAAAGGTCGTAAGCCCGGCGATCACCTCTGTCCGGAAGTTAGTACCCCGCTCGAAGAACTTGAAGAAACCGTCCAATATCTTTCTCCCCTTTTGAGACTGCTCTCTGTGCTTGCGGCCAATATAGCCAGCCAGTTGCGGGGTGTCTACTCGTTTAGTGGCCAGTTTTAGTGGAGGGGTTAGACAAGGAGCCGCGAGCCACACGGCGGTACCGGAGATCCGCGCCGCGAACGACGTACTTTACTGTTTTAACGGTCGGTGTTGGCCATCCACGTTCGAAAAGACCCCAAGTGCCGCGGGGTGAAAACGACTACTGACGACTAAAAACTACAAGCCGATGAAGGGCTTGTTCTTCTTCCAGGCGAGCCAGGCTACAGAGACGATTCCGAGCCCGATAATGGCCGAGTATGCCGGGAAGATCTGGCGGTAGTACTCCGGGGTGTCGCCGGTCTCTATGACCGGGATGGACTCGTCCTGGGGAAGGCCGGCCGTCTCCAGCCCGGCCTGGGTGGTGTCGTGGAAGATAGCGGTGCCCACGGTTGCGAGCTTGCCGCGCCAGACCTGTTCGCCGGTCTCGGTCGTGTCCGGTGGTGTTTGGGCGATTTGCACGATGAAGTTGTCGCCGGTCTCTTCGAGCCCGAAGTAGAAATAGAAGGCGCTGTATCGTTGGGAGAAGCCTATCCCGGACTCGGGCGTGCCTACCTGGTCGGGGTCGGGGCCGAAGTCCGGGGTACCCGTGATCTCGACGTAGTCGCCGAGCTCGATACCTGCCGGCAGCTCGCCATTGTTGATCTGCTCTACGCTAAGGACTATCGGTTCGCCCTCTAACCCGTAGGAGAAGTTCGCGGCGGTGGTGGTAGCGCCGAAGGTGAAGACCATGACCATAAACAGACGGGCGAGGAGAGAGGAGTTACGCCGGATCCAGGCCCCAAGCCCCGGCTCTTCATAGTGGTCGTAGGACTCCGGCTCATGGCCTAAGATCTTTCGCTGATTGCGAGTATCCATTGTCAATAGTTTAACCGAATGTGGGGGGCAGTATAGGTGTACTTTCACAGCGGCCCTCCTGCTATGTACGGAGAATGTGAACGCGATACCGGCGGAGCGTAGGTAGGGCTGGTGTACCGGGGAGTAAACCGCTATGCTGGTGCACGGCTTGAGGAGGACTTGCCGGGCCGTGCAGAGGTTCTTCACAAAGGTGAGGGGTAGGGTTTTGGAGAAAGAGCGGGAGGTTTCGGGAGCGGGTTCCGAAGAGCGCGCACCCGAGTACACCATCGTAGGGGTTGTAGGCGACGGCGCCGAGCTCAATCGGGCGGTCAGGGAGATCCGGGATCTCGGTGTGAGCAAGGACGACCTCACGGTCATTCTCAAGCGCCAGGACCCCGACGAGCCCGAGCCGTTCCCGGAGGGGACGCGTTACATCGTGATCCCCGATGACAGGCGAGGCCTCGAGGTTCCGGTCGGTTTCGCCATAGCCTTCGTGCTCCTGGGGCTGTTCTTCGTCGCTGTCGTGCCCTCCATAGGCGTACCGACGCTCCTGGTATTCATCTCTCTGGCCGCGGTACTTCTGGCCGGGTCGTTCACGAGGGTCGGGGCCCAGCCGATACTCACCGACATGGAGGCGCCCAGGGAAGAGGCCGGCAGCTGGAACGACGAGTTCGAGATGGGTAGAGTCTTAATCTTCGCCATGACCCGGGAGCGGCGCCTTATACGGCCGATGCGGGAGATCATGCAGGCCAACGGTGCCGACTACTACATAGTGGAGGGACGGCTCGAGCCGCGGGCGGTGGCCCAGGCCGTCTTGCATAGGGCCGGTCCGAACGAGCGTGGGGGGTCCGTGATGGGCGCCCAAGGTACCTAGAAGGAGTTCTATAAAGGATGAGTCTGATCACGACTTGGGCGAGCCTATACTACCTCCTGGCTCAGATAGACCTCTCGGGCTTTAATTTTCCCGGAGGTGTTCGGGCCTTTACTGGCGTGACGATGCTCACGCACATGTTCTTCGCTGAGTTGTTCGTCGGGTTCGCTATAGCGGCGCCCGTCTTGCAGGCGTGGGGGGCGCGGACCGGTAGTCCCCGGATGGACCGCCTTGCCCACTCCATGGCACGCTTCAACGTCCTCACCTTCTCGGCCGGCGCCACGTTCGCGGTGTTGTTCCTGGTCTTGCTTGTTGGCTTCTATCCGAGGCTCACGGCGGCACTCTTTACGCAGTTCTTCTACATTATCGTGATCGCGATGGCCTCGATGATGCTCGCGCTATGGGGGATGTACTCCTACTACTACAAGTGGGACCGCTATAGCGTCCTCAACAAGCGAAAGCACGCGCTCCTCGGATTCACGATGGGGGGGTTCATCTGGGTGTGGATGGTACTCATGACCGGTATAGACACGTACATGACCACGGGCGGCGGTCCGAACGCCGAGGTTGGCTCGGATGGCGCGCTCACCTCCTTCGGGGCCTCCCTAACCGGGCTCTTCAATCCTATGTTCGTCGAGATGATCGTGCACCGTACCTTCGCCAACCTCTCCTGGCCGGCCTTCGCCCTCGCCGCGTGGGCGGCCTTCCATTACATTCGCGCCAAGTCCGAGTCCGATAAGGCCTTCTACGACTGGTCCACCTCTGTGGGTCTTACCTGGGGGGTGGGTTTCCTGCTCTTGCAGCCCATCGGGGGGTTCTTGATCGCCTACTCGATGAAGTCGGCCGGCGGATACGATAGGCTCATGGGTACGGGTTCGGGTAGCACCTTCACCTCCAGCCTGCTCTATTACAACCTGGCGATGGTCGTCGGGCTTTTTGTGCTCTCGAGTATCGCGATGTATATGGGGGCGGGGAGGCACCCGGAGCGCGCGGGGCGGCGGCCCATACAGCTCTTCGGGCTCATCGCGGCGTTCGCGGGGGTGTACGCTATCTCGCCCCTCGCTAACTTCCCGTTCTTCTACATGCGATACATCATGATCCTGGTCATGCTCCTTGCGACCGCCGGGGCGTTCTACGCCTACGTGCGGGGCCGGATGCGCTTCAAGTACGGCAGCCCAGGCACAGGTTACCGGGTGACCCTGCTGGCCCTGGGCGTGCTAGCGGCGACGACGGCTCTCAGCATGGGCTGGATGAAGTCGAACTCGAGGGTGCCGGAAACGATATATAATCAGCCACAATTTACGGTGGAGACCGAGACGCCGCCGGGCGGCTTCGGCCAGTAGCCCGGAGCAATCTAGAAGGGACCAGAGAGGTTGGCAGAGCTACAGAAAGATCCGATCACCCGCAAGGACTTCCTGAGTTTCGGGATCCTCGGGACTATAACGGGGGCGATCCTGACTATACCTCCGGCGGCATTCATCCTGGGACCCGTGATAAAGACCGACGTTTTGGGCCAGACCGACGTCCCCAGCGGGCCCGACGACTGGCACGAGGTCGGGTCGATAACCGAGGTGCCGGTGGAGGAACCGAAGGTCTTCGTGGTCGATTTCCCGGTGAACCAGATTTACGGGGATAGGAAGATCCAGGAGGAGAGTGGCCTCTCTACGGAAGAGTTCGTAGTGGAGAGCGCCATCTGGCTCTCCTGGCAGCACGAGATCCTCGAGGGTGGTGAGTACGGGCAGAGCTATCGTCCTGCTTTCCTCGACGACTACGACGGGGGGACGCTCACCCAGGCCCAGATCGAGGAGATCCAGGGTAACCTCAAGGTCCTCAGTAGCTCTTGCGCACATCTGGGGTGTCCGGTGCGCTGGATCGTCAAGGAGGGCGCGGGGGAGTTCCTCTGCCCGTGCCACGGTGGTATCTACAACATAAACGGCCAGTACGTCGGAGGGCCGCCACCACGAGGGATGTACGAGTACACCTACGAGGTGCGCGAGGACGGCAGGATCTACGTCAGGCACGAGTTCGACATCGAGGAGGGCCTGGACGTGCAGAAGCCCTATGTGATCTAGAGAGGGGTTTGAAATGATAGGCAGGATCAGATCCCAGGCGGTAGATACTAGTAAGTTCGTCACCGACTGGATGGAGCACCGCACCGGCATCGTCACGATGATGGAGCACTTCCTCTACGAGCCGGTCCCGAAGAGGGGCGCGTGGCTCTACACGTTGGGGAGCGCTACGCTCTTCACCATCGTTCTGCAGTTTCTAACCGGAATACTCCTGCTCTTCTATTACGTGCCGACCACCGACCACGCGTGGGACTCGATCAACTACATTATGACCGAGGCTTACTTCGGGCAGATGATAAGGGGTATCCACTACTGGTCGGCCAATTTCCTGCTGGTGGTGATCGGGCTGCATATGGCCCAGGTGTTCTTCTCGGGCGGCTACAAGGCGCCGCGCGAGCTCAACTGGGTCGTCGGCGTGGTGTTGCTCCTGCTCGTGATCGTGCTGGCGTTTACCGGCTACCTGCTCAGGTGGGACCAGGACGGCTTCTGGGCGAGCGTCGTGGGCATGAAGATCGGCTCCTACTCGCCGTTTGTGGGCGGGCCAACGATTCACTTCCTGCTCGGCGGCGACGTCATAGGACCGGCGACTCTGTCCCGCTTCTTCGCGATACACGTGTGGCTCTTGCCGGCAGTCCTCGCGCCGTTCATCGGGATACACCTCTACCTACTCAGGAGGCACGGGGTCTTCGGGAACGAGTTCGAGTACTCTGACCGGCTGGCGAAGCTGCACGAGCGGCAGCGCCTGGAGTCCTACGAGAGGTACGAGGAGAACGACGGCCAGCCATATATGGGACGTCGGGACCGGGCGGACCGGAACGGGGATGAAGACGAGGAGTAAGAGCGTTTACCCTAGTAGTAGTGGCCTGCTGTTATGATGCGGGCACCAGGCTTACTTAGAAGAGAGGTGTAGCGATGTACGCACCGGCAACCGGCAAAGGCAAGTCGGGCCAAGAAGAGATAATTACCGAAGAGAACGTCTTCGAACGCCCGGACGAGACGATAGCCTTCTTCCCGAAGCAGGTCCTCTACGACCTGTTTATCTCGACGCTCATCCTAATAGCTTGCGTGGTGCTCTCGTACGTCGCGCCCGCACCTCTTACCGAGCCCGCCGACCCGGCGACGGTTACCTACGTGCCGCGCCCCGAGTGGTTCTTCTTCTTCTACGAGCAGATGCTCATGTTCTTCCCCGGCTATGCGCTTATTGGCTTCGGGGCCGTGGTGGTGCCGACCATCTTCGTCATGCTGCTCTTCGCGTTGCCGTGGCTGGACCGGAGCCCGCACTATAGCCCCTTGAAGCGTCCCTTCGCGACAGTCATCGGGCTGTTGGTGGTGGTGACGGTGGTGCTGAACATGCTGCTGGCTGTCAGCCGGATCATCAACTTCCCGGGCGGGGAGTAGGAGGTAGCGGATGCCGATAGGTGATCTTGACGTCCCGATAATTGGTAAGAACGTCGTAATAGCCGTTCTTGTCCAGTCTCATATCCTCTTCGCCGCGTTCATTATCGGGGCGGTGCTTATCGCCGCGACGAGCGAGTATCTCGGTTTGGTCACGAAGCAGCCGAGGTACGAGCGGTTCGCCAGAAACCTGGCCCGGTTCGTGGTGTTGCTCTTCGCCTCCGGGGCGGCGCTGGCGATCACGTTCGTGCTCGCCCTGATAACGCTCTTCCCGGTGTTCTTCTCTTACTTGCAGAACATCTTCTTCTGGGTCTTCCTGGTAGAGGCGTTCATGTTCTTGGGCCAGATTATTATCGTCTACGCCTGGTACAACGTGTGGGACAAGCTGGCCTACCGCAAGACGCTGCACGTCGTCTTCGGCATGATCGCCGGCTTCTTTGGGCTGATGGCGATGACGATGATCGACGCGGTCGCCTCGTACATGCTTACCCCGGCAGAGGCGCCGGCCACCGACGTTGCCCGGACGTTCCTCAACCAGACGATGGTGCCGCTTAACATGCACCGCTTTGTTGGGAACTTTTCGTATGCGGGGTTCCTGATCGCCGGTTGGGGCGCGTGGCGCTACTTGCGGAGCACGCGGGAGGAGGACCGGGAGTACTACGACTGGATGGGCCACTGGGGGCTTATATGGGGCTTTGGGTTCCTCATCCTGCAGCCGGTCATCGGCTACGGTTACCTCAAGGGCATCCGTGAGAGCGCACCGGAGGCTTTCAATACCATCATGCTTGGCGACAAGGCCTGGGTCTTTCTACTGCTCGTCACAGAGATCGCGTTCATAAGCATCGCCGCGACCTCGTACTTCGTTCATAAGCTGAGGTTCGCCCAGAAACCAATGCCGGGCTTGCGCAAGATGGCGGTCGGCGCTCTGGGCTTCACGGCTCTGTTCACGATCCTGAACATTATCCCGGCCGACGCAGCAATAGTCCCTGGTGTTATCGAGTTCGCTGGTGGCGAGGATACCAAGTTACCGCTTGGACAGATGTATCCGTGGAAGTACATCGGTCTGATCGGGCTGATGTTGGTGGGCTTCTTCGTGGTGACGCTCTACTTGAGGGCCGCGGCGAACGGCTTCCACTGGGGACGGGCGAGTAACTGGAGCCAATATGCGCTCATGGGCTGCGCCTTCGCCGTTGTGTTTACAATGATCACGATGGGCTACACTCGCGAGACCGCGCGCCGAGTGGACAACAACCCCGGGTACCTGATCTACAACTGCGTCACTCTGGAGCAGGAACTTACGCCCGCCGAAACCTGTCCCGCCGGTGACACCATAGGGAACGCGCCGTGACGCCCGAGTTGCTGGACCTCGCGGTGGTCCTGCTCAATACGCCTGGAGAGCCGGGCTTTACCCCGTGGCGGCTATTCGCGGCGCTCGGGATGATCCTCACTATCTTCTCAGGGGCGTGGCTGTTTACATACTGGATCAGTAAGGACGAGTAGATAGCAAAGCTGCATAGGAATCGATGGTTCCGAGGAGGTGCTCACCAAGCATCTCCTCTCCTTTTGCGAAGGGAGAGCGGTTGGGCGTGGAAGAGATGAGAGAGCACCGGAGGCGGTGCAAGATCGGGTATCTCCGTGGCGACGCGTTGTAACGAGTGCATCCTCTACCACCTGGACGGTTGCGTAGATAAGGAGACGGCCGGGTGGAGATCGTGGAGGCCACAAGGTAGGGGTGATAGCAGACGGTTCGGTCACCTTTTACAACGCCTGGTTTGCCTTCGAGATGTTGAAGGAGACGCAGTATGGGGTAGGGAGCACAAGACTGGCAGGAGGAGGCTTGGGGTAGAATGACGAAAGAAAGAGGAGGAGATGAAGTTTGTCGGATATACCCCTTTTCCCGCTGAACGTGGTGCTGATGCCGGGGTCGCCCCTGCCACTGCACATCTTCGAGGAGCGCTACAAGCAGATGGTGAACGAGTGCCTGGAGGCGGGGTCGGAGTTCGGGATGGTTCTGGCCGACGAGTCCGGGACGCGGAGCGTAGGGTGTACGGCCAGGATCGTCGAGCTCGTCGAGCGTTACGAGGACGGGCGGCTCGTGATCCTGGTCGAAGGCTCCCGGCGCTTTAGGCTGAACGACATCATGACCGGGAAACCGTACTACGTCGGCGACGTCGAGTACATCGAGGACGGACCGGAGGAGAACGTAAGCTCTTTGGCCGAGGAGTGTGTGGCGCTACTCGAACGGGTGGTAGAGGCTGCGACCGAAGGGACGGTGGACATAGAGATAGAGCCGCCTTACCACAACCTCTCGTTCACCATCGCCGGTCGTATAGAGTTCGACCTCGACACGCGACAGCAGATCCTTGAGCTTACCACCGAAAAAGAACGCCTGGAGAAGGTGAGAGAGCTTCTCGCTGAAGCCGCCGAGAGGCTCGAACGCGAACGACAGGCCCGTGAGAAGGCACAGAAGAACGGGCACCTGCGCGGCGACTGGAAGCCCAAGCCATCATCGGGGGACGCCTGACCGGCGGTAGTTCAGCCTGCGAGTCTGGCTCTCGAGTCGCCGATTGTAGAGAGCTTACTCTTTCGGGATGAACTCCCGTAACCGTCTGACGTTCCTGCTGTCGACTTTGTAGACGAGCGGGTCGGCGGCGAGGCTGTCTTCGCCAGCGGCGGCCTTTATGCGCTCGACCAGGTTCTCCTCGACCAGCCAGGCGGTGGAGGGGAGGACGACCGCCAGGAGCCTGAGGCGGGGGCCGCCCTCGGGGGTCTCGTTGCGGTCCACGAGGCGCGGTGGGATCAGGTAGAGGTCGTGGCCCTCCTGTATCTCTTCGAGGACGCGCTTCTCGGCCTCCATATCTTTTAGCTGTACCTCGATGGTGAAGCGTTGCTGGCCGGAGACGTAGTTCGTGACGCCGATGAGGGAGCCGTTTGGGATGTAGATCAACTCGCCGGAGAGTGCCCGTATGGTGGTGGTCCGCAGCCCGAACTCTTCTACCATTCCCGAGGCTTTGGTTGGCTCGACGGATACGAAGTCTCCGACGCTGTACTGGTTCTCGAAGAGGATAAAGAACCCCGCGATGATGTCGCGCAGGAAGCTCTGCGCTCCGAACCCTATGATGGCGGCCAAGATGGTCGCACCCGCAAGGGCCGGAAACACGTTTTGGAGGAAGATGCTAAAGATGAAGAGAGCGACGAGGGCGAAAGTCACGTACCGCAGGGTGTTGCGGACGAGGGTAACGGCGGTGTCCTGGCGCTTTATGCGGGCGAGCGTCACGGCGTCGAGGCTCGCCTCATCAGCGGGCCTACTCCACTGAAGTACGCGTGGTATCAGGTGGACGGCGACCCTGTAGAAGGCCGTTGCGAGAATGAAGACGATCACCGTCGCCACCACGTTGGCTATGAAGGTCGGGCTGATGAGGTACCCTGCGATGCCCTCGAAGAGATTCCTGACGGTGGTCTCCAGGATATTGCCGGTCTCCTGGGGGATCTCCTGGGCGGCCTTGCTGGCCCCTTCTATAACGCTGGTACTCTCGCCGGTGGTCTCGTCCTGAAAGATCGCGGCCAGAAGGAGCGGTGACGGGCTCATCTAAAAGCTTGTCTCACGGCGTTCGAGGGCGAGCTGTATGAGGCGGTCGAGGAGTTGCTCGTAGGGGAGACCGCTGGCGGCCCAGAGCTTCGGGTAGACGCTGGTTGGGGTAAAGCCGGGGATGGTATTGATTTCGTTGAGGATCAACCTACCGCTGCCGCGCTCCAGGAAGAAGTCAACCCGGGCCATACCGGCGGCGTCTATGCCGGTGTAGGCGGTACGGGCTATGCGATGTATCTCCATCGCGGCACCACCGGGTATCTGGGCGGGGGCGTGTAGCTCCATACCGCCCTCGACGTACTTGGCTTCGTAGTCGTAGAACTCGTGCCCGGGCACTACTATCTCACCCGGCACCGAGACCTTCGGCTCCTCGTTGCCGAGCACCGAGACCTCTATCTCGCGGGCGTCTACCCCCTGCTCTACTATGACGCGCCGGTCGAGGGCGGCCGCCGCGTCGAGGGCGTCCGCTAGCTCGCCGGAGTCCGTAGCCTTGTTTATGCCGACGCTTGAGCCGAGGTTGGAGGGCTTGACGAAGCAAGGGTACCCTAGAGAGGTCTCTATCTCCCGCACCCATTTCTTACGGTTCTCGTTCCACTCCTTGCGGGTGAGGCCGAGCCACTCGACCTGCGGGAGGTGGTGGTAGGCGAAGACCTTCTTCATTGTCACCTTGTCCATACTGGCGGCGCTGGCGAGGACGCCGGAACCTATGTAGGGGACACCGGCGAGTTCCAGAATGCCCTGGACGGTGCCATCCTCACCGTATGGGCCGTGCAGAACAGGGAAGACGACGTCCGCGGCGCCCACGAGATCCACGGGTAGCTTCTCCGAGACGGACGCCGGCCTCGCGGTTCCGCCCGAGGAGCTTGCTTGCTCCCCGGTACGGGACTCCAGTTCGCGCATGGGGTCGCCCGAGGGGATCCAGGCTCCCTCCCTGGTTATCCCCACCGGGACGACCTCGTAGCGTCCGCTCTCGCGCAGGGCGCCCATAATGGCGCGAGCCGACGCCAGGGAGACTTCGTGCTCCCCGCTCCGCCCGCCGAAGATGACCATTACCCTTAGCAACGCGCCTGCTACCCTCCTCTTACGACCCGTTTATCCTAGCAGAGGCCGGAGTTAGGATTCTCTAGACGCAAGACTCGGTCGGTAGCACCAAAGTACCGGCATCCTCCTGGAGCGCCGACGCGACGAAGTAGATGTGCTCGCCGAGGTCCACGCCGAGCTCCTCCGCGCCGCGCACTATGTCCTCCCGGTTTACGCTGGCGGCGAAGGACTTCTGCTTCATCTTCTTGCGTACACTCTTCACCTTGAGACCCTCCAGACCCTCTGGCCGCACGAGGGCGCAGGCTACGATGAAGCCGGAGAGCTCGTCCACCGCGTAGAGGGTCTTTGCCATAAGCGTCTCGCGCGGGACGTCGAGATAGTCGGCGTGGCCTTTTATCGCCTCTAGAACGTCCTCGGGGTAGCCCTTGCGGGCCAGCTCCCGCACGCCGACCATCGGGTGTTCGGCGGGTGTGGGGTGCCTCTCGTAGTCCATGTCGTGCAGGAGGCCGGTAATGCCCCACCTCTCCTCGTCCTCGCCAAACTTGCGGGCGTAGGCGCGCATCGCAGCCTCGACGGTGAGCATGTGCTTCCGCAACGACTCGCTCTCTGTCCACTCACAGAGCAGATTCCAGGACTCCTTACGGTTCAACGGTGCCTCCTGTAAAAAGTTCGTCGCCAGCGGCTATTGTATCGTTGGATACCCATCGAACCGTTCGCTGTGTTCTGGTTTCGCTAACAACTCGGGCAGAGAAGAGAGGTCGTAGGACAGTCCTCCTGCCTCTACTTCAAAAATCCCCGTCCTCTGCTATCTCCCTCGCTCGCAAGAACACCGCGTCGAGCATGGGTGGGGTGAGGACGCCGGTGAAGGTGTTCTGCTGGGAGGGGTGGTAGCAGCCGAGGAGGATGGGGCCGGAGGGCGTTGCGTGCTCAGCGCCGTGGGCGAACTTTGGTTTCGGACGGATCTCGTGGAGGCGCAGGGCGGCGTCCCAGGCGAAAGCGCCGAGACAGATGACGACCCGTGCGGCATGGAGTAGGTTCAACTCCCGGGTGGCGTAGGGGAGGCACCGGTCGCGTTCGGCGGGGGTGGGTTTGTTCTTGGGCGGAGCGCAGCGGACGGCGGCGGAGATCCAGAGTCCCCGGAGACGCAGACCGTCGTCTCTGCTGCGCGAGGTCGGTTGGTTAGCGTAGCCGGTGCGATGGAGTGCTGAGAAGAGGAAGTCACCGGAGCGGTCGCCGGTGAAGAAGCGGCCTGTGCGGTTCGCCCCGTGGGCGGCGGGGGCGAGCCCCAGGATCACGACCCTCGCCTCCGGGTCTCCGAAGCCGGGTATGGGACGGCCCCAGTACTCTTCGTCGGCGTGGGCCGCCTTCTTCTCGCGGGCGACCCTCTCGCGCCACTCGACGAGGCGCGGGCAGCTTCGGCAGGCGATAATCTCCGCTTCGAGCGCCGCGAGACGCGCTTCGGCGAGGCGATCCCTCTGGCGGGCAGGCTCGTTCAGGCGCCGTAGCGGTTGAGCTTGAGGGCGTGGCCCATGAGGAGGCCCATGATCTCCTCCGCCGCGAAGACCCCTAACGAGCCACCGGCGCAGGCTCGCTCCCCGAAGCTCAACGCTGTCGGGAGCGTGTACTCCGATGAGAGGAGGAACGGCACCCCATGCCAGGAGTGGCTCTTCATCTTCGCGGGCGTGGCGTGATCCCCGGTTATGGCGAGAGCAGCGGGGCCGAGGTCGAGCAAGCCTGGTATCAGGGCATCCACCTCTTCTATAACGGCGGACTTCCGCCCCGCGTCGCCGTCCTCGCCCGCCGCGTCGGGCGCCTTTACGTGAATAAAGAAGAAGTCATAAGAGCCCCAGTTCTCCTTTAACGTCTCAAACTCGCCGGAGATGCCTTCGCCCTCCTCGAGGATCTGCATGCCGGCGAGGCGGGCGAGCCCCTTGTACATAGGGTAGCCCGCGATGGCGGCGGCGCGCAGCTTGTAGACCTCGTCGAACCTCGGGAGCGCCGGATGCATCCCGAAGCCGCGCAACAGGACGGTGTTGGCCGGGTGACTGTCCGCCAGAACCTTGTCCGCCTCCTCGATAAAGGCGTTGGCGAGCCTGGCGCTCTCCCGGGCGGCATCGTCGTTGGTCGTGGTCTTGACGGGGAGCGGTTCAAGCCCTGTCCTCTGCGGGTCCGAGTCCGAGAGGTCGCCGGAGAGACCAGCGGCGTGGAAGACGGCGACGGCCCGGTGCTCCTTCTCGTGGACTATGGAGACCTTCGCGTCGTCGAGATTTACTTCCTCGTTGAGGAGGGATACGAGCTTCGCGGCATCAGAGGAGGCGATGCGACCGGCCCGACGGTCGGAGATTCTGCCGGACTCGTCTTTGGTGGCGAAGTTGATCCTGGCTGCAAGGTCGTTCTCGCCGAGCTCGAAGCCGACCCCCAGGGCGCTCAAGACGCCGCGGCCGACCCGGTACTCTAAAGGGTCGTAGCCGAAGAGGGCCAGGTGGCCTGGTCCGCTGCCGGGGCTCACGCCGGCGGCGACGGGCCTGCTCAAGCCCAGATCGCTCCTCGCGGCTAGAGAGTCGAGGTTCGGGTTGTTCGCGGCCTCTAGCTCCGTCTCGCCCCCCTCGTTCGGGAGCCCGCCGAGACCGTCAAGGACGAGCAGAACCATCTTCGAGTCCGTCGAGACAGATAGCTCGCGCATGAGGTTCAGGTCCAAAACGGCGTCTCCTCTCCAGGGCGGGGTCTCCGTGGCGCGCTGGGGCCGTCCCTCGCGCCGCTTGCGGTCGAAAAAGTCTAGCAGAGAAGGTCTGTATAATCCCGGTTCCGGGGCCGGAGGCTGCCCGCGAGAGGAGACGATGTGGGGGAGGGCGGATGAAGATAGAGACGATAGACCTGGACTTCATGGGGACGGAGGGGATCATCGCCTCCTTCCTCCTCACCGGCGACGGCTCGGCCGCGATAGTAGAGACCGGGCCCACGCCCTGCATCGAGAACCTGATGCAGGGTCTCTCGAACAACGGCGTAGAGCCCGGGGACGTGGAGCAGGTCTTTTTGACCCACATCCACCTGGATCATTCCGGGGCCTCGGGGAACCTCGCGGAGCTTCTGCCGAACGCCACCTTCTATGTGCACGAGATCGGCTACCAGCACCTCGTGGACCCGTCGAAGCTCGTGAAGAGTTCGACGCGCATCTACGGCGAGAGAATGGAGGAGCTGTGGGGTGAGATCCGGCCCGTCCCCGAGGACCGCCTCAAGAAGCTCTCGGGGGGCGAGGAGATCGAAGCCGCCGGCGGCCTCGTCTCGGCGTGTTACACCCCTGGCCACGCCTACCACCACCTGGCGTTCCACGAGCCCGAGTCCGGGACGCTCTTCGCCGGGGACGTGGCGGGGGTGCGCCTCCCCGGACAATCTTACGTGAAGCCGCCGACACCGCCACCGGAGGTGGACGTCGAGGCGTGGAAGGGGAGCATCGAGACCATGCGCAAGCTCGGCCCGAAGGTCCTCTGCCCGACTCACTTCGGCTCCTACGAGGACGTCGAGAGGCACCTGAGCGAGCTGGAGCAGCGCCTCGAAGATTGGCTGCTCCTGGTCGAGGAGCGCATGGACGAAGAGCGTTCCCAGGAGGACATCGCCGAGGAGCTCGGGGCGCGGGGCGACGAGGAGATGCTCCGCGAGGGCGCGGACACCGGAGACTCCGAGCGCTACGAGCTCGCGGCCAACTACGAGATGCTGGTCGCCGGCCTCATGAGGTACGTCACCAAGCAGCGCGAAAGCTTCTAACCTCTGGCCGACAGGCCGCCACGGTCTCCACACGAGAGGTACGGGAACACGTAGACGGAGGTCCTGCAAAAGGAGCAGGGGTCTCGGTACGGCTTTTTGACTCCATTTCCGGCCCGGTTGTGTATAGATAGTGCAGGGGCTCCCGAAGATCCGGCCGCTCGCACCGTGTCCTGGCGGGTGTTCAAAGAGCCGGCGGCGGGGGGATACCCGTAGTGCAAACCTGTAGTAAGGGAAGGAGAAGCATGAAAAAAAGGCTAGTTGTCCTCTTTGCGGCCGCTTTTGTACCGATCCTCGGACTGGCGGCGTGCGGAGGGGAAGTAGAAGAACAGGTGCGGGAGCAGGTGGAGCAGGAGGTGGATCAGCAGGTGCAAGAGGGCCGGACACAGATAGAACAGCAGGTGCAGGAGGGCCGGACGCAAATAGAAGAGGGGATAGAGAAGCAGTAGCCCCGGACAACTTCCGCCGGGAGAAGGGGCGGGATCGCCGAGGTGACCGGCCTCTATATCCCTTCTCTCGTCTTGCGCGGGGAAGCGCGGGCCATCCCACAACCCAGGCTTGGCTTACTCCTCCGTGCCCCCGTTCGCGTGCTCGCTCACCGGTATCGCGAAGCTCTTCCCGGTCGAGTCCGGGTGGTCTCCTGGATCTCGCCCACAAACCTCTCGATGGCTATTCCCATCTCGGGAGAGAGGCGGAGGCCATCGTTCCAGAGAGACGAGGCCTTTCTCCAGGCCGTTCCGGGAGCGAAGGCCACAC
>CADCVG010000032.1 GCA_902806075.1 uncultured Rubrobacteraceae bacterium
CCCAACGAAAGGCCGAAAATGGTTATGAAGGAGTCTTTCAATATGCCCAGGCCTTCTCGAAAGTTCGCCTCTTACCGGTAGTTTGTTGTTAGCGGGCATAGAGGTAGAGCCCCTTCCCCGAGAACAGCTGCTCAAGCAGCACCCTTAGCTCCAATGGTGGGGGCAGATCGGAGAACGCCCTCCAGTAGCGCCACAGCATCACCCACGGCTCCAGCCATGCCCTCATCGCCCTCAAGGCCTCCGGCCAGGGCACCAAGGCTCTCCTTTTTGCCCCTTCCCGCCCAGCCTGCGCATAGATCCCCCTCCGGTTGTTCCGCTGTCTCGTCTGGCGAAGCCGGCAGGCGTCCGTAGGCCCACCAGCAGAACGAGAACGCCAAGCACGCCAACTGCCAGTGGCGGCGGATGGCGTGGTCGCTCCTGACCTGGTAGTCGCTCCATCCGAGGACGTGCTTGACCTGCTTGTAGCTCTGCTCCACCCACATCCTCAAGCCGTAGAGCCTCACCACCTCCGCCACGCTCGCCGAGGCGAGATCACTCTCGAGTGCCCGTTGGGAACCTGGCGCGGGCAGGTTGGTGGCCAGGTACCAGGTGGCGAGGTCCGGCAGCTTTACCGGATCGGTGGTGACCACCAGCGCCCTTTTCGCCCGACTCGTACCGTAGGGACCGGCCTCCACCTCCAACGCCCACCACTCCTCCCGATGCCCGTCCCGGAAGGTGCGCACCACCTTCGACCACTCCCCCGGCTCCTGGGCGCCTTTCCATCCGGCCGCCAGGGCAGCCTCCCACAAGGCGCCGATCGTGCCTTGCGCGTGCCACCACGAGTGCGACTTCTTGAGCGCCAGCACGTAACCGAGCCCCAACCCTTCCAGGGAGCGCTTGAAGCCCCGATCCTCACCGTAGAAGGAGTCCGCGACCACCACCCGGAAGGGAACGCCCATCTCTACCGACCGCTCTACCAGCTGGCACGCTATCCTCAGTTTCGTGCGAAACCCAGGGTCGTCCTTGCCGCCCTCGAAGTGGTGCGCAGGCGTGTAGGGCTCAACCTCCAGAGGGTAGTACACCTCCTCGTCCGCAAACAGGCTGCTGACGCTCACCACCCCGTTCTCGGTCTTGCCTATGTTGGCGAGCCATTGCCTGCCGACGTGGGCGGTGCGCTTGCCCCACTTGCGGTCCCCGTGCTCGTCTATTACCAGGACGCCCCTCTCGTTCGGAGCGGTAGATCGGTCTCCAAACAAGAGCTCCAGCCGGCGCCCGTTGAGATCCTCCGGGTCCCACCCGGACTCGGAGAGGAACCACTGCAGGCTCTGCGCCTCCTTTCGCTGCGCCCCGGCCACGGGCTCGGTGTTGGCGAGGGCGGTCAGGGTCTTGTTGCGCTCGGCCGGGAGCAGTAGCCCCTCCAGGTAGCGGCGGAAGCCATCGCGCTGGGCACGAGCCCGGAAGAGGTCGTCGAATCGGGCGGCGAACTCTTCGAGGGGGCCGGGGGACGGAGAGACGGGCAGCCTTCTGGTCATGGCGGCACCTCCTTGTGCACCGCCATTGGAGCACGACCCTTTTCCTACTTCAACAAACTACCGTTACAGCGGCTGTCATAGAGGTTGGGCCGGAATTGGATAGCCGCAATGCTCGAAGAACCCTCGGACGTCCTCGGCAGTAACCACGTCTAGAGCCCGTCCCATCGCCTCGATCAGCGCCTCGTGGGTTCGTGCTCCCGCCCGCCGCAACAATCCCTTGACCTTCGAAAACGCCTCCTCTATGGGGTTGAGGTCGGGCGAGTAGGGCGGCAGGTACAACAGCTCGCAGCCTCTCTCTTGGATCAGTTCTCGCACCCTCTCGCCCTTGTGAGCGCCGAGATTGTCCATCACGACCACCTGTCCGGGGTTGAGGGCGGGCGCGAGGAGCCGTTCGACGAAGGTCTCGAAAACGACCCTCGTAGTTGCGCCCACCACCGCCATGCACGGCCCCATACCCTCGGTAGTCATGCTCGCGAGCAGCGTCGTGTTCTTACCTCGGTTGCGCGGCACCGAGCAGAGCGCCCGCTCTCCTCTGGGTGCCCAGGCGTAGAGGGAGAAAAGTGAGGTGTTCGAACCCATCTCGTCCACGAACACCAACCGCTCGGCGTCGATCCGCCCGGCGACGAGCGCCCGCCAAGCGGCCCTCAACCACCGGTCGCGTTCGCTCGCACCCACCGATCTTTTTTTCGGCTCCACCCCAGGCGTCTCAAGAGCCGCGAGACGGTGGACTCGCTTACCCTCAACCCGGCTACGCTGCGCAGGTACTCGCGCCTCTGCGTCAGGGTAGCGGCCGGGCGCTCCTTGAGGTCGGCCTCCAGGAGTATCCTCGCGCTTTCGTCCGCCTTCGGGCGTCTACCCGGGCTGCTCTTGGGACGTAGCGATCCCCCTTGGCGGGCCGTCTTCGCGTAGCGCTTGACCGAAGAGAGGCCCACGCCAAACGTGCGGGCGACTTCAACCGTGGGCATCCCTCGTTCTTTGGCCTCAACTATCTTCTTTCTCAGGTCTTCAGAGTAGGCGTTCATACTCGCATAGTGCATCCGGCCCAACGCTAATGCAAGATGCTGTACCAGCTTCGAGCAGGGACACAAAAGTCGCGCCGCCAACCCTTGACAGCAGGATCTTTTGATAATACCTTAGGGGGGTATGGTAAAAGTGATGGCAGCAGAGAGGAGTTGTGCCGGTGGATAAGCAGGACGAGAAGATGCTGACCATTCCGGTGACCGGGATGACGTGTGCCTCCTGCGTACGCCGCGTCGAGCGAGCGCTCTCCAAGAAGGAGGGTGTCGCTTCGGCGAGCGTGAACTTTGCTGCCGAGAAGGCGACGGTCGAGTACGATCCGAAGACCACGAGCCCTGACGACCTGATTAGTACGATAGAGGGAGCGGGCTACGGCACGGACGTGCGCGAGACTACCTTCGGCGTCACGGGGATGACGTGCGCCTCCTGCGTCGGGCGCGTGGAGCGGACCCTCAGGAAGAAGGTCCCCGGCGTGCTGGAGGCGACCGTGAACCTGGCGACAGAGAAGGCGACCGTCCGGTACCTCGCTGGCGAGGTCGAGCCGCGTGACCTCGAGAAGGCCGTCGAGGGCGCCGGCTACGGCGTGGTGAATGAGGGGGAGGCGGAGGCCTCGACCGAGGACGCGCATGAGAAGGAGTACCGCAAGCTCCGGAACAGCTTCCTCGTCGCCGCGGCGCTGACGGCCCTGGTCCTGGTTGGAAGCCTCCCGCACATGCTCGGCTACATGCCCCCGATCCCGACCTTGTGGCTGAACCTGGGGCTTCTCGCTCTGGCGACGCCGGTGCAGTTCTGGGCTGGCTGGCGCTTCTACAGGAGCGCCTACGGTGCCCTCAAGCATGGGCAGGCCAACATGAACACGCTGGTGGCGTTGGGCACGAGCGCGGCGTACCTCTACAGCGCGGTCGCCACCGTAGCCCCCGGGCTCTTCGCGGGAGCCGGCGGTAGGGCCGACGTGTACTTCGATACCTCGGCCCTGATCATCACGCTCATCCTGCTCGGGCGCCTCTTGGAGATGCGTGCTCGTGGCCGCACCAACGAGGCGATAAAGAAGCTCGCCGGCCTCCGGGCCAGAACCGCGCGCGTCGTGCACGGCGGAGAGGAGCGGGACATACCTGTCGAGGATGTACGAGTAGGCGACGTCGTCGTGGTCCGTCCCGGCGAGAAGGTCCCGGTGGACGGGCGCGTCCTCGCGGGCGAGTCGGCGGTGGACGAGTCTATGATCACCGGCGAGTCCATCCCCGTGACCAAGCGGGTCGATGACGAGGTCATAGGTGCGACCATCAACCGCACGGGCTCGTTCCGCTTCGAGGCGAAGAAGGTTGGCAAGGACACGGCGCTCTCCCAGATCATCCGCATGGTCGAGGAGGCCCAGGGGAGTAAAGCCCCAATACAACGCCTCGCCGACAGGATCAGCGCGGTCTTCGTGCCCGTGGTCATCGTGGCGGCCCTGGCGACGTTCGGGGTCTGGTGGGCGTTCGGTCCGGAGCCGGCATTCACCCTCGCGCTGCTGAACATGGTCGCCGTCCTCATCATCGCCTGCCCTTGTGCGATGGGGCTGGCGACGCCGACCTCGATCATGGTCGGCACCGGCAAGGGGGCCGAGAGCGGCATCCTAATCAAGGGTGGCGAGGTCCTGGAAGGCGTCCACAAGCTCGA
Organism: uncultured Rubrobacteraceae bacterium; assembly: GCA_902806075.1. Taxonomy (GTDB): domain Bacteria; phylum Actinomycetota; class Rubrobacteria; order Rubrobacterales; family Rubrobacteraceae; genus Rubrobacter_F. The sequence continues at coordinate 4,185 of CADCVG010000032.1, forward strand.
CACGATAGTCCTCGACAAGACCGGCACCCTCACGAAGGGCGAGCCCGAGCTGACCGACGTCGTGGTCACGGACGCCGTCCCGACCGAAGAGCTCCTCAGGCTTGTCGCCTCCGCGGAGCGCGGCTCGGAGCACCCGTTGGGCGAGGCCATCGTGAAGGGCGCCAGGGGACGCGGCCTCTCCCTGTCCGACGCCGAGGAGTTCGAGGCCGTGACCGGCGGCGGCGTGCGAGCCCGCGTCGAGGGCCGCGAGGTCCTCGTCGGCAACCGCCGCTTTCTCACGGAGTCCGGCATCTCCGAGGACGGGCTGGTTCCCAGAAGCGAGGAGTTAGCTGCGGGTGGGAAGACCCCGATGTTTGTGGCTGTAGACGGCAGGCCCGCCGGCCTGGTGGCGGTGGCGGACGTCGTGCGTGAGGAGTCCAGGGAGGCCGTCGAGCAGCTGCACTCCCTTGGACTGGAGGTCGCCATGCTTACCGGCGACAACAGCCGCACCGCCGGGGCCATCGCCAGGGAGCTCGGTATAGACCGCGTCCTGGCCGAGGTGAGGCCCGAGGACAAGGCTCAGGAGGTAAGGCGTCTCCAGGCCGAGGGCAAGCGCGTGGGCATGGTTGGAGACGGCATCAACGACGCCCCGGCCCTGGCCCTGGCCGATGTCGGTGTCGCCATCGGTACCGGCACCGACGTGGCGATGGAGGCCGCCGACCTGACGCTCATCTCAGGAGACGTGCGGGGCGTCTCCCGGGCGGTAGCCCTCTCCAGGGCGACGGTCCGCAACATCAAGCAGAACCTCTTCTGGGCCTTCGCCTACAACGTGGCCCTGATCCCGGTGGCCGCCGGCATCCTCTATCCGCTGTTCGTGGGCGGGACGGTGCCAGAGGCCCTGCGGCCCTTCCTCGGCGAGTACGGGTTCCTCAACCCTATCCTCGCGGCGGCGGCTATGGCGCTCTCGTCGGTGACGGTGCTGACGAACGCCCTCAGGCTCAGGCAGACAAAGGTTGTCTAGGGAAAGGCGAGAGAGCATGGAAGCGGTAGGGAAAAACGAGCCGGCGCCGGAGACGGTCCATGGCTACATAAAGGCGAAGGATAAGGAGAAGCTCCGAAACCGCCTCAAGCGGATAGAGGGACAGGTGCGTGGGCTGCAGCGGATGGTGGACGAGGAGGCCTACTGCGTAGACGTCCTCACCCAGGTCGCCAGCGTCGTCTCCGCTCTGGAGAAGGTGGGTATGCTCGTGCTCAAGGACCACGTCGAGCACTGCGTCCGCGAGTCTATCGAGGGCGGAGACAGGCAGAAGGCCGACGATAAGGTCGAGGAGCTAACCGCCGCCGTCGAGCGGTTCTTGAGAGTTTAGAGAAGACCAAAGAGAGAGGAGTAGAGACCATGACCGAGACCACCCTGAACGTGGAGGGCATGAGCTGCGCCCACTGCAAGGCCGCCGTGGAAGAAGAACTGGGCAGTCTGGCCGGCGTCGAGTACTCGAATGCCGACCCCGAATCGGGCACCCTCGAGGTACGCTACGACGAGGGGAAGGTGACGACCGCCGACCTGAAGGACGCCGTCGAGGAGGCCGGCTACACCGTGGCCGCCTGATGAATGAGTGGAAGAGGGGCCAGTCGCGCGTCAGGGTAGCTGGCTTCCATCGTGCTGCGACGGTCCGGGGCTGGTCGTGAGCTGTAGATCGACAAGTACAGCACCCCGCGAGCGGGAGAAGGGCTTGACAACATGAGCGGTTACGAAACCAGGCGGGTTTCGGCATGAGCGCCTTGCAGCAGTACGCGCTCCTCTTCGGAATGGTCGTGGCGACGGTCGGGCTGGCGTTGAGCCTGGGTGTGATCTCCCGCTCCTTGGGACGGGTGCGCCAGGAGAAGGCCAAGGACGTGCCGGCAACCTCCGGTAAACTTTCACCCGATCCAGTGTGGGGCCGCTACCACGTGCGCTACTACGGGTACGCGCTCCTCTTCCTGGCCTTCGACATGGAGATGGCCTACATGTATCCCTGGGCCGTCGTCTACAAGGAACTCGGGCTCGTCGCGCTCCTGGACATGGGCGTCTTCCTCATGGTCCTCTTCCTCGGGCTCCTGTACGGCTGGAGCCAGGGGGCACTGAGGCGACAGTGATCTTCGGCGCCCGACAGGCACGGCCCTCCTTCCTCCGCCGCCTCGTGGCTCGGGCGCAGTCGCGAGAGTTCTCAGCCTTCGTCGTCCCCGGCCCCGAAGCCGTCCGCGTCTTGGGCGTGGACCTCGACGCGACCGGACTGCAGATCTCCGGCACCCCGCGCCACGCGAGCGTGCTCTTGCTCGTCGGCGAGCTGCCGCTGGGACTCAAGAAGGCTGCGGCGGTCGCCTACGCCCAGATGCCCCGGCCTCGTGCCATCCTCGCGGTCGGAACAGGGGACGTCTCGCCGCTCCCCGAACCGAACGTGTCGGCCGGGCTCAGACAGGAGGACGTCGCCGCCGGCGTCGCCGAGCTGCGGCAGCTCTTCGCGCAAAGTGCATTCTCCCCGGAGGTGGCCGACTTCGACGTGGATGCGATCCGTACCCAGACTGAGTATGTCTGTTCCATGCACCCGGAGGTCGTCCGAAGCGAGCGGGGCTCCTGCCCCATCTGCGGCATGGAACTGGTGCCGCGCGAGGCTGCCGGCGGGGACGGTCATGGCGCTATGGACCACGCCGGCCACGCCACGCACCACGAGGACATGGACAACGGCGCTCAGGAGCACCATGACGAAGATCACGGCTCTCGTGGCGACATAGATCACGGTGAGGCAGAGCACTCAACTGCGGCTCACAGCGACGGAGAGGAAGGCCGGGACGACGGACATGAGGCTATAGAACAGGGCGGACACGGCCAGGAAAGCGCCTCCCACGGTGAGCACGGCCATGCGGGTCCCGGAAGCACGGATCATGCGAGCGCCGACGAGGGAGACGCCAACCCCGACGGTCCCGGCGACTCGGAGCACGGCGCCCACAGTGAGCACGAGGGGCAAGGTCAGCACGCCGGCATGGAGCATGGCGAGCACGAAGACCACGAGCACGCGGAACACGGCGGGCACGGGCATATGGACCACGGCGACATGGATTTCATGTCTATGGTCGAGATGACCAGGGACCTGCCGCGCAGCAGCGACGGGTTGCAGATGGAGTGGGTGGAGGATGCGCCGTTCGGCCCGCTGTTCCCGGGGTTGCCCGGCGGCCTCACCCTGATGCTCACGCTCGACGGCGACACGGTGGCACGGGCTGAGGCGGAAGGCATCGAGGGACGGCCGACCGCGGAGGACCTTGCCGGTCCGGCCGAAGAACTCATCGGCCGGCTGGCACGGCTCGACCCTCTCTCGCCGGTTGCATACCGCGTGCTCGCCTTGAGGGCGCTCGAAAGCGCGGCTGGTGTCGAACCCGAGGAGCGTACCGCGCTCGCACGGGTAGGAGCTCTCGAGCGTGAGCGGGCGGCCAGCCACCTGGGCTGGCTCTCGATCTTTGGCCACCTGCTCGGGTACTCCTGGCTCGAAGACCGCGCGGGCAGGCTCCAGATCTCCCTCGTCCGGGCAGCCAACGCCGACGAGATCACGCGGCTCCGGGTCGAGGCCGGTAGGCTCTCCCGAAGGGTGGAGAAGACGCCGCTACTCAGGCGCAAGTTGAAGGGCGTCGGGCTCCTCCCCGAAGGGGCCGAGTTCCTGGGTCCGGTGGCACGGGCCGGGGGCGTCGTAACCGATGTCCGCGCGGACGAGGAGGTCTACCGAACTTTGGGCTTCGAGCCGGTCGTCCGCGACGGGAACGACGCCCTTTCGCGGCTTAAGGTGCGGCTCGCCGAGATCGAGCAGAGCCTGGATCTTGTAGGGAAGGCGGGGGAGATGACGGGTCCGGAGCCGGCCACGAACATGGAGCCGCTCCACGAGGGTCCGGCGACGGTCGAGACGCCGCGCGGGGTGGCGATTCTGCGCCTCAGGCTGGGGGAGGGCGCGGTGAACATCGTCGAGCTGGACGAGCCCTCGGCGCGGCACCTCGGACTGGTCGGGGGCCTCGCGGAGCAGCGGGAACTGGCCGACGCCCTCGTCGGAGTTGCCTCGCTCGACCTGAGCCCCTGGGGAATAGCTCGATGAGCGCGGTGCTGACGGTTCTGATGCTGCTCGTCGGAGCCTACCTCGTCGCCGTGCTGGAGGGGTGGGTCTCGACGGGTAGGCTGCGGCCCGCGGGGCCGATCACCTCCGGGCTTGCGCTTTTGGGGCGGGAGTCGGTCGTTCCGAGGCAGCCCGACCGCATCTTCTTCGAGGTCGCACCGCCGCTCCTGCTCGTCGCGGCCCTGCTCGCCGCCGCCGTACTGCCTCTCTCTCCGGGCCTTGTCGTGGTTGACCTCGCCACTGGCGCCCTCTTCGTCAACGCTGCCCTGGCCTACGTCATGGTCGCCCTCGTCATGGCCGGCTGGGGGCCCGACGGAACCTACGCCATGGTCGGCGGCTTCCGCTTTCTCGGCCAACTCATCGCCTACTCCATGCTCATCGTCATGCCCATAACGGCCGTAGCGATGCGCGCCGAGTCGCTCTTCACCACCGAGGTCGTCGAGTCTCAGGCGGTGCTGCCCAACGCTGTCTACCAGCCGGTGGGTTTCGTAATCTTCTTCCTGGCGGCGATGGGCGTCGCCTTCCTGCCGCCGCTCGACCTGCCCACGGCCCCGGGCGAGCTCGCGGGCGGAGTTATGGCCGAGTACACGGGCTGGCGGCTCGCGGTGATGCGCCTCGCGCGCGCCGTGCTCGTCGTCACCCTGGCGGCGGCGATCTCGGTCTTCTACCTCGGCGGGTGGCTCGGACCGGTCCTGCCGCCGTGGGCGTGGAGCGCGCTCAAAACGCTCCTCGTGGCGGCGGCGATGCTGCTCGCCGGCAGGTACGTACCGAGGTTGCGCGAGACGCACGTGCTGGAGTGGGGCTGGAAGATAGGCATCCCGCTCGCGCTCTTCAATATCTTCTACGTGGGCGTCCTTCTACTGGTGGTGGAGTAATGGTCCAGGCAGTCTTCACGGGGTTCTTCGGGCTCGCGGCGATCTGGTTCGCCGTCGTCGTCTTTCGCACCTCCTCGATGGTGCGCTCGGCTCTCGCGCTCCTGTTCTCGCAGGCGGCGATAGGGGGGATGTTCCTCGCCATGCAGACGGAGTTTTTAGGCGTGTTGCAGATCATGATGATGGCTACTGAGATGGCGATCATGGCGATCTTTATGGTGATGTACATGATGGATCCGGGGGGCCTCGGTGGAATGGACATGACCCACCAGAAGCGCGCCTCGCAGGTTGCAGGTGCCCTGGGAGCTCTGGCCGCCCTGGCCGTCGCCTTCTTCGCCGGTTGGGGGCCCATAGCCCCGGAGGTGCGTCCGGCGGAGCAGGTCTACGGGCTCGGGATCGAGATCATGGAACGGTCCATGCTTATCTTCGAGACCGCGGGCGTAACTATCCTGACCGCCATGATCGCGGCGACCGCGATCGCGATAAAGAGGAGGGGTAAGGAGTGATCACGCTGATCGTCGCGCTCGTCGTCGGGGCGATACTCTTCGGCATCGGCCTCTACGGCGCGCTTAGTCAGACGAACCTGGTCATGATCATGATGGGCGTCGAGGTCATTCTCGGCGGCGCGATGGTAAACCTCGTCGCCTTCTGGCGCTTTCTGCACCCCGAGGTCTACTCTGGTCAGATGTTCGTCCTCATCGTCATGACCGTCATGGCCCTGGAGATGGCCGTTGGCTTCGGTGTCGCCACCGGACGCTTTCGCGCCAAAGGTTCGGTCGAGATGGAAGAGGCTCAGGACCTCAAGGGATGATCACCCTCGCCCTCATCATCCTGGGCCCGCTCGTTGCCGCCGCCCTGATCCTGCTGATAAGGCGCGGCGCGCCGGTGCTCGCCCTGCTCGGGGCCGGCGTCTCGCTGGCCTCCGCCCTCACCTTGCTCTCCCGCGTCGCCGTTGGAGCACGCCCTTCCGTCGAGCTGCCTGGCTTGCCGGGGCTGCCGCTGCGGGTCGTCGCGGAGCCCTTGACGGCCATGCTCGCGGCGGCCGTCGCGGTCGTGGGCTTCCTGGTGATGGTCTACGCGGTCGGCTACATGCGGGGCGAAGGAGACTTGCCCCGGTTCTTCGCCGGGATGTCCTTCTTCGTGGCGGCGATGCAGGCGCTCGTCCTGGCGGGCGACTGGGTGCTCTTGCTCGCGGCGTGGGAGCTCATCGGACTCTCGTCGTACCTCCTGATCGGGTTCTGGTTCGAGCGCCCCGGCGTGGGGAAATCCGCCACGCGCGCCTTCCTCTACACCCGCACCGCCGACCTCGGGCTCTACGTCGCCGTCTTCGTCCTGATCGCGCAGACCGGTACCAGCGAGATCTCTTTGACCTTGGAGGTGGGTGGTACGGCGGCCGTCGCCGCCGGCCTCTTCCTGCTCCTGGCCGCGATGGGCAAGTCGGCCCAGACCCCCATGCACGGCTGGCTCCTGGACGCGATGGCCGGCCCCACCCCGGTCTCTGCTCTTCTGCACTCGGCGACGCTGGTAGCCGCTGGGACGATACTCTTGATACGCTCCTTTCCCCTGCTCCCGCCCGCCACGCTCGTCGTGGTGGGCGTAGCGGGCGGCCTGACGGCACTCGTGGCCGGGGCCACCGCCCTCGCCCAGCGCGACCTGAAGAGGTTGCTGGCAGCTTCGACCTCCAGCCAGTATGGTCTCATGCTGCTCGCCGTCGGCGCCGGAGCACCGGTGGCCGCCCTCTTTCACCTCCTCACTCACGCCGTCATGAAGAGTGCGCTCTTTCTCGGCGCTGGCATCTTTCAGCATGCCCGCGGCTCCACGCAGCTCGCCGACCTCGAAGGAGTAGGCCGCGCGCACCGCCTCGCCTTCCTCGGCTTCGTCGTCGCGGGCCTCGCTCTCGCCGGCATCCCGCCGCTGAGCGGCTTCTGGTCGAAGGACGCGATCCTGGCGGCTTCCTTCTCCTCACCATATGCTTCACTCTTCGCTCCGTTCGCTCTCGCCGGGACCCTGCTCACCGGCCTCTACATCGCCCGAGCCTTGCGGCTCCTGTGGCACGGCGAAGGAGAGAGCGAGCCGGTCTCTGGAACCCGGTGGATGGGTGCGGGCCTTACCGTACTCACGGTCTTGGCCACCCTCCTGGGTCTCGCCCTGCCGCCGGTCGCCGAGCTGCTTGGGACCGAGTCACCGGAAGAAACCCTGCCCATCGCCACCCTCGGCCTCGTTACAGCGTTAATTGGATTGGCCGGCGGTTGGGCATTACCTGCCGACCGCCTGCTCGGGCCCCTCTCTGGGCTTGCCGGTAGGGGATTCCGCGTCGGTGGTGGGTTCGACAGGCTCGTGGTTCATCCGGCGCTCGCCATCGCGCGTGCCCTAGGCATCCTCGACCGGGGTATCCACGCTGGCGTGCTCGCCGTCGGCTCGGTGGCGCTCACGGTGGCCAGTGCCTCCCGAACGACCGATGATAAGGGGATAGACGGGCTTATCGCCGCGCTCGTGCGGGGCACTCGCGAACTAGGGGGTAGGGCTCGCGAGCTGCAAACGGGTCTCGTCCATAGGGAGCTTTTGCTCGCTGTCGTTGGGGGCGCCCTGGTCTTCGCGCTACTGATCGTCGGTTCAATAGGTTTGTAGAAAGAGGTACTCGCGATGTTACCGCTCGTCTCTATTACGCTCTTCCTCCCGCTCGTCGGCGCGACGCTCTTGGTGCTCATGCGTGGCTCTCCGCCTCGTCTCGCGCATGCGGTCGGCCTCGTTACCTCCGGGCTCGCCCTTCTCGGTTCGTTCTTCATCTGGACACGCGGGACAGCGGGGGAGGGGTTCGCGCAGGTAGAAGAGGTCGCCTGGATCCCCTCCCTGAACGCTGCCTACCGGGTAGGCGTGGATGGCATTAGCCTCCCGCTTGTCCTGATGACAACGGTGCTCTTCTTCGTCTCGCTTCTGTTCTCGACGCATATCACCGAGCGGGCACGCTCCTATGTGGCTATCTTTCTCCTCCTGGAGACCGCCTCCATTGGTGTCTTCGTCGCCCTCGACGCGGTCCTCTTCTACGTCTTCTTCGAGGTAACGCTCGTCGGCATGTACTTCGTCATCGCCGGCTGGGGTTACGAGGGACGCCAGCGGGCCGCCCTGACGTTCTTCCTCTACACCCTTCTCGGCAGCCTGCCGCTGCTGCTGGCGATCCTGGCCCTCTACCTCGGCAGCGAGCCAAACACCTTCGATATGCGCGAGCTCATCGCCAACCCGCCCCTCGCAGGTCTTGCGGCGGCCCTCACCCTGATCGCCATGCTCGTGACCTTCTTCGTCAAGATCCCGGTCTTCCCGGTCCACACCTGGCTTCCGGCAGCTCACGTCGAGGCGCCAACGGCGGGCAGCGTGATCCTGGCCGGCGTCCTTTTGAAGCTCGGCACCTACGGCCTGGTGCGCTTTGCCCTCCAGATGACCCCCGATGCATTCCGCTCTCTGGCCCC
>CADCVG010000033.1 GCA_902806075.1 uncultured Rubrobacteraceae bacterium
CCCCCGAGCAGGACACCGAGCGGCATCAGCGCGGGTAGCGGCCTGTTGTCCGAGAAGTATCCGAAGATCGGCTGCACGATAGAGGAACTGAGGGTAGCGGCGAGGACGAGCGTCCCGGCAGCAGCGAGCGAGAGCCCTCTCTCCACGATGAGGAAGGGTATGAGGGCGGCCACGGCCCCCTGGTTCACGTCCGTGAAGAGGTGCCCGGCGGAGAGTACGGCCATCGCCCGTTTGTCTACGCCTTTCCTCATGACGCGCTGATACTACCAGTCGTCGGAGATCTCGTACGGAGCGAGCGCCCAGACGCGGGCCGCCGCAAGCTCCGAGATCGCGCCGCTCATGGCGTCAACGGCCTCTCGCACAGGCTCGCCGGGTGTAGGGCGTGTGCCGCGGGGCGGCGTTACCTTTACGAGCGCATCGGGCACTCCTTCGGGGATACCGGCGAGTCGCCGAGCCTCGTCGAGGGCGTCGCGGAAGCCTCCTAGCTCGTCCACGAGACCGAGTTCGAGGGCCTCTGCGCCGGTCCAGACCCGGCCGCCGGCTATCTCTTCGAGGGATCGCGCGCCGAGGTTTCGGCCCTTCTCGACACGGTCCTTGAACTCTCTATAGAAGTTCTGGAGGTGTTCGTTCAGGATGGTCAGCTCGTCGGTGGAGGGTGCTCGGCGCGGGTCGAGGAGGTTGGAGCGCGCGCCGCGTTCTATCGTGACGGGGTTGACCTTCAGTTTGTCGATCAAGTTAGCGGCGACGGGGCGGGTGAGGATCACGCCGATAGAGCCGGTGATCGTATTCTTGCGGGCGAAGACGTGGCTCGCCGCCGCCGAGACGTAGTAGCCGCCCGAGGCGGCTGTGTTCCCCATCAGGACTACGACGGGCTTTCTAGCGTTGATACGCTCGACCTCGCGCCAGATCAGGTCGGAGGCGAGGGCATCGCCGCCGGGGGACTCGACGTGGAGCAGGACCGCCCCTACGCGCCGGCTCTTCTCGGCGGCCCGCAGCGCCGCGACCACCGAGTCGCTCCCGGCCTGCTCTCTCCCGAGGAGAGGCAGCGGTATCGGGAGCCTGCGGCTCCTACCGCGCGTGATCGTGCCCCTGACGCTTACGAGCCCCACGCCCTTGCGCGTCCTACGTCTACGGTACGAGAGATGTAACGCCTTTCTCGCCACCCCCCACTCCGCTATCCTCGCCGGATTCTCACCGCCGAGCCTCCGCGAGAGCTCGTCCTCATAGAGCGCCCCGTCCAGCAGCCCGTTCCGCGCGGCCTGGCAGGCGGAGTAAGGCGCCTGGTCTACAAGGTTGCGAACTTCTTCCGGTGGTAGGCTGCGCTCCTCGGAGACGGCGGCGACGAGCTCGTCGAACCTCCGGTCGAGTAGTCTCTCCATCTGCTCGCGCGCTTCGGGAGAGAAGTTTGGTCGGGAGACGGGATCGGCGGCGCTCTTGTAGGGCGAGACGGCGACGACCTCTGTCCGCAGGCCGGCGAGGCTCAGAGTGTCCTTGAGAAAGTTGACGCGGGTGCGCAGGCCGACGACGTTCAGCGTGGCGAGCGGGGTCGCGAAGACCTCGTTCGCCGCCGTGGCGAGGTAGTAGGAGCGGGTATCCGGGTTCACGAGGTAGGCTACGACCCTCTTCCCTTTACTTTGGAACCTCTGTAGCTCGCGGCGGAGCTCTTCGAGGGAGGCCCACCCGGCGTCGAGGTTCTCGACGCGAAGGATCACACCCCGTGGGCGCCCGTCAGCGAGGAGCCGGTCGAGACGAGACCGGATGCCTTCGAGGCTTGGAGGCGAAGGCCGGGGGTCGAGACGCCGGCGGAGGAGACCCGGCCGCGGGGGATCCAGCTCGGGGAGAGAGCCGGTGACGGGGAGCCAGACGAAGTCGGGCGGGCGGCGCCGGAGGACGCGAGAGTAGGCGTTGCGCAGGAGGCGGACGAGGTTTAGCAGGATGTCGACAAGCAGGCTCATCTCAGGACAATGCTACACCCGGACCGCGCGACGTGGTGTGATACACTTTTTTAGGAATGGTTATTGATCGAAAGAGGGGCGAGGTATGATCGGCTCTCCGGAGAGCGATGTTCGGGAGATGTTTCGGAGGTCTGGTTACACCCTGACCTCGCAACGCCGGGCCGTACTCGACGCGCTCCAGGACTTCAAGGGGCACCCGTCGGCCGAGGAGGTCTACCTCGCCGTCAAGAAGAAAAACCCCAAGGTGGCGCTCGGAACGGTTTATCAGGCGCTCTCGGTGCTGGAGGAGATCGGCCTCATAGAGGCGAAGCGCTGGTCCGAGTCGCCGGTGCGCTACGACCTGAATACCGAGCCTCACTACGACATCCGCTGCACCAGGTGCGGCAAGGTCGCGGAGATACCGGGCCTCAAGTTCGACGACTTCGCGGCCCGCATCCGGGAGAACACCCCCTACAAAGTAACCAACACCTCCCTCGTGATCGAGGGCCACTGCCCCGTCTGCCAGATGGAGGACTAGGGCACAAAGGCTCCTGACAACGCTCGCCTCTTCAGGCCCAGTACATTTCTCCTCCCTGTTGCCGTTGGGGTATATGCGGGGCTTATAAAGGGTTATTACGATCCCGTGCCCATCCTTTGGGCGCCGAATCCGCCGGCAGGTCGTAGAGGCTCTCTTGTTCGGGGGCTGCGTTTCGCTCTCTTGTTATCCGGGACTCGCCGCGGAGATAGTAACGGGTCTTTACCTGAAGGTGTGAAAGGGTTACCCTTATCGCGGGTGGAGGCTATCAGGGACAACGCGGCTTGACGAAGAAGCGTACCAAGGATGACATGACCGGCGGCAACGCAGAGTACCGGGACCCGCTGCTCCAGTTCGAGGAACATATGCGGGCCGCCGACGATCTCATCGAGAGCTTCGAGGGCGAGGTTGCGGAGCTTCGCCGGGACCTCGAAGAGGCCAGGGGGGCTTTGCAAGTCGCCCAGAAGGAGATGGCGGCGCGAGGCCGGGCTCTGGAGGGCCTGAGCACGGAGGACCTCTCGCGGGCGGCGGCCCAAGAGGAGATGCGGAAGCTCCGGGCCGAGATCAGCGCCGTGCGCCAGCAGAACGCGGACGAGCAGCTTCGTATGAGCAACAAGCACATAGCGGACATGGACGCCCTCCGGCGGGATCTCGAAGAGCAGCGCCGCGCGGAGGTCGCGGCAGCGGAGTCGGAGAGCAAGATCGGGGCGTTGAGGGAGGAGTTCCGCAAGGAGCGCACGGCCCTCGAAGAGCGCCACGAGTCGGAGATCGAGGAGCTCAAACAAGCGTCCGAGCAGTGGGAGGAGCAACTCCGGCAGGGCTACCGGGAGCTGGAAGAACGCCACAGCACGCAGCTGGAAAAGCTCCGTGGAGAGCACCGGTCGGAGGTCGAGGCGCTGCGCGCGGAGGTGGAGGAGCTCAGAGGACGGCACCACGCGGAGGTCGAGCGACTGCACGCGGAGGCCGAGAGGGAGAAGATCGAGCTGGAACGGGCCCTCCGGGAGGAGCTCGGACGCAGGCGCGAGGAGGAGCAACGCACCCTGCGCGGACAACATGCCGCGGAGTTGCAGGTCCTGAGGAGCGCGGCGGCGAGCCGGGAACTCCAGCTCCAGAAGGAGCTTCAGGAGATGGCCGAGGCTCACCGGGTCGAGGTACAGCAGTTGCGGATCGAGATGGAGAAGGCAGCCGCCGAGGCCGAAGAGAGACGCAAGAAGGATGTCCGGGAGATCAAAAGCCTCGCCGAGGGACGCGAGCGCGAGCTCCGGCGGGCGCAGGCGATACATATCGGAGAGGAGAAAGAGGCCGCGGAGCGCCGCATTGTGGCCCTCAAAGCCCAGAGAGAGGCGGACGTCAACTCCCTACGCGAACGGAACGCCGAGGAGATGGCGAAGGTGCGCCGAGACCTGGAGGCCCGCCTCGCCGCCGCCGAGGAGCGACACAACTCCGAGGTCGCACAGCTCAATGAGAGCCTGGAGGACGCCACACGTCAGGAGTCCGAGGCCCGCCTCCATGCGAAGCCGCCGGAGCGCGGGCAGAATGGGGAGATGGACACCGCAGCGGAGGTCCTGGAGCGGCGTCTCGCCGAGAGCGAGGCCGAGAGGGCGCGCCTGGAGGAGCAGACCACCGAGATGAGGGACGCCCTGAAGGAGGCCAGGGCCACGCATGACGAGCCGCGGGAGACTCTTGAACCTTCCGCGCGCGAGGGGTCTGATGGCCGGGAGCAGGACGACAGCAGCCCGGTGCGGATGATAAACAGGGATCTTGAGAGGCGTCTCACGGAGGAGGAGAAGGCGCGCGTCATGGCCGAGGAGCGGGCCCAGGAACTGGCGTCACAACTGCGGGAGACCGAGGAGGAGAGCAGGCGCCTCGAGCAAGAGCTAGAGAGGGCGATGGAGAACCTACAGAGGTCCTTGAACCCCGAGCAGCGCCTGCGTGCCGGTCTCGCGCTTTTCAATGGGAGCGATCATACACGCACAGTATCCTCCATCTCGAAGGCTCTGGGCCTGCCAAAGGTCCACGTCAGCCCCGACGGCGGCCCCGTCTCCCCTATAAAGAAACCCGTTATAACCTTCATCTGGGGCGACATGGCCTGGCGCCGCTACGTCTCCGATCCCACCGACGGCGTCGAAGAACCACGTGTCTACTTGATAGGCACCGGCGACGACCCCTCCGACATCCACCGCCCCGACCTGGTGCCCAACGCCCGCATGGATGCCAGGGGCCGCCTCATCCTCGGAGTGCAGGCTTTTTAAGCCGGCCATCTACTAGCGGCGGGCTCTTGATGTTGAGTCCCGCGCGGCGGTCCGACCTCAAACTCTCTCGTCCGATGCAGAGGGTATCCTGACTAGCTGAACTTCTCGATAGTCAGCGGCTCGTCAGGGACTGCATCAAAACCCTCAGCGACGGTAAGAACCCCATCACGAAGGTCGTCCCGCTGTTCCGGGTTGCGCCACCCCATCAGGCGCTCGTCGCACTCCAGGTTCAGCGCGTCGTTCGTGTCGCGCATCGTTACCAGTTGCCCTACTCCTCCCGAGGACAAGAACCTTTTGCGTTCCGGCAACGCTCCGGCGCGCTTTACTTCTCCTCTTGCGAGAGCTGTTCTCGGGCCTTGCGGCTCCTCTGCCTGCCTATAACAGACTGGTTGTGCGCGTGCAGCACCTCACCCCGGCGGGCACCCACGTAGGAGGCCGCCAGGACCGCGACGACGAGGACGACCGTCAGCAGCAGGCCGCCGATAGTACGGAGGTTGGCGAAAGGGTCGGCGCCATCCGAGGGAGCGGCCAGGTTGGCGATAGGCGAGACCGCAAAGGATGTCACCCCGACCATCACGCCGTGAAAGCGGGGGTGCGACGGCGCCTTGTATGCTGCCGCCATCCCGCCGAAGTAGAAGGCGAAGGCCGCCGCGAAGACCACGATGACCGGCGGTAGGGCCGTCGAGACGACCTCCATGCCGAAGAGGCGGGTGAAGACGGGTGCGACGATGCCGAAGACGGCCAACGCCCCGATCCCGAGTGCGAGAAGGATGCCTATGAATACCGCGCTAACGCTCTTCATCATAACTATATATTAACGGATCCTTCCCAAAGTTCGCGTGGGCGGGTTTACGTCCTACTCTCCTGAAAGGGCGGCTACCAACTCGCGGCAGAATGCCGGGATGTCCGGGACGACCCGTCCCCAGACCAGGTTGTTCTCGCGGAAGGCGGGCTTGTCCACCCAGGTAGCACCGGCGTTTACCAGGTCGTCCTTGATGCCCAGAGAACCCGTGGCCGAGACGCCCTTCACGATACCCGCGGAGATCGCCACGAGCCCGCCGTGGCAGATGATGCCGACCGTCCCGCCCCTCTCGTGGACCGCCCTTACGAGGTCCGTGACCTCCTTGTAACGCCTGAGCTTGTCCGGGGCCCAGCCACCGGGGATCACGATGCCATCCAACTCGCCCGCGTCCACGTCGTTCGCCGTGGCATCCGCCCGGGCTTCGAGGTAGTTCTTGCCATGGAACGGCCCCTCGCCGGGGCCGACGGAGATCACCTCAGCCCCCTCCTCCCGCAGACGCATCACCGTCACCCAGTACTCAAGGTCCTCGAACCCGTCGGCGACGAGCACCACGATCCTCTTGCCCCTGAGCTTCACGTCTACTCCCTCCTCATCTGTCCCGTTCTACCAGTGAAACGATACCACCGATACGTGCGGCGTTGCGGCACTCGCTCTACCGTAGAGGTCTAATATGCGCGTTGTTATAAGGAATAGACCGTTCAACGATCACGCGAGACCTCTCTACCGGCTCTTCGAGGCGGTATGGGGAGGCGTGTCAGCCACCACCTTCGTTGCCTAAAAGGGCGTCCACGGCCCTCTTCGCCTCCTCGCCGCCTATCTCCAGGGCGAGGGCGAGTTCGGGGACGGCGGCGGCTCCCTGGCCGGAGCGGAGTAGGTGCTCGGCGGCTTCGAGGTGACGGCGGTAGTCGTGGGCGCCGGCTCCCTGTAGCGCGGGCTCCTCGCCCCGGACGAGGGCAAGTATCTCTTCTCCATAGCGGGCGGCGCGCCTCAGGCCGATACCTTTTACGGTCCCAAGCTCGTGTACGCTGCGTGGTCTGCGACGAGCTATCTCTTCGAGATGAGAGTTGTGCAGTACGACGTAGGCGGGGACCTGTTGGCGCCGCGCCTGATCCCCGCGCCACGCCCGCAGCCGCTCAAAGAGCTCTCTGTCATAATCGTCGGGCGAGGCGGGAGAGGTCTCCGGGACCACCGATTGCAGCATGGTCGGTACCATATAGGAGCGGGAGAGAGTAGAGCCTGCCGTCGCGGTCCCGTTGGTCTCACCGAGGCAGACGTCGCAGCCGGCGCAGGGGGCGACCTCCTCGACATCGCCGAAGTGCCTGAGTAGGTGTTCCCGGCGGCAGGTGGTGAGGGTAGCGTAAGTCTCTACGGGTCGGATCTGGTCATACGCCGCCTTCGTCCTGCTCTTTAGACGGGCGGTGATGGACCGGCGGCTCCCCTCGTCGAGGCTCTCCCTCTTGAGCAGGATGTTGGCGAGGGAGCCACGGGGCGAGGCCTCGACGGTCCCATCCGCCATTAGCTTGAAGAGAGCCGTCTGGGCGACGACGGGCCGCACTCCCGCGCGGCGGGCCAGCTCGGGTAAAGAGACCTCCCCCTCCCCGGGCAGAGCGGCGTGTACGCGGGCGACCTCCTCGCGCAAGCCCTCCCCGGAGGGGCCTCCTGGTTCCTCGTCGACCCGGCGCACCTCTACCTCGCCCCACAGGTCGTAGCCACGCGAGAGTAGCCCCGCCTCCTCCAGCCCTCCGAGCACGGTCCCGGCGACGTCTTGCTCCACCCCGCCAAGAGAGCCCAGAGAAGCGGGTGGTACATGTACCCGCCCCCCGTTTGCCACGCGCGCGAGCCCGCGGAAGAAAGACTCGACCTCCTCCGCACCAGCCGCGCTGACGGTCACGAGACGCTTGCGCCGGCCGAGGTCGGCGCTCCGGTAGAGGACGACACACTGGCTTGGCCCCCCGTCACGTCCCGCACGGCCGGCCTCCTGGATGTAGGCCGGCAGGCTCCCTGGAACACTCGCATGGATCACGAAGCGCACGTTCGGCTTGTCCACCCCCATCCCGAAGGCGACCGTGGCGACCACAACGTCCACCTCATCGGTCATAAAACGCTCTTGCACGCTGGATCTCTCCTCCGGTCTCAGCCCGGCGTGGTAGTAGGCCGCGTTCACCCCGGAGCGTTCGAGGCTCGCCGCCAACTCCTCGCACTCCTTGCGCGTGAAGCCGTAGATTATTCCCGGCGGCGGCGAGCTCCTGATGACGTCCAGGATGCGGGGCAGCTTGTCCTTCTTGTCCTTCGCCTCCAGCACCCGGTAGGTGAGGTTCGGCCGGTTGAAGCTCGTCACGACCACCTCGGGCTCGCGCATCCTCAAGGAACGCAGGATATCCTGCCGGACGCGCGGTGTGGCGGTAGCCGTGAGCGCGAGGACCGGCGGGCTTCCGAGATCTCGCACGACGCGGGGCAAAAAGAGGTAGTCCGGGCGGAAGTCGTGGCCCCACTCGGAGATACAGTGGGCCTCGTCGACGACGAACAGGCCAACGCCGGTTCCGCGTAAGGTGAGGACGAACTCAAGGGAGCGAAGACGCTCCGGGGCGACGTAGAGCATCCGGATCTCCCCGGTACGGACCTTCCTCTCGACCTCCCAGCGCTCCTCCGCACCGAGACCGGAGTGGAGGGTCGCCGCGCCCTCGACGGAGCTCTGGATGAGGGAATCCACCTGATCTTTCATTAGCGAGATGAGCGGCGAGACGATCACCGTAAGGTCCTCCCGCATGAGCGCCGGCACCTGGTAACAGAGGCTCTTCCCGCCGCCGGTCGGCATCACGGCCAGAGTATCCCGCCCGTCGAGGACGGCCTTTATTACGTCCTCCTGCCCGGGCCGGAACGAGTCAAAGCCGAAGATCTCCTTGAGGACGTTTAGCGGCACGAGGTTAATATAAGCTATCGGCCGTTAACCATCAGCTATCAGCTTTCTGCCTTTGTAACCCGGCGTCCCGCAAAGGTTCCTGACGATGTCCGTGGGACGGTCTCCGGGCGGTGGCCGAAGAGTTGCTCGTTCCCCACAACACGCCAGAGGACCATTAGGAATCCCTCCCGAACTGCGATGGCGTTCGCTTGAAGATGCTGCTCGTCCAACGTCCGCACCCGGGCTCCTACGACGGCGAGATCAGCGATGCTGCTCATGACGCCCTGCTTCTTCCGCTTCCGTATCGCTTGCGACTTCTTTTTCTGTGACCGCTTCATACCCGCCCTTCCCCAGCGGCTGCACCACCAGCTCCGTAAGCAGGACGTACGCGAGCGCCGCAGCGAAAAAGGCCGGTATCCTGATGTTTTTCTTTTGTAACAAATTTTACTGATATTAACTATTGGTATGTACTTAATTAGAGTCCGAGCTCTTTTTGAATGTACGGCGGAAGAACACCGAGAGTTTCATAGACTTCTGAAGAGAGATATTTGTTCTGCCCCTCGATGTTTTGCATCCACCTCTCGACCTCGGCTGTTTTGGCACGAGGTCGATCGGAAGCATTGATAAAGCCGAAGAGACTTAGTTGGTAGGCAGGTACAATAGCCGGATACAGATCTACATACTTAAAGACTCTCCTCAACCGCCGGATTAAAGTTGTAACCTCAGCAGGCTGGAAGGTAATACTCCCTCCATGTAAAGCAACGGCTCCCCCTGGCTTGAGGGCATCTTTTACTTCATGATAGAACTCTTCAGAGAAGAGATATTCGGCAGGACTCCCCGGAACCGGGTCCGTTAAGTCGAGAACGACGAGGTCGAACTCAGCCTTGTGCTTTCGCACATATTCAGCTCCGTCCTGGATAATGAGCTCCACCCGCGGATCATCGAAGGCACCACCGGAAATTTCGGGTAGAAATTTTTGAGAAACGTCTATTACCGTCGTATCGATCTCTGCCACGACAATTTTCTTGAGACTTTTAACCCTTAGGGCTTGCTTGATCGCCCCGCCGTCTCCGCCGCCTATTATCAGTACGGACTGTGGTTTTTCAATTCTAAGTGAAGGCAGAATAACCATCATCTCATGGTAAATAAACTCATCGTATACGGTAGTTTGAATAATCCCGTCGATTACGAGCATCTTGCCGAAGAAGGCGGTATCGAAAACCTGAATACGCCCATACTCGGATCTCTCATCCAGGAGCGTTTCGTTGACGAGCACTGAAATTCTAATTCCCTCTTTTCCATAGGGAAGCTCTGCTTCCGTGAAGTAAAAAGGTTCTTCAGCGCTGTTCGTCATGGTTTTGAAGACCTCTTTTTACTGTGATGACTTTTGTATTTTCCGAATCAAGAGCGTGGGCAACGCTTTCAATAGCTAGCTCTGTGCGCATTGATTGGCCACAGGTAAAAGCGTCCACTGCAGCATATCTCAGTTCCGGCCAGGTATGAATCGAGATGTGCGATTCAGCCAGCAGGGCAAAGGCGGTGACGCCGACGGGAGTAAATTTATGGGAGTGAACACTGAGAACGGTGGCGCCAGCAATTTGAGCAGCTTCCCTTAATTCTTCTCTCAAAAACTCCTCATTGTTCAAGGCCTCTCGATCGCACCCGGCTAACTCAGCGATAAGATGGGTTCCTTCAGGCATCACCAGGGCTGCTTTATTGGGAGATGGATGACTTGAAGATTGCACGGAGATAAGAGTCACTTACGAACATGGAGAGTAGTTTCTACCCGGTTAGCTTCGAAAAAGTTCTTGCTAAATTCTGCGGCCTGTTCCGGGTCAAACTCTCTGCATGAAAAAATGTTGATATAGGCAGAGTTCCACTCTTCGCTGAAATGGCCGGTAATAGAGCTGGTCTCTATCAGCTGAACAATAGAATAGCCTGCTGTCTTGGCTTCGTTCAAGCCAAACCGCTCTGCAAAAGGGGCCCCGTATGGGGTCATTTCGATCACCTGACAGAGCTCGCGAGTGTACTCCTGAAGTTTCTCCTTTGAGCGGATAGTCTCAGGATTGCAGTCATAGAGGTCCAGAACAACCTCCATGCCAAAGGTATTTGAGTCGAGAATAGGATTTGCAGGCATAACATTCATAATATCATTCCTCTATCACCCGTTGGCTACTGTACCAGGGACAACTTTGCGGCATTAGACCCGGTAGCCTAGCTCGAGCTCGAGCTGGGTGAGGGCTGAGTCCGTAATCTCCGCTATCCTGCTCAGGAGCTCCCGATCGGCGACGAGCGCGGGGGAGTACTGGATGACCGGGTCCTCCTTGTCCTCGAAGCGGCAAATGAGCCCGTTGTCGAGCAGCGCCTGCGAGAGAACGCCCTTGAAGTATCTCTGGTACTCGTCTTCCCGAAGGGGCGTCCCGTCCGCCCTCTCGGGCTTCAGCTCGACGGCCCAGAAGAACCCCATCCCCCGGACCTCTTTGACTATCGGGTGCCCCTCCGCCATCCGCCTCAACTCGTCCCCGAAGTGTCCTTCGAGAGCGTAGACGTTCTCCAGGAGCTTCTCCCGCTCGATAATCTTTATGTTCTCAAGCGCCACCGCGCTGGAGACCGGATGACCCCCGAAGGTCGAGCCGTGCACGAACATCGGCGCGTTCTCGGCGAACGTCCGGTGGACCTGCTCCCTCACCACCACACCACCCATCGGCGAGTAACCGCTAGTTGCGCCCTTGGCGAAGCTCGTCATGTCCGGCACCACCCCGAAACGCTCGATGCCGAACCACTCCCCCAGGCGACCGAAGGCGCAGATCACGGCGTCCGAGCAGAGCAGCACTCCGTGCCGGTCGCAGATCTCGCGCACCCTCTTCCAGTAATCCGGCGGGGGCACCAGACACCCGCCCGAGTTCTGCACCGGCTCGAGTATCACCGCCGCCACCGTCTCCGGCGGCCCGAATTCTATGGCCTCCTCGATGGCGTCGGCCGCCCCCTCGGGGTCCTGCTGCGTGTTCGGCACGTGGTAGAAGCCCTGCGGCAGGGGCTCGAACGGCGCCTTGAAGTCGGGCAATCCCGTAGCGCTCAAAGCGCCCATCGTGGTCCCGTGGTAGGCGACCTCTCGCGAGATGATCTTGTACCGGCTCGGCTCCCCGTTGGCGTGGTGGTACTGGCGCGCGAGCTTTATGACCGTCTCCACTGCCTCCGAACCGGAAGAGACGAAGAACGTGCTGGAGAGGTCCCCGGGCGCTATCTCCGCCAACTTCGCCGCGAGCTCAAGGCTCCGCGGGTGTTGGAAGCTCCAGTTGGGGAAGAAGCCGAGCTCCTTCATCTGCCTGGCGGCGACCTCGCCCAACTCGCCCCTGCCGTTGCCGACCTGGTTCGTGAACAGCCCTGCCAGCCCGTCCACGTACGTACGCCCCTTATCGTCCGTCACGTAGCAGCCCTCGCCCGAAACGATCACCGGCAGCTTCGACCAGTCTTCCGCGAAAGACGTGAAGTGCAGCAACAGGTTCTCCGCACCGGCAAGCCCCTCGGCCCTTCCTCCCTGCTCGACACCCCACATGACGTCCAAGCTCGTCTTCACCTTCCGCTAGAGTTAACCGCCCCACGACCGCTCACGGTAGATCGCCCTTCGTCGACCTGCGCGCCGGAGCTTCGCTGCCGCCGCGTCGTCCCGCGTGCTCGCGGTACGATAGGCTTCCTCGCTACGCGAGGGAGGCCACGACGGCCAGGGAGACCGCGATCTGGGCGGCGGCTATCACTAGGGACGCCGGGTGGAACGACACCATGGTGACCACCTCGCCCATCTTGTGGGGCGTAGCCAGCTCGATGAGCAGGAACGCCAGGGCCTGCATCAGAACCCCCAGAAGCCCGAAGACCGCCGTGGAGATGAACGCCAGCCCGAACCCGGACTCCCCGTAGAACCAGATCGCCGAGAACACGATGACACCCTGGGCGAGGAACCCCGCCGCCAGAACGATGCCGGCGTTCACGGACCGCTCCGTCCAGATGTGGCTCGCCAGGTGCCCCGGCGTGAGCACGTCCAGGGCGACGAACCCGATGACGAGCAACACGA
>CADCVG010000034.1 GCA_902806075.1 uncultured Rubrobacteraceae bacterium
GCTGCTGCTGCTCCACAGGGTCAGTCTCTTCCGTCGATCCATCATCAGTACTATGATCCATGAGCAAGTTTCTCCTCGGCCTTGTCCACTACCGCAAGCAAGTCCTGCAGAGAGACCTCGTTAATATTGTTTGAGTATCCGTTGGTGCTGATAGTCGCCTTAAGCCTGCCAGCCATACATAGCTCTACCCAGAAGACGCCCTTCTTCTTCTTGTATTCGGGTGGAACCTCATTAGCAACGATCAGATGGGGACTCACGTGCTTTGCCTCATCCTGCAGGGTTTGTGAAGAGGCGAGCATCACCTCGGATTGGGGGCGTTGGTGACGGAGGTGGAAAGCGAGTACTTCCTGGTACATCTGCGGCTCGATAGCCATCACGATCCGTACTACAGCCACAAAAGCGGCCTCCTCTTATCTGTACATGAACAAGGTCCATGCCAATAGAGGCACACAGAGATCGCTCAAAGGTCTAGAGCAGTTATTGTAACAAAATATACTGCCGAGACAAGGCAGGGAGAGACTTGATCACTGATTGAGCTGGGCCCTCTAAGGCTCTGGGACGCCCAGCTCTACACCTTTTGGTCTTTTATCTACACCTTTTGGGCCATATAGTGTGGTATGGTGAGGATAAGACCCTGATGTCTGTCCATAACTGGTCTTCCAGTTATGAGAAAGGGAAAGAGATTTAGTGCCTAAGGTTCTAGAGCATGTCGATGCACGCTACGACATAGAAGAAATGCAGTTGGGCAAGGTCTACAAGTGGAGGCCCGAGAGCGTTTTGATCGAGTGCGAGTGTGGGCAGAGCACCACCCTCACCGTCTCGGAGACTACCTGCGAGGAGTGCGGCAAGGAGCATATGGCCCTCTTACAAGAGGCTTTAGCTGAACAACGTAGTAGTAGGCAGTGCCTTGGCGAAGAGGAACTCCACCCCTGGCGCTATGCTGAGGAGAGCGAAGACGAGGACGACGATCCGATCTTGTGGGTCTAAGACGATGACGCTCAGCAGGGATCACTCCTACTCTACTAGGAGCGCCTCAAAGAGGCGGGGGATAAGACCTGAGGAAGCCTCTCGCCTGTGCGAGCACGATGATCCGATCGTGGTGATACCTACCGAGACGGGCTGCCGTGCGCGCTGTCTTATCTGCCTATATGTAGGACCGGAACGCCAAAGCTTCAAAGAGGCACGCACAGCTCTACTGGGCGCAAAGCCAAGGTATTAGAGAGAGCCTCCTGGTGTCCGTCCATAGGTGGGGAAAGGGAAGGCTATGCAAGAGAACCAAAGAGTGAGCGACATGGCGGACGAGGTTCTGTTGCGCCAAGCGGCAGCCCGCGTAGAACGTACTGGAGAACTGTTCGAAGTGGCACTCAAGGCCATTTTAGAAACCGAGGCCGGTCAGCAGCTTGGAGAGCTGCGCGACGGATCGCACCGCGATGAGAGGGCGAAGTGGTGGCAGGAAGACCTCCTGCGAGAAAGGGCGAGGGAGCGTGGCCGTCCTCACTAAACAGGACTCGAACAAGTCAGGAGAGAACTCTACACCGGAAGCCAGGTTTACGAGAAGACGTGCTCTCGGAAGTTGGGTGAATAGCGGCACTTTACCCTTTATACTGCATAATAAGGTGTAGCCAAGCTCCGATGCCTGGCGTATTTTAGAAAGGATATACCGCTGCAAGAAGAAGAAGGGCGCAAGACGAACCGACCACCTATCAGGGTGCTCTTGGCCGACGACCACACCTTGTTCCGCCGCGGGCTCGCTGGGCTTCTCTCCTCATACGGGGGCCTGCAGATCGTTGGCGAGGTGCCAAATGACGGAGATGCCTTGGCCTTTGCCCAAGAAGAGAAGCCCGACGTGGTCATCATGCAGGTGCAGATGCCCTTCGAGAGAGCCAGGGAGTCTCTGCTCAAGATGAGCGAGATCTCGCCTCCGCCCAAGGTGGTCTTAGTGACCATGTTCGAGGAGCCGCGTTACGTACGCGAACTTATGAGTCTTGGGGCTAGCGCCTACCTGCTAAAGAGTGTCTCCATCGAACACCTAACCGGCGCGGTCCGGGCGGCGGTCTTCGATCCTAAGGGACATCACATAGTTGTGGGCCTGCCCCAGGAGATAATCGGGGAGGTCGAGGGAGGGTCTGGGGGCGTGCTAACCGTCCGGGAGATGGAGATCCTGCTCCTAGTGGCGCGGGGTCTCTCCAACCTCCAGATAGCGAACGCGCTAAGCCTATCGGAGGCCACCGTAAAGCGCCACCTGGCCAACATCTACCCAAAGATGGGCGTGGCCTCAAGGAGCGAAGCTGTAAGGAAGGCCCTTTCAGAGGAGTGGATTACCATCCAAGACATCACCCACCAGGATGAGGAAGAACAAAATGACGGGGCGGCATCGTCGTCGTCCTAAGCCCTACCTGATACCGGAAGAACCTCCTCAACCGCTAACTACTCCCGCCCAGGACCAGCCTCTGGGTCTCTTCGACCACCCCGATCAGGTCCTCGATGGCTATGTCCTGGAAAAGGCGTGTGTCTTGCCCTTCAAGGAAGACACTAGCGTTCAAGCTGTCTTGGTAGCGGATCACCACCCAGGAGGGGACGCTAACCTCCCGCACCTCCGAAGCATTATCGTTGCACACGATCAGGTGGGGACGAAACGAAGTCGCCTCCCGGTCGAGGGCTTGCGGGTTAGCGAGGCGTACGTCATCGTTGGGGCGGTCTATCTTGAGGATGTGGGCGATCGTCTCGCGGTACATGGTGGGCGCTACGGCGACTAGTATGCGCATGTGGATCTGTGATCCCTTCCCAGTGGAACGGCCCTATACCGACCAGTTACGCAGAGGGCCCGAAGTAGGTTGCTTGGGGCTTTTATACCTTCTTTGGACGCTCTCTAACCAACCATACGGAACCCCCGAATTTTAGTTCCGAGAAGACTTCTTAGCTGCAACCCGGTGAACGGAGGCAATCCGCTCGCCTCCTACCAACACTCTACTCCTCAATCTACCCTTCAGGAAGTTTGTCCTCGCTAGCCCTCCTCGTGCTCTCCCGGTGGTAAAGAAAGAGAGAGTATAGGAACTGGGCGTAGGCGTTGGTTATTCCCTTAGCGAGATCCCAGCCTCCTCTCCCCTCTGGACCTGCTCGACGAGCTTCTCAGAAAACAGCAGGAACTACAATATAACGATCTTAACGACCAAAGACGGGACCCCCACTGAGGTTTGGTCGTTATGGTCGTTTATATCCTACTGCTAGGAGGAGGGTAAGGCAGTCTACCCACCGAACGGCAGTAAACCGTACCGTCACGAGCCGAACCAGTTTATCAACAAAAGGCACTGCACCTCTTGCTCCAGTTGTCGACGCTGAAGTCGATAATTTATTGACTTTCGCTTAATTAGATGTATACTCTACGTATCAGATGTCATTATGAAACGGAAGACAGACACTAACGAGATAGAGGTTCCCAACGGATATGAGGTGCTGGACGCTACGGCCTTGAGTCAGAGGCTTGGGCTCAAGAGAGCCACGGTTCTGAGCTATCTGTCCCGTAGAGAGTTCGGACGTATACCGAGGCCGAACAGAAGGCTGTCTATGGGGCCGATCTGGTACGAGGTCACAGTCAAAGAATGGGAAGACGAACAAGGAGGCAAAGATGACGAAAAAGCGCGGTAACGGGGAGGGCAGCATCTCTCGCCGCAAAGACGGAACTTATATGGCCCGCTACACGGTCCAGACGGCCACAGGAGCGAAGCGCAAACCCTCTATGGGAAGATACACGAAGCGAGGTCTCGGAGAAGCTCACGAAGGCGATGGCGGACCGGGACGGCGGGCTCGTCTTCGACGCGGACAACCAGAAGCTCGGCGAGTATCTGGACCGCTGGCTCTCTGACGCGGTGCGTGGCAGCGTGAAGCCCGTTACCTTCAATAGTTATGCCCAGCTGGTACGCGTTCACATAACCCCAGCCCTGGGACGGGTGAAGTTGAACCCTCTCCCCCGCCCACCTGCAAAGGTTCTACCGCGCCAAGCTCGACACTGGGCTCTCCTCACGGACAGTACAGTACCTGCATGTGGTCCTGCACCGGGCGCTCAAGCAAGCCCTCCGGTGGGGACTGGTGCCCCGCAACGTCTCGGAAGCCGTGGACCCGCCCCGCGTGCACAGGGAAGAGATACAGCCCCTCTCCCCCGATCAGGTCCGCGCACTCCTGGAAGCGGCCCGAGAAGACCGGCTCGAAACCCTCTACATACTCGCTATCCACTGCGGCTTGAGGCAGGGTGAAATCCTGGGCCTGAAGTGGGACGACGTAGATCTTGAAGGCGGGACGCTTCAGGTGCGCCGCACTCTCGCTAGCTCGAAGAGCGGTCTGCCTATCTTCACAACCCCGAAGACAGCTAAGAGCCGCCGTAGTGTGAGGCTCACGAAGAGCGCTCTCAAAGCTCTCAGGGGACACCTAGAGCGTCAAGCTAGAGGAGATAGACCGAGCGGGCTCCCTGTGGCGAGAGAACGGCCTCATATTCGCCACAGAGACCGGCACGCCCCTCAACCGTCACAACCTCAGTAGACGCTCTTTCAAGCCTCCCTCAAGCGCGCCGGGCTGCCGGATAAGACCCGCTTTCACGACCTGCGTCACACGTGCGCCACGCTGCTCCTTATCAGAGGCGTCCATCCCAAGATAGTTCAGGAACTTCTGGGTCACTCCAACGTATCCATCACCCTCGACACCTACTCCCACGTCCTGCCAGGCATGGGCGACGAGGCGACCGGTGCGATAGAAGACGCCTTGAAATAGCGCGTTGGTGTACTGGTTGGTGTAGTAAGGGCCGGGGCGATCGCCGACCCTTACTGATTTACCCCACTTTTGCAGGAGTTTTGTAAGTGGCGAGACCGGGACTCGAACCCGGGACACCATGATTTTCAGTCATGTGCTCTACCAACTGAGCTATCTCGCCGTGTGGGCGACGCGTCTGAAAGAGTGCGTCAGCCACTGATTCTAGGGTACGAGACGCGGGCTATCAAGGAAGAGGGCTATCGGGCCGCTCTTTCACCCGGCCTACTCCTTTGCAAAGCGGTTTAGCTCGAAGGCGGACTCGACCATCTCCTTGGGAAGGGCGCCCACTACGGCTTTGGGTTGCTCGCCGGGCTCGAAGAAAGCGATGGTCGGTATGCTGGAGATGCCAAACTGACCGGCGAGCTCGGACTCGGCGTCTACGTCCACCTTGGCGACCTTCAATGATCCCTCATATTCCTCCGCGATCTGGTCCATCACCGGCGCCACCTGGCGGCACGGGGCGCACCACGAGGCCCAGAAGTCCACCAGCACAGGTACCTCTGACTTCAGGACCTCGTCCTCGAAAGTGCTCGTCGTTACCGCTACTGGTTGTGCCATCTAGTCCTCCTATAGTCTTAAACAGTTCCTCTTTATAGTATATGTCTGGGGTCAAGTGTCTCGCGCTTCGAGGATGGAGACTACGAAAACAGCCGCAGAGACAATCAGCAGTACCATAGAGGGGCCGACAGCGTAGGGAGTATGAACCCACGAGGCTGGCAAGGACCGTGTGGTCAGCCCCAGGGAGACTAAGACCCTGAGCAGCAATACAACGACGCTACGAGTCGCAGACTGTCCGCTCACGGCCCATCCCGGAGATAACGTTGTCTATGCTCTTGGCAGTCTCTTCCTGGTAGCTCATCTCCGTCCGGGCTCCGTGTGGCCCGAACACTAGCTTAGCACCGAGGGCTGCAATGCAGGATAGAGGTAGCTCTGGTGTGGGCGGGAGCGACGGGACTCGAACCCGCGGCCTCCGGCGTGACAGGCCGGCGTTCTAACCAACTGAACTACGCCCCCGCGTGGGACACCCCTGGTTTCGCCCGGGGCAAAAGGAAGTTTACCAAATGCCCCGCGTCCTTCCAACCGGTCGCAGCCTACAGGCGACATCTCCGCTTCGCATCGGGAAGATCTACCACCCACCATAACCTTCCCAGCGTCTCTGCGGGCTTCGACTTCAAACCATAACCGCGACTCGCGGAGCTCCTTCCGGAACGCCTCCGGTAGGTTTCTTTCAGGATGGCTCAGATTTTCCTGCAACTTCTGGAGCAATCCAATAAGCTTCCTGATGTGTTCCGGCGGCATCGGCTAGACAACCTCGCCCCACATTGAGGCAACTTTAACACCTGCTCTCTTTATGCGGTATGGGCTTCAAATTTGCCGAAATTCAGCGTTATCTTCTCATGCTTCCGCGCTCCCGGCATGCTACGGCACACTCATGTCCTTGCAGGGCGTCAACCCTAGAAGAAGCCGTGGAAGCAAGCAGGCCGAGAAGCAGGCGCACTTAGGATAGCGGACCCACGCCTTTCCAAGACCAGAGAAGGGACGCCCCCCGGGGAAAGGACGTCCCTCGTCTCATCCTTCTCTCTTGTGATCGCTTGCTTAGACTCGCACGGCCCGAACTATTAGCCGTCCTGACTCAGGTCCCGACTCCATCAGCCTTGGTCCTATGGTCCACCAGTCCTCTGGTGTCTCCGTGCACACCTGCAGCGTTACCATGTCGCTTCCCGTAGGCGCCGTAACCCACACGTCGAACGGCGTAACGGCGAAGACCTCGCTGACCTGGTAGTTGTACACCTCCCCATTTGAGTCCGTGAGGCTAACCACGTCCCCTGCCGCCATCGAAGGCAAGTCGTAGAAGATCCGGTCGCTGCCGGTCCCCGGGAAGCCGACGCGGTGGCCGGCGATGTAGGTGTTCGAGCCCTCCACCCAGGGTGCTCCTGATACGAGTTGCGTGCCCAGCTCTAGACCCGCCTCGCCCCCAGCTACGATAGCACCGGATATACCAAGCTTCGGTACGCTCAGGTACATCGTGGGATCGGTCGGCGCCACGGCGGCGGAAGCAAGCTCGTCTTCCGGGAGCCCTTCTTCGGTCGGAAGCTCCTCTTCGAGTGCAGGTTGTTGAGCATCCACTTCGGCCTCCAACGCGGCTTGGGCCGCCGCCGCTGCAGCCTCCTCTTCGGCGGCAGCGATCTGCTCGGCCTCTATCCGAGCGGCCTCGGCTGCCGCTGCTGCTGCTTCTTGAGCGGCTAGTACCTCGGACGCTGCTGCTTCTTCTCGGATGGCTGCTTCTTGGGCGGTCTCGGACTCCGCCTCCTTGGCAGCTTGCTCTCTGATTGCAGCCTCCTCGGAGACAGGCTCCGGCGCCTCGGCGGCGACGGCCGGGTTCACGACCCGCTCTATGCTCGCTCCTTCTTCGTCGCCGTCCAGAAAGCCCGCCCGCAGCGCGGTCCCTATAGGGGTCGCCCCGAGGTAGGATGAACTACTGAGCAGCACCACCCCTACTACGGCCAGGAGGATTACCAGCCCTACTAGCACTACGAGACCCGTCCTCCGGCGCTCGCCGAGCGCTCGCCTCCTAAAGGCCCTGGTTCCCCTGTGTTGTCGGCCCTTCTTCTCCTTCAGCGCCATTCGGTAGGTCCTCCTTCATTGTTAGATGGGTCCCTACGCTACGTGGCTGGGTCCCGAATCTGCTCCTACGACAGTTTACACTCCTACGCTGTATCTGGAGAGCCGGATTTTACACCCCGGCCCTCACCCTACGCTTCTTGCCTCCACCTCTACCGGAAGATTCCGCGAAACAACAGTCCGCCGCCTATCATCAGGACGCCCGCGCCGAGCAACGTGAGAGACATGCCGCCGCCCGTGCTAGGAAGTAGGCCCCTTAGACCGCTGGCAACAACGCCGCCGGAGGATCCGCCGCTGCTACCGGAACCGCTGTTGTCAGAACCACCGTTATCAGAACCGCCGTTGTCGTCGGGGAAGGAGACGCTGGCCGCGAGGGTCTTATCCCCGTCGGGCTTGACCGGCCCAAAGTCCTTTATCACTCGGTACTGTGGACCGTTAGCCGTGAACCCCGTCGGCGGACCCTGCACTATCTGCACCGGCGATATCGTTATCGGCTCCGGCAGACTACCCGGCACGAACTTGGCCACGCTCTGGCTGCCGGTATAGGTGCCGTCTGGAATGTCGTCGGACTCGCCGTCATTCCCAGACGCTTGATCAACCGGGCTCCAGGACCTCGTGCAGGCACACTGTCTTGCGGGCGTATGGCTCAACCAGGGAGGGTATGCGCTCGGTGAAAATCCGCCGCGGCATCCCGGCTCGGCGCAACGGAACTTCCTAATGAACAGGAGCAGTCGCACTCGCCACCCGCCCCAGGGCAGGTCCGTCACGGTGCGTTGGTAACGGCTGTGTAACCGCGCCGTTTTTTGACCGCGGACAGGACAAGATGCCGGTAGAGAAGTACTCGCCAGGGTAAGCGAGACGCTCCCGGTCTCGATGGTAGCGTCTTCGAGCCGGAGGCCGGAGGCTCTGGGTAGCAGGGACATGGCAACTTCGATGTTCTTTTCATGCCCTGCTTTGTAGATCATGGCCCCACCCTGTTACACCAAAAGCAGCGGAGAGCCATACTAAAGGGTTAATCCCAGTCCGCAACTTCACCCCAAGTACGCGTCTGTCCTAGACTCCCGTCGGTGGGCTCGTGACGGTGCGGCGCTCGATCTCCTTGCGCACGACTGGGGCGACCTCGGTACCAAGCAGTTCGATAGCGCGCATGACCTTATCGTGCGGCATCGGACCAATGCTGAGCTGGGCGAGGAAGCGCTGATGGCCGAAGATCTCGTGCTGGAAGAGGATCTTCTCGACGACCTCTTGGGGACTGCCTACCGCCAGCGCGCCGCGCGGTGAGCGCAGTTGGTCGAACTGCTGGCGGCTCATGGGCCCCCAGCCGCGCTCCCGTCCTATCCTGTCCATCATGAGGGCGAACGGCCCGTAGCTCTCGTCGGCGGCCTGTTGAGAGGTCTCCGCGAGGTAGGCGGGCGAGTTGATGCCCACCGGTAGATGCGCCGGGTCGTGTCCGGCCTGGCGTGCCGCCCCGCGGTAGAGTTCGACCAGAGGCGCGAAACGCTCGGCCGCGCCACCGATGATGCCAACCGCCAGCGGCAGGCCGAGCGTGCCGGCGCGTACGAAAGACTGCGGGCTGCCGCCAACGGCGATCCAGACCGGCAACGGGTTCTGAACCGGACGCGGGTAGACGCCCAAGTCGTCCAGCGCAGCGCGGTGGTTGCCCGTCCAGGTAATCCGCTCGGAGTCGCGAAGCTTCAGCAGCAGGTCGAGCTTCTCAGCGAACAGTTCATCGTAGTCGCCGAGATCATAGCCGAACAGCGGGAAGGACTCGATAAACGAGCCGCGGCCGGGCATGATCTCCGCCCGGCCGCCGGACAGGAGGTCGAGGATGGCGAAGTCCTGGAAGACGCGGACCGGGTCGTCCGAGCTCAGCACGGTGACCGCGCTGGTCAGGCGGATGTTCTTCGTGCGCTCGGCGGCCGCGGCGAGTACGACAGCCGGCGCGGAGACGGCAAAATCGGGGCGGTGGTGCTCTCCAATGCCGAACACGTCCAGCCCAACCTCGTCGGCCAGCGAGATCTCGTCGAGGAGGTCGCGCAGACGCGGCGCGGCGCTGCGCGCCGTGCTGTCGGGTACCTCGCCGAAGCTGTAGACGCCGAGTTCCATAATTAGTTCCTTTCGAGTCTAGATTCGTTGCAGGCAGGCGTGTGGGGACGGTTGATGGCTTATACACGTCACAGTACCATCACAGGAACTCTGTACGATAGCGTGCCGAGGATGGAGGGCTTTTCGGCTCTACACGGTTTCCGTTGCGAGTTTTTCATCTCATTTCAGCCAGGTCCCTACCCGCGCTCGTCTATCCCGCCCAATACTCTTCACGGGAACCACGTTCTGGTGAGAGTTTCTCAAAGGAGCTGCAGGATGAGGACTTTTACCGCCACTGTAAACTCCACATTGCGCCGGCGCCCGACCGAAGGAGTAAATCTCGACAGGAGGTTTAGGTAACCTTCCATCGAAGTTACGGGTCAAGCTTAAGCGATGTTTACTTCGGGGCGCTTCACGTTGTGCGCACCGCCCTGGCGTGCGTGAATTGGTCTCGACTTCTACCGCTGCCCAATGAAAGGACCTAAAGAATGCCGATCGATAAGCCTAAGGAGCGGAGCTTCGTACTCGAGTGTGTTTGCAGAGAGAGGCTTGTCGTCTCCGGCCGAGAGGAAGACTGGCGCTCGCGCAACCCCGTCTTCAGGTGCGAGTGCGGGGAGAGCCTCACCCTTGCTGCCGGCAAGGATGTCGGCGAAGAAGGGTTCCTCGACGCCGGATAGCCGCGGTAGAGAGCAGTGGGGATCGCTTGCCAATCCTTCCCAAGAGTTCGTGGTGAGGTGAGCGGGTTACTCCTATACGTTGAGCCACCTAAGCCACCAGGGGTGCTGCGGATTTGCTGTCCGGTGCATCGCGGCGTTCTCCTCACGGACGTTTCGCTCTTCGGCAACGGCGTCGAGACGGGGTGCTTCGAGCTCGTCTTGCAGGGCCTGGCTGGCCTCCTCCACGTTGCGCCTCGCCCTGGCAAGCGCGTCCCCGAGGGCTTCCTCGAGCGCGGTGATCCGGCGCTCGGCCTCGCCCTGCGCGGCGCCTGCCTTCTCCCTCAACCTCGAACCTTCCGCAGCCTTGTCGAAGTCGGCCTCCTCGAAGTCCGCATGGGCCTTTTTCAGCGTCTTCTCCGCCATCTCGATAGTACGTATGAGGGTTCCGGACTCAGTCTCTACCTCGGATAAGAGAACTTCATCTTTTTCGTAGTAAGCTTCCCAGAACCGTCTCCCGAGCGAGATCCTCTCGGAGTGCAACCTGCGCACCTCTGCCTCCGCGTCCTCCAGTCCTACCCGTGCCTTCTCCTTGAGGACCCACCGGCGGCGGTACTCTTGGCGCTCCTCCTCAAGACGCGCGACGACACTCACGAACTCCGCCCCTATCGCCGCGGCAACCTTCTCCTCCAACGTCTTCTTCCTACTCATCAGCCGCCCCTACCTCCCATCGGCCCCCCTTCATCCGGTCTATCTCAAGCTCCCTGCGCAACCTCTCCGCCTGATCCCGCTATCGGTCGGACCTGCTACGTTCGCGATCCGCCCTGTCGCGCTTCCGGTCGGCCCGCTCTCGCTCCGCGTGCAGCTCGGCCAACAGGCGCTTCTTCTCGTAACGCCATGCCAGCTCTTCGTCCGTCTGTCCCACGGGCTCGAAGCCTTGCAGGGAGGCCTTGGCGATCTTCCAGCGGCCGTTGAGCGGGTTCAACTTGGCCTCTACCTCCCCTGTCTCTAGCCACTCCAGGACGCTTCGTAGGGGCACATGAAGGAGCCGGGCGATCTCCAAAAGCGTGTAGAAGTCTCTCTTTGGTTCTACCTCAGAAAGAGTCCTTTCACCAAACCTTTCGCCCCCGGTACTCAAGAACCGAACAACCTCTGCCTGCATGAGCTACGTCCTCCCGTCTGGGCTCCCTAATCATCAGGCTGTGGTGCCTCTTTCTCAACCCTATAGAGGATCTCGACGGGGCTCTTAGAGTCGTATGAGGTCTCTAGAGCTAGTATAAGCCTGGTGTGAACCTATTTTTCCGGAGAGCACCCAGTTGTCGCTTATGCCCACGGTGACTCGCTGCCATCACCATACGTGACAAGCGTACACTCGGACGAGAGCAGACGTTCAACGAATATTCACCACGCCGTGGCGCAAGGCGAACACCAGTGCCTGCAGCCTCGAGTGCATCCTCAATTTGGCCAGTATGCTTGCCATGTGGTTGCGCTCCGTGCGGAGACTTATGTTGAGTTGCTCGGCGATCTCCTTACCATCGAGGCCGTCGGCTAGTGCCTTGAGCACCTCCCTTTCGCGGGGGGTGAGTTGGGCTATGGCCTGGCGAGCCTCTTGCTCCTGCTCCCTGCGAGAGCTCGCGAACCGGAGTAGTTCCACGACCTCTTCCAATGGCAGCAGCGAATCGCCCGCCCTAAGGCGGCGCACGGCTTCCACGACCTCGTCTATTCCAGCCGACTTGTGAAGCACCCCGGCGGCCCCGGACTCTACCGCCCGGGCGATCTCCGCGCGGTCGAAGTAGGCGCTCAGGACGAGCGCCATCGCGTGCGGGTTGGCATCGCGCATCTCCTTGATCAGATCCCCGCCGTAGCCATCCGTCAGGTTCAGATCGACGATCGCCACGTCCACCCCATCGAGCATCGTACGCGCCTCGGCCAGGGATCCAGCCTGCCCCACGACGGTGAACCCCGGCTCCCGGTCGAACAGGGCCGCTACCGCCTGCCGGAGAGAGGCGTGATCCTCGACGAGCAGGATACGAATCTCTTCTAGCTCTTCCCGGTCTTTTCTCAAGGCTAACTCGAACCTTACCGTCGTGCCTTCGCCGGGCTCGCTCCTGATCTCCAGGTCTCCCCCCAATGCACGGGCTCGCTCCCGCATCCCCACTACACCTATCCCGCCATCTACCTCCGATGGATCGAATCCTCGCCCATCATCTGAAACTTCGGCCCAGAGCTTGCCCCCGGAAGCCCCCACCGCAACCCGAACGCGGCGAGCATCAGAATGGCGCCGGACATTGACCAACGCCTCGCGCACTATGCGCACGAGCTCCACCTCCGTCTCCTTGGGCAGCGGCGGGAGGAAGCCTTCAATCGACAGCTCTATCTCGCGCTCCGGTGAACTCTGGCGGTTCAGCTTCACGAGCCCCTCGAGTAGCTCGGTGAGCGTCTGCTCCCGGTCCTCCCCCAGGCGCAGGTCATGGATCGCGCCGTGCAGCCCCTGTCCCGTCCGCATAAGCGCGCTGGCCGCCCGCTCCAGCCGGTGCCCCAGCTCCGGTTCCCTGGAGGTCGCCTGGACGAACTGAACCTCCGCCAGCGCGTAGGTCAGGTCCTGCAAAGCCTCGTCGTGGAGGTCGCGAGCCAACCGGCGACGCTCTGCTTCCCGAACCTCGCGCAGCTTCTCCTCCGCCTCCTTGCGCTCGGTCACGTCACGGGAGTTGACTACTATCCCCCTCACCACCGGATCGTCCAGTAGGTTATTGACAATCGCTTCGAGATAGCGCCAGGAACCATCCACGTGACGGGCCCTCACCTCCACCGGCCCACCGATCCCAGAGTTCTTCGTTATGTCGATAAATATGCTTCGCACTCGCCCGAGATCGTCAGAATGAATGTAGTCGAAAACACTCTCTCCGATCAGATCTTCGGGCAGATAACCCAGCACGCGTTCGATAGAGGGAGACTCATAGCATATGGTGCCCTCCACATCGAGGACCGTGATGACGTCCGAGCCGTTCTGCACGAGAGAGCGAAAGCGCTTCTCGCTCTCCCCGAGTATCCTCAGCGTCCGCGTGAAAACGTAGCGGATAGAGCGCTCCAGCAGAGGCGCGTCGATCTGGCCCTTAACCAGATAATCCGCCGCCCCAGCCTGCATCGCTTCCAGGTCCACCTCGCGGTCACCCTGACCGGTTAGCAAGATGATCGGAGTTTTGCAACCTCTCCCTGAAGCCTCACGCAATAGCTCCAACCCGCTGCGTTCTCCGAGGCGGTAATCGAGAAGACAAACATCGTGCTCTTCGCGTTCGATCGCTCTCAGGGCGTCGTCGTAGTCGATCACCCACTCGAGCTCGAACCTCTCCATCTCGGAGAGCAAGTCGCGGATTATTACGTAGTCGTCCTCGTCGTCCTCGACGAGGAGTACCCTCAGACGAGGGTTGTCCAAGTTATCCATCTACTTGCGGTAAACCGTCGGTAAGACATTTTAGTAGTTCGTTACGTAGAGTTATATAGTCGGCACAAAGAGCCGAAAGCTTTAGCGCGTTCACCTCCGAAGGGCCGCCAGGTCCACCATCCTTGCCCCAGGTAGATAGCCCGGTATCCATCTAACGCTCTATCTTACCGGGCGGAAGCGTGATCAGTTCGAACCAGTATCCTCCCAGAGTCTTCATCGTCTCTATCAACGACCCGAAACTACTGGGCTTGACTATGAACGAGTTGGCTCCTAAATCGTAGGCGCGTACGATATCCTCCTCCGCCTTCGAGGTCGTCAGAACCACTATAGGAATGCGCCTCAACTCAGGGGTCGCTTTGATCTCCTCAAGCGCCTGGTGCCCGCTCTTCCCGGGCATCTTCAGGTCTAGTAAGATCAGATCAGGATGCGGCGAGTTGCTCGGTTCGCTGTACCTACCACGGCGATGAAGGTAATTCATTAGTTCTTCGCCATCCTCGACCAGGCGCAGATCGACCGTCAGACGCCCCTCTTCCAGGGCATCCCTGACAAGTAAGCGATCATCCGGATCGTCATCGGCCAGCAGTAGCGTGGTGATCAACTCCACCCCTCTTGTGGGTTCCGCTCGGACTTCTTGAAGGGCAGTGTAACGATGAACGTGGCCCCCCGCCCGGGGGCGCTCCTGGCCGTTATGTCCCCATCGTGACGCTCGACTACCTTGCGGCAGATCGCTAACCCCATGCCCGTCCCCTCGTAGACCGCGCGGCCGTGCAGACGTTGAAAGGGGACAAAGATTCGCTCAAGGTACTTTTCATCGAAGCCTATGCCGTTGTCCTCGACGATGATCTGGCAAACTCCGCCCTCCGCCGGTCCCCCACTTAGCTCTCCTCCTCGTTTCTGCGAGAGCCTGCCATAAACCTTGACGACCGGTGTCTCCTTCTCTCGGTGAAACTTTACGGCATTGCCGATCAGGTTCTGCAGCAACTGCCGCATCTGCAGCCGGTCGGCCTCGACGGTCGGCAGCCCACTCACCTCTACCCGGCCCCCTGACTGATCTATGGACGCCTCCAGGTCGGAGACGACATCCTGGGCCACCTCGTTGAGGTCGACCGGGGTGAAGGGTTGTGCCCTGGTCGTGACCCGCGAGAGGGTGAGCAAGTCGTCGATCAGGTCCTGCATCCGTGCCGCGGCACCCTCCATCCGCTCCAGGTAGTCACGCCCCTGCTTGCCTAGAACCTCGCCGTACTTGGCATCAAGGCGATCGGCGAAGGTGCGGACCTTGCGCAGCGGCTCCTGCAGATCGTGCGAAGCTACGTAGGCGAAGTCTTGGAGATCTCGGTTGCTCCGGTTCAGCCTTGCGGCGTAAGCCCTCAAATTTTCCTCGGCCCGCTTACGCTCGATACCCTGGGCCATCGTGCCGGCAACCGACGCCAGCACGTTGATCGTAGCTTCCGCGAGTCGTTCCCTGGTAAAGATCGCCAGCACCCCTACCAACCGGTCTTCGATAACCAGCGGGTAGCCGGCGAAAGCGACCATTCCTTCCTGCTCCGCCCACTCCTTGTCGTGGACGTGGGGGTCGCCCAGAACGTCGTTGGTCAGGTGCGGCCGGCGCTCCCGGGCGATGAGACCGATCTTGTACTGTCCGACGGGCACGCGGCTATGGGGTCCATCAAGGTGAGTGTACATCCCCGCGCTGGCCCACAGCTCCAGCACGTCCTCTTCTTCGTTCAAAGTCCAGACGCGAGCGAACGCTGCGCCCAAGCGACGGACCATACTCTCCATGCACCGCTGCAGCATGCTCTGCAAGGTGCCGCCTTCGGCGAGAGCGGCGTTCACTTCTGACCGCAACGCTGCTCGGCTTGCCTGCCTGGCCTTCTCCTCCTCTGCCTCCTTGCGCTCGGTAATATCTTGAACGGTGCCGATCAAACGCAAAGATTTTTCCCCCTGCCTGCGGACGACCTTGACCTGCCGATATACCCACCGCACCATACCGTCAGGTCGGACTATACGATGCTCGAAGCCGTAGGGTTTGTCCTGGTGAAAGGCCTGGTCGATGGCCCTTCTTAGCAAATGTCTGTCCTCTGGATGGAAAATCTCCGTCACCGTATCGAGGGTGGGGGCTATCACCCCAGGCTCCAGGCCGTAGATGCGATAGGTCTCGTCTGACCACCATACCTGGCCGGTCTTTGCATCCCATTCCCAGTTGCCCAGGTGGGCGATGCTCTGGGCCTCTGCTAGCGTAGCCTCGCTTCTGCGCAGGTCTTCCTCGGCCTTCTTACGTTCGGTTATGTCGGAGAAGATAACCACCGTGCCGGTAACTTCCCCGTTCTCGTGGATGGGGGCGCTTGTGTACTCGATGGGGAAGCTCGTACCGTCCTTGCGCCAGAATACCTCATCGTTTATCTGGTGGACAGCTCCATCCTGGAGCGCCGTGTAGATAGGGCACTCTTCTCTGGGATAAGTGCTGCCATCAGGATGAGAGTGGTGGATGAGGTCGTGCTGACACCGACCGATGAGCTCCTCGAGTTCATACCCGAGCATAGCCGCCGCCGCCGGATTGGCAAATCTGGTCCTTCCTTGCCGGTCCAAGCCAAAGATCCCTTCTCCGGCAGAGTTCAGGATCAACTCGCTCTGACGACTAAGCCGTTCGTGCTCCTCTTCTGCTCTCTTGCGCTGGGTGATGTCCATAGCGACGCCGATGACGTCCGCCACTTCGCCGCTCTCTCCCAAGAGGACGGGAGAAAACCACGTCTCGAAGATCAGCCCGGCCGTCTCTACGATCACGCTGAACTCCTCGCCGGCGAGCGCGCGGCGGATAGCCTCCACGATCCGCGGCACCTCTCGATACACCTCGAAGGCCGACAATCCCACTAACTGGCCTGGTTCGAGCCCCAGGGCTTTTAGACCCTTGCCCTCGGACAGCGTGAAGACACCCTCGCAGTCCAACGCGAACAGGACGACGGGCGCATTGGTGACGATGCTGCGCAGACGCTCCTCGCTTCTCCGCAGCGCCTCCTGTGCTTGCTTGCGCTCCATGAACTGGCCGATCTGGCTGCCGATGTTCGACATCATCTGGAGGACTTCTCCGTCAGGTTCCTGGATCTCCTGACCGTAGAAGCCCAAAACCCCCAGGACCTCCCCTCCGAGGAGGATCGGAAAAGCAACTGCCCCGCGCAGCCCCGCCTTTGCGGCAACGGATGCCCGCGGGAAGTTGGCATCCTCGGCCGCGTCGATGATCCAGGCAGGCTCGCCGCTCTCCCAGACGCGACCGTGCAGCCCCACGCCGCGGGAGAAGGTGTGCTGCCGGGCAACCTCGTCGAACTGCGTAAGGTCAACCGAGGGCACGTGCCACGTTCGGACGCGCTGCGGCACGCAAGCCTGCCGGTCGAGGCTCCAGAGCTCGCCGTACTCCCATCTCAGACTCTCGCAGAGGACCTGAAGGATCCTCGGGGTGGCGTCACCGAGCGTGGCGGACTCCGCCAGTATGCGCGTTACAGCATGCTGCGCCGCCAAGCGCCGTTCGGCCTCTTTGCGCTCGGTGATGTTGCGGGCGATCGTCGAGGCCCCCACGACATTGCCCTCTGAATCATTGATCGGGGACACGGTCAGGGAGATGTCGAGCCGCCGGCCGGCCCTGGTCACATGCACAGTCTCGTAACGTTCGACTCTCTCTCCCTGCCAGACTCTTTCGAGGCTGCTCGGCACCTCGTCGGGATGCTCAGGCGGGACCAGGATGCTTATGGGTTTGCCCACAGCCTCCTCCGCGGAGTAGCCGTAGAGTTCCTGCGCGCCACGGTTCCAGATGGTGATGATACCGTCGAGGGTCTTTCCGATTATGGCATCGTCGGAGGAATCCACGATCGCCGCCAGGAACGAGCGTTCCTCCTCGGCCTGCTTACGCTCGATCACGTCGAGATCATCCCCCTCTAGTCATAGCAGAGTATCACCTTCGGCGCCGGGACCGTATGCAAGACGTCGCGGCGTCGAAGATGCGCCGGAGAAAAGGTAGTGTTTTGTATCGGTCAGAGCCACTCGTGCTAAAGCTCCTCCTCAGGGCGCTGCACGCCTCCTTCGGGGGGCACGCTTTCAATCATACCAGCATCTCACGGCGTAACGAACCACGGCAAGTTTCGACCAAACACTCATAGTACTTTGTGACTAGAAAAAGATGGAGCCTTTGTCTCACGAAAATTCGCTGAGTTTAGGCGATCATATCTCCCAGGCCATCATAGGGCTTCGAACGCTACGCAGAAGTCCCGATGCCCGATGGGGAAAGGGGTGCTAATGGCGACTTCGCCAGGGTCGCCATTGGCGATTTCATACGAAAGGGGTAAGTAATGGTCACTATAGTCGAGCGGACCGAGGGGCACTACGACGTGCAGGAAGTGGAGTTCGGCAGGGTCTACAGATGGTGCCCGGATTGCGTCGTCGTGGAGTGCGAGTGCGGCGAGAGACTGACCCTCACCGCCTCCTCCACTGCCACCTGCCGCCGGTGCGGGGCGGACCACACGGCTGCTCTTCGAGCAGAGGTGGCTGCCGAGCGGTTGGGAGACGAGGCCCTCCACCCCTGGCGCTACGCTGAGGACCGCGAAGACGCCGGGATACCTTTCTAAGGGAGAAAGACTGAATGGCAAACTCGGCAGGGAACGGAGTAGTGGCATCCGGTGAGCTAGACGAGACAACACGCCTCGACGCAAACGGTCCCGCCGTAACCGAGGTCCAACTCTCCCGGTACCCGGAAGGTGATCTTCACTACTCATGGCTAGAAGATTATCTAGCTTGGCTCGAAGACAAAGAGGACCATCAAGGGTACTACGCTTGGTTGGAGCAGGCAGCACCCTGGTGGGAGCGGAGCGCATTTGTTGGTGGCGGAGCCGTCCGGGGCCTCAGCCTTGCTCCTCCCAGCCTCGCGCTCGCTACCCACGAGTGGGTAGCCTCACTAGATCTTGTCGACGCAGACCCTGATAGACACCGAACGTACCAGAACCCGTCGGACGCGCCGGCTCTCGTTGGCGCCCCGGAAACAACGACCGAAGGAGATCCTTCGTAGCATACACCAGCAAATATCTCACGAGCGCAACCTCATGAGAGGGCATGAGCGAGCCCTCGACCGGCGGCAATTAGGAGCCGAGCGAGAGCCGAGAAGGAGGTCGATAGTAGATGGCAGAGGTAATCAAGAAGCAAGATCTCGTACACCGCGCAGCGCCCGATGCGGCCGGGAAGCGCTCGCTACGCCCGGTACTCCTACATTACGCGATAGCTCGGGACGGGGACAGCGGAATAAGGCTGCCCCACGCTCCTTCAGAGTTTCGGGAAGAGGTGCTGATGGTGTTCTCTTCGAAGGAGATTGCCCAGGATTTCTTCCTCTCCGACGTTTTCCGGGGTAACTGGCACGCTCGGGAGTGCTCCGCGGGAGAACTCGTCTCGCTTCTCCTCGGACTTTACAAGGACATCGAGTGGGTGCTGTTCGACCCTTCCTCAAGGATACGCCTCACGGAGGAGGGTAACCAGGCGAACCTCATAAGCCGAGAAGATTTTATAGACTACCTCTTGCGGTAACTACGCATCATCCCGGCGCCACCGAAACCATTTCGTGCTTGCAGCCACTTGTAGCCTGCCAGTCTAGGGTTTTCAATCCGAGACAAAGCATTAGAGTAGCAGTATGGTACGGATATGTCGCAGGTCGTGGAAGCAGCTCCGCGGCGCTCTCGTCCGCTTGAGGAGCGAGACGAACGACCGCTTCCGCAGGTTGGATTGTAAAGCCGATCTCACTGGTAACATAATCCGGTCGTCCCCGTAGATATCGCCCGCACATTCAATCTCTTTCATTAGAAATGACAGGTGCTCGCAGAGTACCCGAGTCACCACCCTGGCGAGCTGGTTAGTGAGACAGCTTTTCTTGAATTTCGGTCTCTAGCTGCTAGGATTGCTGGAGCCTTTTGGGCCCGTAGCTCAGTTGGGAGAGCGCTGCCTTCGCATGGCAGAGGTCACGAGTTCGAGTCTCGTCGGGTCCACTCTCGAAATCGTTGTTTTTGCAGGTCAAACGCGAAGTACAAAGAAGAGCTAGGAGCAATCCTCGGCCCTATCTACACCAGTAGTACACCAATGCAGTTTGTTGAGTACCGGCGAGAGCCGACTGCGCACTGGAGAGCGTCTTGAGCCTTATCGTGGCCTTTTGAAGCCGTTAGATGAGGTCGGTATGGTCGCGATCTCTGCGTGGAAGGGCTATACGAGGAAGGCCGGGACTCGCAAGAGGCACTCCTATTACGCCTGCGCCAACCCTCGCCAGAAAGGGGAGGAGGCCTACTCCTACTCGAGGCCCCCGAACGCTCGCAAGATGGAGCCCGAGGTCCGCGAGCTCGAGCTAGCGCGCGAGAAGGTCCTCGCCCGCTACCGGGGCGTGGTGTCGGAAGGGCTGGAAAAGGTGGACGGGAAGGAGCGCCGCGCAGTGTACAATGCTCTCGGGACCACCGTCTGGGCTGTGAAAGCCAAGGGGGACCCGAAAGATAGTGTTCAGCGCACTAGGAGGCGAAGAGGTTTGTCACCACGACAGAACGTCAACAAGATGATGCAGCAGGTTCAGAAGATGCAGGCGGATATGCAGAAGGCCCAGGAGGAGTTGGCGCGCGAGACCGTTACGGCCAGCGCCGGCGGCGGAGCGGTCAAGGCGACCGTAACCGGCAACCTGGAGCTCGTCTCGGTTGAGATTGATCCGGGCGTCGTCGATCCGGACGACGTCGAGATGCTGCAGGACATGGTGCTGGCGGCGGTCAACGAGGCCCTGACCTCGTCTCAGGAGATGGCCTCCAAGAGGCTCGGCGGTATAACGGGCGGCTTGGGCGACATGGGCCTGAACATGCCGGGGCTGTAAAGGGGCTCGGTAAAGACCTTTGGCCACGTACGCAAGGCCGGTAGAACGCCTCATAAACGAGCTCTCGAAGCTCCCCTCCATCGGGCCAAAGAGTGCCCAGAGGATCGCCTTCCACGTCGTCCGCGGCCGCCCCGATGACGCCCGGTCCCTCGCCGAGGCCCTGCGCGAGGTCAAGGAGCGGATCAAGCCGTGCCGGCGTTGCTTCAACCTGACGGAGGCCGAAGAGTGCGGGATCTGCACTGACCAGAGACGCGACCAGTCGGTCATCTGCGTGGTCGAGGATCCGTACGACATCGGGCCGATCGAGCGGACCGGAGAGTACAAGGGGCTGTATCACGTGCTTGGGGGGTCACTCTCGCCGCTCGATGGAATAGAGCCGGAGGATCTGCGGATAGCGGAGCTCGTCGAGCGGGTCGCGAGGGAGGGGACGCAGGAGATCGTCGTCGCCACCAACCCGAACACGACCGGCGAGGCGACGGCGCTGTTTATCGCTCAGGAGCTGGAGGAGAAGCCGGTCCGGGTGACCGCTCTGGCGAGCGGCCTGCCGGTCGGGGGGGATCTGGAGTACGCCGACGAGGTCACTTTGGGTCGGGCCTTCGCCGGACGGCGTGAGATCTAGGGATCTCAACGCCCGCCTCCCCGGCTCCTCGGGCGGCCTCTCGGGGTTGAGCCGCCGCTCGGTCGAGTCTCTAGGGGAGACGGTAGCTACCCTCGCACCTCGCTCCGCCACCCTAGTCGAGCCGCCAGAGATGGACCGCGAGCTCGCGCGTGCTCTGCACGCGATGGGAGTGACGCGGCTCTACTCACACCAGCTGGAGGCGTATGAAAGGGTGCGGGCCGGGGAGAACGTCATCGTCGCGACGGCGACCGCGAGCGGGAAATCGCTTTGCTATAAGATCCCCGCCTTCGAGAACGCGCTCATCAGTGCGTCCAACCGGGCTCTCTTTCTCTACCCGACCAAAGC
Source organism: uncultured Rubrobacteraceae bacterium (assembly GCA_902806075.1). Taxonomy (GTDB): domain Bacteria; phylum Actinomycetota; class Rubrobacteria; order Rubrobacterales; family Rubrobacteraceae; genus Rubrobacter_F. Next base: position 21,435 of record CADCVG010000034.1, read on the forward strand.
GCTCGCCCAGGACCAGCTCCAGAAGATACAGAAGCTCAAGCTGCGCGGCGTGTATCCGGCGACCTACGATCGGGACACGCCCAAGGCTCTGCGCTCTGAGTTGCGACGGCGGGCGAACGTAATCCTTACGAACCCTGACATGCTAAACGTCAGCCTCCTGCCGAGCCACGACTCCCTCTGGGCAGACTTCTTCAAGAATCTCAAGATAATCGCCGTGGACGAGGCTCATCTCCTGCGCGGCGTCTTCGGCTCCCACGTCGCGGCGGTCCTGAGAAGGCTGCGACGGGTCGCGGAGCTACATGGTGCGGACCCTCGCTTCGTCCTCACCAGCGCGACCATCGCCAACCCCCTGGAGCTCGCGGAGGTCCTGACCGGCCTGCCGTTCGAGCTCGTGGACCGGGACGGAGCCTCTTCGGGGGAGCGGCGGGTGATTTTCAGGAACCCGCCCTTGAAGGACGAGGAGAAGGGCGACCGGCGGAGCATGCTCACCGAGGCGGCCTTCGTCTTCTCGAAGCTGGTGGCGCAGGGTGTGCGGACCATCGCCTTCGCGAAGAGCCGCAAGACGGCGGAGCTCATCTACCGCTACGCCGCCGACCGTTTGGGTCCGAACCTCGCACGGTGCATCTCACCGTACCGTGCCGGCTACACCGTTCGGGAGCGCCGGGAGATAGAGAGACGCCTGTTCAGCGGCGAGCTGCTCGGTGTGGTCTCGACGAACGCGCTGGAGCTTGGGGTGGACGTGGGCGCTCTGGACGCGGTGGTCTGCTGCGGGTATCCGGGTAGTGTAGCCTCGATCTGGCAGCAGTGGGGCCGGGCCGGACGGAGTACGGAGCCGTCGCTCGGCATTTACATCGCCGGGCGCGACTCCCTGGACCAGTACCTCTACGAGAACCCGGAGAAGGTCCTCGGGCGACGCGTCGAGGCGGCACGCCTCACGCTCGAGAACCCTTATATCCTGGGACCGCACCTGCTCGCGGCGGCGCACGAGGCGCCGCTGGAGGACGGGGACGAGCGGTACTTCGGGTATGGCTACGGGGAGGTGGCTGAGAAGCTGGTCGAGTCGGGGGCACTGGTTGAGAGCGGAGGGCGGATGCATTACACGCGGGGAGATAACCCGGCGTGGGAGATCTCGTTGCGTTCGGCGGATTCGACGTCGGTGATGGTGGCGGACGGAGAGGGGGAGGTCATAGGCTCCGTCGAGGCGCGGCGGGCGCCGATGGAGCTCCATCCTGGAGCGACCTACCTGCACCGTGGACGGGCCTACGAGGTCGATGACCTGAACCTTCCGGCGCACCAGGCCCTCGTCCGCAGGGTCCCGAACCGCTACTACACTCGGGTCAAGGTCGAGACAGACGTGGAGGTCTTGGAAGAATCTGAGAGTCGCGACCTCGCCAACGGCGCCTGGCTCTATTGGGGCCGGGTGCGGACCACGGATCAGGTAACACTGTACAAGAAGATACAGGTCCAGGACTCACGGGAGATAGGCGTCTTCCCCCTCGACCTGCCACCGACCGCCTTCGAGACGCGGGGACTCTGGATCACGCTGCCACCGCTCCCCCCGCCGAAAGGCAACGCCCGCCCAAACTTCGTGGAGTTCCTGGGCGCGCTACACGCGGCGGAGCACGCGATGATAGGGCTCTTGCCCCTCTTTGCGATGTGCGATAGGGGGGACATCGGGGGGCTCTCTATCGCCCTGCACCGTCAGACGCACAAGCCGACGATCTTCGTCTACGATGGCTACCCCGGTGGCGTCGGCATCTCCGAGCGTGGCTACGACACCTTTGAGGAGCTTGCCCGCGATACTCTGGGCGTCCTCGTCCGCTGCCCCTGCAAGAAGGGCTGTCCGGCGTGCGTCCAGTCCCCCAAATGCGGCAACTGGAACGAGCCCCTGAGCAAGGAGGGATCCACCGCCGTCTTGCGCTACCTGCTCGGTCAGGTGAGCCGCTACCCGACCCTCTAGATTGGGTTCAAGCTCGGTATCAGCCCCAAGATCTCCCCGCTCACCGCGACACACTCCCGCTGGTTAGCCTCGTTCACGCAGGTGGTATCCACGCACCGATCTTATCGCCGTCGGCATCGTAAACTTCGTAGCTATAGTACCTCTCCTTCAGCTCCCGGCAACCTCCGACGCCTCCACTGAATTCAACTCCAGGGCACGTCGGCACATCTAGTCGATGTAGGCCAGTCTCAGAGAGCACAAGCCCTTATTAGCACTCGATAGCCCGTTGTGTCCCTAGGTCTTCCCGGACATCGAGCTTCGAGCCGAGCGCGTAGCTCCAAGTAAAGGGACGACCCGGCTTACGGATCCGGTCCATCTCCGCGTAGGTGCTCACACGTCGCCCTCCGCCCCCTCGGCTGCGCCCCCGGTCCCCCGACGTAGATGCTCTACCGCTGCGCCCTGGGGGTACACGTAACCACTCTCCGGGTTCCTCCAGAAGAGCTTGCCCTGACGCTCCGTGCGGGTCCATCCAGCGGTCTCCAGCTCGCTTTGCTGAGCCTCCAGGTCGGTCGAGACGGATCTGGTTCTTTCGTCATAAACTCCACTATCCTCCATGCTGAGTCTCCCTTCGTAGTTCTCTCTTTTCTACGCTGCTCACGCTGCGCCCCCTCTCTTATGTAGTTTATCGGCTTCCGCCACAGTACCCGGCAAACACACCGAGCCTTGAGCTCGCACCACTCGCCGGACATGGAATCGTGTAGCTTTATATAGTGCAAAGAGAGAGCCTCGAGGCCCAGGCACGTCCATGTCGCCTTCGATGAGGAAAGGGCTGAGCTTGCGCAGGCTCCAAACTCTGAGGGAGCGGACCGCGCCTCCTTTCTCTCTCTGCTATTCTAGCCACGGCTACCGGCTCGAAATGCATGTCCGCGCCACCGTCAGTCATATGAGCATGAAAGGCATAGGATAGAGATATGTGCAGGTTTGGAACTGCTTCGTGAGGCTCCTCATGACGCATGGCTACATGTTCTCCGGCTCGGGGAGCAACGTCTACGTACAGAACCTCTGCCGGGCATTGGTACGCATGGGCCACGACGTGTACCTCCTCTGCCAGGAGCCGAACCCCCTCTCCTACGACTTCGTCAACGAGCACTACCAGGCGGGCGGGCAAGGTGTCACGCTGCTGGGCGAGAAGGCGTCTCCCTACCCCGGACACTGCGCCATCTACCAGCCGGAGATCGGTGACCTCCTCCCCGTTTACGTCTACGACGATTATCCCGGCTGGCGGGTCAAGACTTTTCTGGACCTCTTGGAGGAGGAGTTCGAGGACTACGTGGCGAAGAACGTCGCGGCGATGCGGGCGGTGCTGGATCACTCGGGGGCGGAAGGAGTCGTCACTAACCACTCCGTGCCGCTGCCGGAGATAGCGCGCCAGGCCCTCTCCGGCACTGGCGTTCGCCCTGGTGTCTCTTACGCGAGCATCGTTCACGGGAGCTGCCTGCAGTACGTGGCTCGCAGAAGCGAGTTCTACATGGGGGTCGCGGAGAAGGGCCTCTCTAGCGCGACGAGCATTATCGCCCTCTCCGCCCACAGCGTCGGTACTATAGCCGAAGACTTCCCGGAGCTGGAGGAGAGAACCCTCGCCCTCCCGGGCGGCGTGGACACAGACCTCTTCCGGCCCGACGCCCTCGACGACCACGCAACCGAGTCCTTCGTCGAAGGTCCGGGGCGCGGCCCTCGTCAGGTGGAGCGGCTGCGCGAGGTCCTGAACTCCTCCGGGGGCAGGAGCACCGAGGATCTCGTCAACGAGTTGAGGGCACTCACGGTCTCCTACGATGCGCGGCGGCACGATACTGACGCAGGCGTCCGGATACGCGGGCTGCTCGACAGTGAGGCCCCGGTGATCGTCTACGTCGGCAAGCTCATCCACTCAAAGGGCGTCCACTGCCTCCTCTCGGCTTTCGCGCGGGTACGCAAGGCATCGGGGGCGCGGCTGCTCGTGATCGGCTACGGCACCTTCCGCGAAGGCCTCGAAGCCCTCACCCAGGCCCTCTCCACCGGCGACCGCCGCCTCTCCGAGATAATCGTCAAGAACGGCCGCCTCTTCGAAGGCGGTTCCGCCTCGCCTCTAGAGCACTTCGAGCTAACCGACGAGCTGCTCGGCGACGCCGAAGGGATAGCTAAGGACGTCGAGTTCGTCGGGCCACTCTATCACGCCGAGCTCGCGCGGGTGCTGCCGGCCGCGGACGTCGCGGTGGTACCCTCGATCTTCCCTGAAACCTTCGGCCTCGTGGCGGCGGAGTTCGCCGCGAGTGGGGTGCCGCCGTTCGTCGCCGATCACTCGGGACTTAGAGAGGCAGGCAGCCTCGTCGGCCGTGACCTCCCCTTCGACATACGGGTAAGCCTGACTGAGCCAGGGGACTTCCCGGAGAACCTCGTCCACGCCCTGAGCGAGTACCTCTCCCTCCCTACGGAGAAGCGACAAGTGTGCAGGGAGACGGTCCGGCGCAACGCCGTCGAGGACTTGAGTTGGGACACCCTCGCCGGACACATAGCGGCCCTGGCGACCGAAAAGGGCTAGTCATCGGTCAGGCGGGCTCCGGCATCGTGGCTGTTGAGGCCGCGGCCGGACTCGTCCACGGGGTTCGGGGACTCCATCCTCTGGCCCTTCAAGAAGGCGGCCCGCCCTACGACGTGGGCCGAGACCGGGGTAGTCAGGACCAGGAACGCTCCGATCAAGACGACACGGAGGATGATATCCGCGTCGTTCGTCGCCGTCGAGGCGACGAGGAGCGAGAGCACCCCGAGGAAGACCACCTTGCTCGCCGCGTGGAGTCTGTTGTAGATGTCCGGCATCCGAACGATTCCGTAGACCCCGACCGTCATACCGAACACACCTAGAATGACCAGAACGTCGGCCAGCCAGGGGGCCAGGGCACCGAGCAACGCGGCGATGTTCTCCATCAGAAGACCTTCCTCTCGCCGTGGTAGCGGGCCACCGCCACGGTGCCTATAAACGCCAGCAAGGCGAGAATGAGCGCCGCGTCCAGGTAGTAGGGGGAGCGGAACGCGGCAGCATAGAGCACCAGGAGGGCGACCAGGATCAGGGTGAGCGTGTCGAGCGCGAGTATGCGCCCCGTCGTCGTCGGCAGCCGGATGACCGCCACCACGCTCACCCCGAACAGTCCGGTCATCCACACAAAGGCCAGGTAAAAGACTATCTCGTGCATCAACGGACCTCCTTTTCAATTGGCTGTCTCACGGGAAGTCCCTTCACGGGAAGACCCTCCTCTGGTACCTCTGGTAGAAGTCCTCGTGCGAGCGGCGGACCTCCTCCGGATCGGCGGCATCTATGGAGTGGACCAGCATCACCCGCCTCTTCCAGTCCACGTCCACCAGGAACTCCCCCGGCGAGATCGTGGTGACCAGTGCCGACACTGCAACCCCCACCGGCGTCCGATCCCCGATAGGTACGGCCACGATACCGGGACTCTCCAGTGGCTTCAGGTGCAGCACGACGAGCGTGACATGCCAGGTGCCGACCACGGCGTCCCTCAAGACGGCGGCTGCGAACGGTCCGAAGGCCAGAACCCGCCCGAGGAGACCCGGCAGCGGCGCCAGCCTCCCGAAGATGGTCCTGCGGGCGAGCAGGAGCAGCGCCCCCGACAAAGTGGCCCCAAGGGCGAGATCCCAGGGCGCGAAGCTCGCCAGGACCAGGGCATATATGAGGGTCAAGAGGAGGAGTGAGAGTAGCGCCCGCTTCACCGGAGGCCCTCCAAGAGGAGTGCGGCCGACTCCGTGCCCAGTACCAGGAGCGGCTCCGGCCAGAGCCCGACGGCCAGGACGAAGGCGGCGAGCGAGATCGCCAAGACCCGCGTCGCCCGGGGGCTGGGTCTCTTGTTGTTCCGGTACTCCCGGGCCAGAAAGGCCCGTTGGTAGACCTGGAAGGCGTACACGAAAGAGAGGGCGCTACCGGCGAAGATTAGGACGACGAGCGCCGTGGTCTCGAGGAGACCACCGGCCTCGATGCTCGTCTTGAAGAGCGCTATCTTGCCGACGAAGCCAACCGCGGGCGGAACGCCGGCGATGCTAAACGCCCCCACGGCGAACGCCGCCCCCGCCAGCGGCCCGCGCAGCTGCGCGGCAAGAAAGACCAGTGCCTTGTTCAGCGAGTTCACGATCGAGTACACGACCGCCGCCGCGTACCCGACCGGCCCGCCGACCGCCAGGGCCACGAGGATGTAGCCGACCTGGCCTATGGTCGAGTAGGCCATCACCTCACTGGTGTCGTGGCGGCTTACGGCCTGCATAGCGCCGTAGACGATGCTGACGACGCCGAGGACGAGGACCACCGGGGCGCCGAAGCTAAGCGCATCGGGCAGTACGTCGGCGCCGAAGCGGAGGAGACCGTAGCTCCCGATGTTCGCTACGGCCCCGCTCAGGATCGCGGCGACCGGGGCGTGGCTCCCCACGTAGACCGCCGGCAGCCAGAAGTGGAACGGGAAGAGCCCGATCTTGAGCGAGAAAGCCACAAATATCACCGTCGCTATCGGGATGATCGAGCTCAACTCGACCTGCCCGATGCGCCCGGCGACCACCTCCATGTCGAGCGATCCCGTAAGGTGGTACAGCCCGGCGATGCCGCTGAGGAACATGACCGAGCCCACAAGGTTCACCACGGCAAAGATGAACGCGGCCCGCACCTGGGAGTTCTCTTCCCGGTAGCCGGTGAGGATATAAGAGGCGGTCATGGAGATCTCGAAAAAGACGTAGAAGTTGAAGATGTCCCCGGTCAAGAAGAGCCCCGAGAGCCCGGCGGCCAAAAAGAGGACCAGCGCCGGGAACGTCCGGGAACGCACCCCGAGCAGGACCTCATGGACAAAGGCGACCAGGACAACCGCGAGCGAGACGGCGGCGAAAGAGGCGCCCAAGACGTCTGCGCGCAGCGTGATCCCGACCCCCTCCGGCCAGCCGCCCGCGACGACCTCGACCGGACCCTCGCGCAACACCCTTACGAGGAGCAAGACGACCGCCAGGAGGCTCGCCCCAAGCCCGGTTGCGGCGAGCCAGCCCCAGAGGGGCCTCCGGCCGTCCAAAGGTGCTATGACGGCCGCGAGCAGCCACGCTATCCCGGCCGGGAGGATCACGAGCGTCGTCACCGCGGCTCCTCCTTCTCCAGCTTCCTCTCGTCCGCTACCTCCTCCTCTTCGGGGTCCAGCTCCGTCTTGTTCATGCTCTCCAGCTCCTCGGCCTCGCGCATCTCCATCCTGAAGATCTCCTCGATGTCTATGGAGCCATGCGAGACGTAGAGCCGGTAGACCACGGCCAGGAGGAGGGCGGCGACGCTCGATCCGATCACCAGCGCCGTCAGGGCCATCGCCTGGACCAGCGGGTCGCTCACCGCTCCCTCGTCTATGGGGTAGATGGGCGCGCTCCCCCGCGAGAGCCCGGCGGCGATGATGAACAGGATCGCCGAGTTGGAGATGAGCACGATCCCGACGACCACCCGCAGCAGGTCGCGCTGTAACACCAGAAATGCCCCCGAGGCGAAGACCACGGCGATCACGACGGAGATGGCGAGGATCACGTGTCGTCCTCCAACTGCTCGGTGCCCGGCCCCGCGTATTCCTCCTGCTCGGAGATGGTGCGGGCGAACGCGCCTATGGCCCCGACCGCGAACCCGAAGACGAGGAAGAAGATACCGAGGTCGAAGAGGACCGGGGTTATGAGCTCCAGCGTCCCCAGATAGACTACGTCCTCCCCGGGACGCGGGTAATGGGTCAGAACCGGGTCCCCTAGAAAGAGCGGCACCACCGCGACGGAGAGGGAAAGGAGAAGCCCCGCGCCCGCTATGGTCGGAGCGTTGCGCACGGTCACGAGCCTCTCCGCCTCCCTCCGTCCAAGGACCAGGTACTGGAGCAGGACCCCTAAAGAGGCCACGACCCCGGCGGAGAACCCGTCGCCGGGCTGGGCGTACCCCTTGACGAGTATCGCGAAGGCGGCGACGAACGTGGGGAGGAGCAAGAGCTTTGCCACCGTCTGCGTCAGAATGCTCGTGGTGTTGTTTATCGGGGCACTCACCGCAGCCGTCCCCCTCTAAGGAGCGTGACGACCCCGAGCAGTACCAGCGCCACGACCGTTATCTCGCCCAGAGTGTCGAGGCCCCGGAAGTCCGCCAGTATCACGGTCACGACGTCCTTGGCGTGGGCTTCGGGGGCCAGAGCGATGAGTTCCTCCGCCGTGCTACTCTCGGCCGCCGGCTGGGAGAGCGTCCCCCAGGCCACGGCGAAGGCAAAGGCGCCGGCGACCACCGAGATGTACACTTTGCGCCGCGTCAGTCGCAACGGCAGTTCGGCCTGGCGGTGGAGAACCTTGTAGGGGATCAGTTTCAAGGTCGCTATAAAGAGCAGCGTGACGAGGGTTTCGATCAGGACCGCGACCAACGCCACGTCCGGCGCCCCCAAGAAGGCGTAGAGCGCCGCCAGCACGTAGCCCGCGCTGGAGAAGACCAGGGCGAGCGTGACGTGGCGCCGGGTCAAGGTGCTCGCGAGCGTGGCGAGGGTAACCGCCACGAGCGCCAGCAGGAGCGGTACGTCATGCCATCCGACCTCTCCGGCCCGGTACACTCCATCAGTCGGGGTCACGAGGATGCCCAGCCCGACCAGCACCCCAGCCGGCAGGAGTATGGCCGCGACTCGACTCCTCAAGTCGCGCACCTCTGCGCGGTGTATCCTGTCCGAAAAGCGATTGAGTCCCTCGATGCTCGACTCGTACAACCTCTCCGGCCCTACCTTGCCTCCGACCCACGCGACCCCGCGCGCCGCCCCGACCCACACCGGGCGCGAGAAGATCAAGAGCGCCCCAAGGACAAAGGTCGCGAGCGCCATGAGGTTCTCGGGCCGCAGATCGAGGTGATACGCCGGCTCGATGGACGCGGGAGCATCGTAGATGACCTCCCCCGCCGCCTCCGCCAGGCGGGCGAAAGGCTCGACCCACAGGCCACCAAGGAGCACGAGCCCGCCCAAAGCGACCACGGGCCAGACGAGAGCCGCCGGGGGGTTGCTCGCCCCGTCACGCCGCTCCCCGAGAAAGATGCCGGCCCAGAAGCGCCAGGCGTAGGCCAGCGTCAGCGCCGCCCCGAGGACGGCGGCCCCGGCAAAGAGCGGCCCCCGCGCTAGCGCCGCCCCAAAGAGGAGCTCGTCCTTAAAGAAGCCTATCGTGAGGGGAAGCGCCGCGAGGCCGGCAGATGCGGCCCCGCTCGCCGCCGCCAGCAGTGGCAGGGGCTTCCTCAAGCCTCCGAGCTCGCTCAACCTATCCTCTCCGGTCTCCTCGGTCACCGCGCCGGCCGTCAGGAAGAGGGCACACTTGGCCAGCGCGTGCGCGATCACGTAGAACGCGGCGCCCACGGCACCATACTCTCCACCGAGGCCGTACAAAAAGACCACGTAGCCGTACTGGGAGATCGTGGAGTAGGCCAGGAGCTGCTTGAGTACGTCCTGAGTCAGGGCCAAAACGCCGCCGACCGCCATCGATAGCAGCCCCACGACGAGCAGGGTGTCGAGGAGGATCCGGCTCTCCTGGAGGAGTGGGTAGACCCGGCCCAACAGCAGCACCCCGGCGGCGACCATCGCGGCGGAGTGTAGGTAGGCCGAGACGGGGGTGGGTGCGGCCATCGCCCGTGGCAGCCAGAAGTGGAGGGGGACCTGGGCGCTCTTGGCGAGGGCCGCGACGGCTATGAGGAGGCCCGCGGCGTTGAGGAGCGGGCCCGGCTCCACCAGTTCGGCCAGCTCGGGCACCGAGAAAGTTCCATAAGCAGAGTACAGGATCAGGGCGCCGATCAGTAACAGCACCGCGGTCACGCCGGTGACGAGGAGTGCCATCAGAGCCGCGGCCCGGGCCTCCGCGTCGTGGCGATCGAAGGCGATGAGGTAGTAGGACGCTATCGCAGTGAGGTCCCAGAATAAGAACAGCAGTACAAGGTCCTGGGCCATCGCGAGCCCCACCATCGCCCCCATAAAGAGGAGCATGTGGCCATAGAATCTCGTCCCCTCGGACTCCGGCCGGTCCCCGTGCCCGAGGTGAAGAGGCAGGTAGCGCGAGGAGTACACGAGGACCAGGAAGCCCACCCCCGTCGCGAGCAGAGCGTAGAGGGCGGCGAGCCCGTCGAGGGCAACGTGGAAGCGCAAATCCCAGGTCGGCGCCCACGCCACGTTCACCGCGCCCCCTCCCTTCCACCACGCGAGGGCGGTCGCGGAGAACGCGAGCGCGGCGAAGGCCGTCCCCACTGGCGCCGCCAGGCGTGGCCTGTAAACGCCGGCGAGCATGGCCGCGGGGGCCGCGAGCAGGGCCAGTACCAGCGGCAGGAGTACCATCAGGGTAGCGGGCGGCGTCAACTCTTCTCTCCGGGGAGATCCGGCATCCCGCCGTCGTTACTGGGCCTCTCTAGATATGCCATGAGAGCAGTCCGGGCCGGGTCTCGCTGCGAGGTCGCGGGCGACCTTACGCGCCCGTTGACGCAGCCGGTTCGTATAGATACGGAATACATCGTAAGACATTCTATAGGAGAAGACCGGAGCCACAATGTACGGTCACGGCCAAGTTTAAGGGGTACAATAGGTGCTCGGGAAGCGGACAAAGGTGAGCATGACCCAGCTAACTGACAGCTTCAATCGCAAGATGGATTACCTCCGCATCTCGGTGACGGATCGCTGCAATTTCCGTTGCCAGTACTGTATGCCCGAGGACATCAAGTTCCAGGACAAGAGCCACATCCTAACCCTCGAAGAGATGCTTACCTTCGCCGAAGCCTGCCTGCAACTCGGCGTCACGAAGGTGCGCGTCACCGGCGGCGAGCCTTTGGTGCGCCGGGGGGTCGTGTGGTTCGTCGAGCAGCTAAAGTCTTTAGGCTTTCACGACGTCACCATGACCACGAACGGGTTTCTATTGCGGGAGAACCTCGACGGGCTCGTGGAGGCGGGGTTGGACCGGATCAATATCTCTTTAGATACCTTGCAGCCCGAGAAGTTCGCGTTCATCACGCGCCGCAACCACTTCCAGAAGGTGTGGGATGCGATCATGGCGGCGCTCGAGACCCCTCTCTCCCCCGTCAAGGTCAACGCCGTGGCGATGCGCGGGGTGAACGACGACGAGATCGTGGAGATGGCGAAGCTCACGCTGAAGTACCCGATGCACGTCCGCTTCATCGAGATGATGCCGCTAAACGGCGACACCAACGGCTCCCACTTCCGCTCGCTCTTCATCTCGGGCAGGGAGATACTGGAGCGCGCCCAGGAGGGACTCGGGGACCTCGTCGAGATACAGCCCGACGACCCGGCCGCACCCGCCGACGAGTTCAAGTTCGAGGGGGCGCCGGGAACGTTCGGGGTCATAACGCCCGTCTCAGAGCCATTCTGCGCGAGGTGTTCGCGTTTGAGGCTCACGGCGGACGGTAAGATCCACCCGTGCCTCCTCACCGACCTCGACGTCCCAGTAAAGGACGCCATCCGTAGTTCCGACCCGATACCCGCGATCCACGAGGTCCTGTGGAAGACCGCGCGCATAAAGCCCGCCGCCGGCCTCACCCTCCCAGAAGAGGCGCGCAATCGTACAATGAGCCAGATCGGGGGCTAGGAGCCCCTAATCCGGCAGTTAGAGTTCGTTCTCAACCTGATCTACAAGCTCTTGCATGAGACGTTCCAGGTGAAGATGAACCGTCTCGCTCTTGGGGCCTTGATCCTCAATCCATTCCCGCAGCATAACGTTTACCTGCTCGTTGAGACCCTCTAGGAAGTCGATGATATCTTGCAGCTCAGCAACCATGGACAGGCGTCCTTTCGCAAAATCAAAGTGTGCAGCACGCTCCCAAAAGTAGTGATGAGTCAACCAGTTCCTATGCTCAAGCGCTCGTTTCAGAGATTGTTCAAAATCGCCCGGTATCTGCTGCATAGTTCTGCGTAAAACGCCCACCAAGCTGCCGAACGTTCTCTTGTGGAGTGATTGCAGGAGCTCGTCGTATGAGTTCTTGTGATTTTGTGGATTCCAGGACCATATCTGGTCGCAAGTAGAGTAACGATTCCCCGTTCGACGGCCTGCACCATATGCAGGGCTAACCCAAAGCGCGCATAAACTTCTCTAACCTCTGCCGAAACAGGTCGTGTTCTTCCACCAGTCTTAGACCCGATACCTGTGTCTAGTCCGGCTCTATGGTGGCGACGAGCCCCTCGGATCTCAAGCCTTCCTGGTAAAGTTCGGCGAGCTCCTTGTGGCACTTGGTCACGACGGCCTTGCCCTTGGTGTGGGCTTCGAGCATGATCGAGACTGCCCGCCGCATGTTCATGCGCGGTATGACCTTGCGGAGCGTCTTGATGACGTGCTCCATCGGGGTGTAGTCGTCGTTGTGCAGGATGACCTTGTAGGGTGGCTCGGTGGTGAACTTGCGCTCCGTCCGCCTCTTCGGGATGGTCTCTGTGGATTCTCCTACCGCGAACATCTGTGTTGGAGGCCCTCCATGCTAGTTCCGAAAGCTTTTCCAGGTTTCCCTACAAGATAACAGCCCGGGGACGAGCTTTGTAGGAGGAAACGCTGAAATCGGGCTTGACGCCTTCTCCGCGCCGGTTGCGGATGCAGCATGAGGAACTGGAGGGCGGCGTTGGCGGAGAGTCGTGGGTGAGCAGATCGCGCCGGAGATCGTAGCCTGCTCTTCAGGTGCCCGCCTATCCACGAGCTAGCGGTCGGTCTACTCGCGTAAGCCTTCCGCATAGCCCCGTTCTCTATCGGATGAGCGGCAGCACCTTCTCCAGGAGTTTCTGGACCGTCCGGCAGTTTCGCTGTTCTATGAGCGGGGTCCGCTCGATGGGCGGGTGGTCCGTCTCGTCGTCGCGCGTAGACGCCGGAAGCTTTACAGGACTCTCTTCGCCCCACTTCTCCAACCAGTCCTCGGGCATCTCGTCGGGCAGATCCTGGTGGGAGACGGTGGCCCATAGCGCCGACCACGCCCGGGGCACTACGCGCCAGATGTCGTAGCCGCCACCGCCGGTGGCGACCCAGCGGCCCCCGCAGAGCTCGTGGGCTAGCTCGTGGACACGGCGCGGGACATGCTCGTAGACGCGGGTCGTTAACGAGAGATGCGCCAGAGGGTCCAGGACGTGGGCGTCGCAGCCGTTCTGGGAGAGGATCAGGTCCGGCCCAAAGGCCCGCAAGACCTCCGGTACCACCGCCTCGAAGGACTCTATAAAGGAGTTGTCGTGAGTGAACGGCTCCAGCGGCACGTTGACGGAGTACCCGTGCCCCTTCCTCTGGCCCCGCTCCTTCACACCGCCGGTCCCCGGGAAGAGGTAGCGCCCCGACTCGTGCATCGAGACGGTGAGCACGTTCGGGTCGTCGTAGAACATCCACTGCACCCCGTCGCCGTGGTGGACGTCTGTATCCACGTAGGCGACCTTTATCCCCGGGTACTCCTCCTTGAGGCGTGCGATCGCAACGCCGGCATCGTTGTAGATGCAGAAGCCGCTCGCCTTGGAACGCATGGCATGGTGGAGCCCGCCGGAGATGCACAGGGCGTGGTCTACCTCTCCCCCCATGACCATCCGCGAAGCCCGCAACACGCCCCCGACCACGTGAGAGCACGCGAGGTGGAGGTCCGGGAAGATGGGATTATCCTGCGTGCCGAGACCGTAAGCCACGAGCTCCGCAAGGTCCCCCACCCCCCGGCTCGCCTCCTGCACCCTCCTTATGTAGCTCAGGTAATGCACGGTCCTCAAGTCGTCGTCGGTCGCCGGCTCGGGCGAGACGAACGAACTCTCCTCCAGCAGCCCCAGAGACTCACACAACTCTATGGTCATCCGCACCCTTATAGGGTTGAACGGGTGGTCCGCGCCGAACCCGTAAGCCTCCAGCGCCAAGTCATGCACGAAAGCAGACCCGCCGCTCACCCCGTCTCCAACCTGACCCCTAACGACACTAAACCCTTAAACAACAGCGTCTCCCTCTCCCGGACACCCCCAGTTTACAGAAAGTTTACCCGGCGCACCGGTATAACTCGTTAGAGTCGATATGAGCGTCCTGGACTCTTCGAGCGTGAGGAGTTGGAGAGCGGAGCCGGAGACGCGGGGGCTGTTGTAACATTAGGTCATGACCGAACGCCTAGATCAGCTACTCGCCGACAAGGCGATGGTGCTCGTACAGGAGAACTTCACTGGTGTTGCGGCCGCATGGTGGTGGGAGCGGCGCATGGGGGGCGGCATCGCCGTTTGTCAGGAGCTCCACCCGGAGGCGGTGGTACGCGAGGTCTCCACCAGGACCGGCCGCGACGTAAATGAGGTCGGGCGCGTCCTCGAAGAGGAGCTTGGTCTCGAAGACGCCGAGCCCGTCGTCCTGACCTTCGAGATCCCCGGCGACGTTACCGCCGCGGAGGCCGCGAGCACCCTCGCCGAACGCTCCGGCACGCCCGAGGGCCTAGCGGCGAACCTCTACCGCCGGATCGAAGAAGCCCTCAGCGAGGGATAGCAGTTCAAACAAGATCTCTACGGAGGCTCTTCGACCCGTTCTAAGAACGCGAGAGCGCCGGGGTAAGGAATCAATCCTTCGCCCCGGCGCTCGCCTGAGTCTTTGTTTCGTCGGGTCTGTCGTCTACGGCAGTAGGCGGGAGATGGCGGCCCAGCGGGTGGACTCGCCAGCCTTCATCGAGAGGATGGTCGAGACGGCGACGATGCTGCCGAGGACGGCGACGTTCACGTTACCGAGCACGTTCACCCTCCGCAAGAGCCTGGCCGCTTCCTCGGACATCTCCGGGGCGGGGGTGGTGCCGGAGTCTATTGGCGTCGCGCCGTCTGGGGCCTGGCGGGAGAGGCTAAGGCCGCTTAACATGCTGGCGAGGCCGGTCCCGGCGGCGGTTGCGAGCAGGGCGTCTTTTATGAGGACGAGATTGCGGGTATCTTCGTCTATGAGGTCACCCCGGATCGCGCCGCGCCCGGCCAGCCAGGTCACTATCGCCGTCCCCAACGAGACAGCGTTGACCACGTTGTAGCGGTTCCAGGCCGTGTTAAGGAGCTTGCCGCGGTCGGCCTTGGACTGCACAACGTCGAGGTTTGGGTTCAGGGCGAGCTTGCCGAACAGTACCCCCCCGAAGGACGCGGCGAGCCCTAACTCGTGGGCTACCCAGGCAGTGGTGGAGAGCTTGGCCATCTTGGGACCTCCTCTGATTGCTTGTCTCGTCTAGTCACATACTACTTGCTTGGTGCTGATCTACTTCCCCCGTATCGCCTCCCGGCAAACAAAGGGCGACGCCAGGCTAGCACGCCGGGCAAGGACCGGGGCGGCCTAGTAGCGGGGAACGGAGCCGTCTACCGCCGAGTATGCGTCGAGGCCGCCTTCGAGGTTGTAGGCGGCGATGAAGCCGGAGCGGTCGAGGAGCCGGGTCGCGAAGGCGCTGCGGACGCCGTGGTGGCAGATCACGGCCGTCTCGGCCGAAGCGTCGAGCTCGGAGATGCGGCCGAGGACTTCGGACATCGGCACGAGCTTCGCCCCCTCTATCCTGGCCAGGCCAAACTCCCACGGCTCCCGCACGTCGAGCAGGACCGGTCTCTCGCCCCGGTCGAGCTTTGCTTTTAGCTCCCGTGGCGTGATGCTCTTGTAGTCAGGGCCTTGCGAGGGGATCTCCGTTAGAGCTCGTGGTCGTAGTCCACTACGAGGCGGCCCGTGGTAAGCGCGTCGAGCTTCTCGACTACGGCAAGGTGCTCGGGGTGGCTTATGTACGACCGCAGATCATCCACGGTCCGGAAGCGCGCGAAGAGCCCGTGAGTGTACCCCTGGGCCCGCTCGCTGAAGTTCTCGCCGACGGAGAGATCTATGACGTCCGGGATCTCCTTCTTCAACCCTTGAAGGCTCGCGAGCAAATCTTCGACGTCCTCGGCCCGCGCGTCTCCCTTTACCGTGAAAAGCACCAGATGATCTACCAAGCTCTTCTCCCAAGTCCATGCGCTCCACGCTGCGCGCCATGTTGCGCATAGCGAGCGCGGCGACCCTGAGCGGGTCTGTTGAATGCCCTCAAGTCTAGCAGAATAGCGGCCGGAGACCTACCGCTCCCAGCGGTACTTGCGCTCGGACTCGTCTATCTCGTAGTCGTTTATGCTCGCGTCGCGCCGGCGCATGTATCCTTCATCGTCGAACTCCCAGTGCTCGTTGCCGTGGCTGCGCCACCACTGGCCGTTGGCGTCGCGCGACTCGTACTCGAAGCGCACCGAGATGCGGTTGTTCTGGTAGCACCACAGCTCCTTCATCAGCCGGTAGTCGAGCTCGCGCTCCCACTTGCGCTTGAGGAACGCCACGATCTCCTCGCGCCCCTTGAAGAACTCGTCGCGGTTGCGCCACTCGGAGTCCTCCGTGTACGCCTGGGCCACCTTCTCCGCATCGCGCGTGTTCCAGGCGTCCTCGGCGGCCTTCACCTTCTTGCGGGCGCTCTCCTCGTCGAACGGCGGTACGGGCGGTCTGGTCATGGTGCTCCTCCTGTTCCTCTCTGTATCACGGTCTCTCGCGGAGGAACCTTACAAACCCGCCCGCAAACCGTCAAACCGTGGAGATCGGCGGTACAATCTTTGCGTGGAAGGCGCGGCCCTCATAGTGAACGCACGCTCGCGCACCGGAGAGAAGGCCTTTGAGAGAGCCTCGGAGCTACTCACCTCGATGGGCGTAAGGATTACGGCGAGCTTCGCCCTCTCGGACCCGGCGCGGCTAGCGGAGACAGTCCATGAAGCCGTTACCGAAGGTCATGACCCCATAATCCTCGGCGGCGGGGACGGCTCGGTCTCCTCGACGGTGGACTTCCTCGCCAACCACCACTCTACTTTGGGCCTCCTGCCTCTGGGCACCGCGAACGACTTCGCACGTACTCTTGAGATACCCTCCCCCCTCGAAGCGGCCTGCGAGGCCATCGCCCACGGCAAGGTGGTGGACGTGGACCTCGGACTCGCGGGGGACAACTACTACGTGAACGTCGCCTCGGTGGGACTCGGCGTGGAGGCTACCCGCTCCCTCTCGCCCCGGTTGAAGAAGAGCATAGGGCCGCTCGCATACCCCGTGGCGGCGATGGCGGCGTTCTTCAAGCACGAGCCCTTCGTCGCCCGGCTCTCCTTCCCGGAAGGGGACCACGAGCCGGTGGAGTACGGCCGGTTGTTGCAGGTGGCCGTCGGCAACGGGCGTTTCTACGGCGGGGGGATGGTCGTCGCACCCGGCTCGGGTATAGACGATAGGGCTTTGGACATCTACGCCATAAAGCTCGGGCGCAGGCGCGACCTCTTGGGTGTCGCCCGGTACTTGAAGAGCGGCGACTTCGTAAAGAACGCGAGCGTGGACCACTTCCGCAGCCCCAGAGTGACCCTCACGACGGAGCCCGAGCTACCGGTCAACGTCGACGGCGAGCTCGTCGCCCGGACCCCGCAAGAGTTCTCCGTCGCCGCAAACGCCCTCCGCGTCATCGTGCCGCAAGACTCCACCGCCGCCCGGATGGATCAGTAGCTTTGAGCTATTGATCCGTTTTCAAGGGGTAGCGCGTACGGACCTGTAAAAAGGCGCCGGCCACCACGAACCAGGCCGAGGTAGCAGTCTCTTACTTTTTGCCTTTAGCTGAGGGCTGACCACCAGCAACCGGCTGCTTATTGACGAGGTAGATGCCAGTAACGACGAGAGCGGCGCCGAGCAGGAGGAGCGGGCTAAGGGCCTCATCGAGGAACAATGCTCCCAAGAGGACGGAGACGAGGGGGACGAAGAAGACGTAGGCGGCGACCCGGCTGGCCTCGCCGGCGCGTACGAGGCCGAGCCAGAGCATCCAGGCCAGCGCCGTTCCTATGAGCCCCGAGTAGAGCCAGCTCGCGAGGAAGGTGTGGTTCCAGGTTATCTCCGAGAAGGACTCCAGGGCGAGCCCTAGAGATGTCAGGACGATTCCCCCGATCGAGAATGGCAAAGCGACCGCCCACAGCATCGAGAGCCTCTCCCCGTACCTCTTGAAGAAGACCGTACCCAAAGCCCAGGAGAGGGCCGAGCCCACGCCGAACGCGACCCCGACGGGTGTGCCGAGCGAGGCTTCGGAGACGCTACCCGCGCTGACCACGACGACCCCGGAGAAGCCCAATGCCAGGCCCGTCACCTTCGCCGCCGAGAGTGGCTCGCCGAGCATCAGGAAGGCGAGCAGGCCCACGAGGATGGGCTGCAGGTAGATCACCACCGCCGCCGACCCGGAGGGCATATACAGGATCGTGAAAGTCTGTAACCCCATAAAGAGCACCACGTTGAATGCCGCGAGCAGCAGGTAGACCGGCCAGTCCCGCCCCAAGTTTGGCTTCCCGCCCCATACAAACGCCGCGAGCGTCATTACCGCTCCACAGAGTAGCGTGCGGGTCCCGGCGAACAACACCGGCGGAGAGTACCCCAAGCCTACCTTTATAACGGCGAACGCGGATCCCCAGAACACCACCAGGAGCACGAACGCCAGGACGGCGAAACGCCGATCCGAGAGCGACAACACAACCTCCAAAAAACGCCTCTGCCATATACTGCCCGGCCTTCATAGCTTACATCAAGCGCCGAGAAGTTCCGTCCACAAGGCGACGCTTCCGTCTCCCTGGAACGCGCCTCTTGGCTTGTGATTTGTTAAGATTAGCGAAGACGTTGAAAGTAGTCCGGCTCTGCAAGATAATGAGTATTGGCAGGCAGGTAACCCAAAAGATCCGGGTCGACAAGGCCGACGCTGTTGGAGGGGCTAGTAGACATGAGAGAGATGTACAAAGAGGGAGGCGAGTCCTACGCTGTCCGAAGGCGCGACCGCAGGGCGGTGGACGTCAAAGGGGACAAGTATCATCTCCGCAAGCTCTACCGCAAGCGCCGTCTGATCTTGACCGGCGTAGCGGTAGTATGTGTGCTGCTAGTCCTGGCGGCGGTCGCCAATCTCTTGCTTGCTGGTGAGGGTGAGATCCGTCGCGGCGTCTACATAGGAAGCGCCGAGGTAAGCGGCCAGACCCAGGGCGAGGCCAGCGAGACCGTCGAGACCCAGGCCTCCGAGGCATTCGAAGAGGTCTCCTTCAGCGGCGCCAGCGGTGAGTTCTCCGTTAGCGGCGAGGAGCTCGGTGTGAGCGTGGACTCAGCGGCGAGCGCGAGAGAGGCGTACTTGATCGGCCGCAGCGGCGGCCCGCTGCAGCGCGTCTCCGACCTCCTGGGCTCGTATACGGGAGAGACCCGGGTGGACGCCGAGGTCGGGTACGATGAGGAGGCCGCCCGAAGCGCCTTGAAGGAGATGGGTCCCATAGATCAGGAAGGAACCCTGGCAAACCTCAACCTGGCGCTAGCAGACCTGAGCGGCGA
>CADCVG010000035.1 GCA_902806075.1 uncultured Rubrobacteraceae bacterium
GAGCCCCAGGAGCGCGCTCCCGCCGCCCGCCGCGACACCTACGCCCGCGAGGGTACCGACGAGCACCCCCGCCGGTACGGGGAGCCGGTGACCCAGAGAAGCTCCCGCGGCCCCGAAGACCAGAACGACCACAGCGGCGACGAGGCTAATACGCGCATCTCCTTCCGCTCGGAGAGACCAGGCGTAGCGGCACGGCTCCCCAACTCGTCCGGGTTACCGACGTTCTGGAAGGGCGAGCCGGATACCGAGACCGATCAGGACGCTGCCCGTCAGCCAGCGCAGGTAGTCCGCGAAGCTGGGCCTGCTCCTCAACCAGTCTCCGAGGCTCCCGGAGAAGTAGCCGAGGACGCTGAAGATTATCCAGGTGAGCAGCGCGAAGGTCAGGCCGAGGACCAGGAGCTGCGTGGTCGCGTCACCCGCCGGGTTTGCGAACTGCGGCAAGAAGGCCAGGAAGAAGAGTGCGACCTTGGGGTTGAGCACGTTCGAGGCGACGCCCTGAAAGAAGACGCTCCTCAGTCTTGCTGGGACCGCCTCTCCGGAGACGACGAAGCTCTCCCTACTCAAGAGCGTCTTTATTCCGAGGTAGATCAGGTACGCAGCACCCACGTACTTTACGACCAGAAAGGCTGTGGCGGACTGCTGGAGCAACGCCGAGAGCCCGACCGCCGCGAAGACCGAGTGGACGACGAGCCCGAGACTTGCGCCCGCCGCCGAGACCAGAGCAGCCCCGCGACCCTGCGCGATGCCGCGGGTGAGCACGAGGATGTTGTCCGGCCCCGGTGCGACTATAAGCGCCAGCGAAGCCGTAAGGAACAGGATCAGGTTCATCTCTCGCAGCACGGCAACCCCCTTTACGCGAATCTTCGAACACCTTCACATCCTCTCACGACCACCCCCCGTACTGGATCAGCCGCGAACGCCCCTCCGGGACACCAGAGGGTCATAGAGAGGCATTCTGACAGATCGCCGGTTGTCGAAAGCTACTCTACCGTAACGCTCTTGGCGAGGTTGCGGGGCTTGTCTACGTCGAGGCCACGGGCCTTGGCGACGTGGTAGGCGAGTAGCTGCAACGGGACAGTCGAGACGAGCGGGCTGAGTATCTCTGGCATCTCCGGCACCGGTAGCACGACGCGCGCCACGCGCCCGGCCTTGTCGCCCTCGCGGGCTATGGCTATTACGCGCGCTCCACGGGCGACGGTCTCCTCGACGTTTGAGAGGGTCTTCTCGCGTAAGGTACCCTCGCCGAGGACGGCGACGACCGGGCACTGCTCGTCGACGAGGGCTATGGGACCGTGCTTCATCTCGCCGGCCGGGTAGCCCTCGGCAGGGAGGTAGGAGATCTCCTTTAGCTTCAACGCCCCCTCTAGCGCCGCCGGGTACAGGTGCCCCCGCCCCAAGAACAGCGCGCACCGCGCCCCCGCAAAGACCTCGACGGCCTCCCCGACCCGCCCCTCCAGCAGCCCCAGAGCCTCCTCGACCTTCTCAGGCGAACGCCTCAAGCCCAGCCCGATCTCCGCAAGCTCCTCCGCGGGTCGGGAGCCCCGCGTCCCCGCTAGCTCCAGCGCCAGCAGGTACAGACCCGCGACCTGCGTAAGGAAGGTCTTCGTCGCGGCGACCCCGACCTCGGGACCGGCCTTCGTAAGGAGTACGGCGTCGGCCTCGCGCGTGATGAGCGAGCCTTGCGTATTCGTCACCGCGAGTACGCGGGCGCCGAACCCGCGCGCCGCCTCGACGGCGGCCAGGGTGTCGGTCGTCTCCCCGCTCTGGCTTATGGCGACGACGAGGGTACGCTCGTCGCCGACGGGGTCGGCGTAGCGGTACTCGCTCGCCACCGCGACCTCGACGGGCAAGCGGGCGAGCCGCTCGATAGCGTACTTGCCGAGTAGCCCCGCGTGGTACGCCGTGCCACACGCGACTACGACTATGCGCTCTATCCCCGAAAGGTCGAAGTTTAGTTCGGAGAGGTCCACGGCGCCGCCGGCGTCGAGACGGCCGGCGAGGGTAGCCTGAAGGGCGGCGGGTTGTTCGTGGATCTCCTTTAGCATGAAGTCCTCGTAGCCTCCGAGCTCTATAGCCTCGGCACTCCAGTCGACCTCGAAGGTCTCCCGCTCGACGGGCTGGCCGTAGAGGGTCTGTATCTCGACCGAGGAGTCGGTGAGTGTCACGATCTCCCCGTTCTCCACGAAGAGGAACCGTCTCGTATTGCCGAGCAGGGCCTGCACCGCGCTCGCCAGGAAGTTCTCCCCCTCCCCGAGCCCCACGACCAGCGGGCTCTGGTGCCGCGCCGCGACGATGGTCTCCGGCTCCGTAGCGCTCATCGCCGCGACCGCGAACGATCCCTCCAGCCGCTTCAACGTCCCCGCTAACGCCTCTTTCAACGCCTCCCCGGCCGCCACCCTCTCGGCCAGGAGGTGCGCGATGACCTCCGTGTCCGTCTCCGAACGGAACTCGCGGCCGCGCCCCTTTAGCTCCTCCCGCAGCTCCACGTGGTTCTCGATGATGCCGTTGTGTACCACCGCGACCTCGGGCCCAAGCGGGTCGCCGCCGCCCGTATGGGGATGTGCGTTAGCCTCGCTCGGCCGCCCGTGCGTCGCCCAACGAGTATGCCCTACCCCTGCCCGCACCTTGAAGAAGTCTCCGTCCCTCCGGCCCATGACGCTGGTGAGGTTGGCTAGCGGGCCTACCTCTTTAGCCGTCTCGATGCGGCCCGTCTCCGGCAGCGCCAGGGCGAGGCCCGCCGAGTCGTAGCCCCGGTACTCCAGGTTCTTCAGACCGTCGAGCAAGACCTCGACGCACCGCTCCTTGCCAACGTAACCGACGATCCCGCACATATACGCCTCCTCTACGCGCCCCGGTACACAGCCCGAAGCAACAATGTTTCCGGGGAACCCGAAGGAGGCAAAGAGAAGCAATGGTATTACCCGGGCGTGGGAGGCGCTTTGTCCCCGGCGTCGCCGCCGGAATTTGTCGCCGCCCTATCGACCGCCCGTCTGCCGAGACGCACCCGCCGAATAACTCGATGAACGTCTGCCTCGTCAACTCCCTCCGCCCGGTGGGCTCGGGGAGTCCTGGCGCTTTGTGTTTCGCTCCTTCTTGCCGACCTCTTGCAGGTCCCACTTGTCTACAAGCCCTTTATCGACCGTACCGTGTCTTTACTCTAGCGATCCTCCGATCTCCGCAAACTACACGGCTTTAATGTAATCCGTCGGGGGCGGAAAGGAAAGGGCGAAATCCGAAAGCCACAACGGGTTGTGGTCAGGAGCGTAGCACGATAATAGCACCTGTGACGACGAGGACGGCGCCGCCGAGCCTCGGGAGAGTAATGGGGTGGACAGGCAGGTTGAGCAGACCGAACTGATCGAGGATGATGGAGGCGAGCACCTGTCCCGAGATGATGAATCCTATGGTGGTCACCGCCCCGAGGCGCGGGGTCAGAATGATGGAGGCGGCCACGTAGAACGCCCCGAGAAAGCCCCCGGCCCACGCCCACCACGGCGCCCCGGAGAGGCCGGCGAGGGTCGGCGTCCCCTCGCGCGCCACGAGGACGGCCACGAGGAGCGCTATAGTCCCGACGAAGAACGAGAGGGCCGCCGCCGTTATAGGCCCGCCGACCGCCCCGCGCAACTGGGCGTTGACCGCGAACTGCACCGGCACCGCCGTCCCCGCCACCAGAGCCACCAACACCAGGATCCACTCCGCCCTCATCGTTCTCCTCTTCATTGTCGCCATCGTGTGTACGACATACTCTACTTGCTCTCCCGGCCCTCCGGCGTCCGGTCGCCGGTAGGGACGACGACCGATCCCCGTGTTGGTCGGGTCTTCCGGCCGTCTCCACCACGAGCAGCGGCATATCCGCTACGATTCGGGCATGGAGAGACGAACCGAAAAGGGCGCCCCGGGCGGTACCGGCTTCACCGTCCGTCCCGGCAGGCGCAACGACGCCACCGAGGCGGCTCGGCTATGGGTACGGAGCGCCGAGGAGCACACCCTCTACGACCCCGTATACACCACCGCTCCCAACGCCGAGAAGGTCATGCGCCGCTTCCTCGCCGACCTCTCCGGCAGCTCCCACTCCTGCCTCTTCGTCGCCGAGATCGACGGCGAGGTCATTGGCTTCCTCTCCGGCGAGCTGCGCGAGGGCTCTCCCGCTTTCAAACCCAAGACCTGGGCCGCCGTCGAAGACATCTACGTCGTTCCCGCCCACCGCAGCCTCGGCATAGGCCGCGCCCTCGTCGAAGAGTGCAACAAGTGGGCCCACGAGAAAGGCGCCAACGGCGTCTCCTTACAAGTCGCCGCCGGCAACCTCCGCGCCCGCAAGTTCTACGAGCGGCTGGGCTTCCACGAAGTTTCGGTATACGAAGTGAAGGAATTTTAGGGCAGCCAGTTACACAGGTGTTCGGCAAGAGGCGTGGTCAAAGCGTGCTCGCCTCGCCGTTCAATCCCTGACCCTCAACGAGTATGCGGCGCTTCTCGGCCACGGTCTTTCTACTCGAGAACCAGGAATATCCTCGTAGACTTGCGGCATGGTCTCTTGGCCGGTCGGAAGGAGGAACGGATGAGCAAGAGAGAACGTTACGCGCCGGGGACCTTCTGTCGACGTGGCAACGACCGATCCAGCGGGTGCCAGGATCTTCTACAGCGAGTTGTTCGGCTGGGAGGCGGAGCTTATAGAGGCGGACGGCAAGCTGGTCTACGTAAACACCAAGAACGCCGGTTCTCAAAACGAGGGCAACATGCCGACGGCGGAGCAGCGCGACGGCGCGCCGCCTTACTGGCTCGCCTACTTCACGGTCTCTTCGTGCGACGGCGTCGCCGCGAAGGTACGGGGGCTGGACGGCGAGGTGCTGACCGTTTGAAGTTCCGGCAGGCCGGGTCGCGGTCTTACGAGATCCCCAGGGCGCGTCGTTCGCGCTCTTCGAGGATGAGACAGACGACTGAGGGCGCTATGTCCCGCTCCGTCCTGACGGGCTGCGCCGCTTCCCCTTTACAACACAATCGGGCTGTTCACAGCTCGTATGAGGCAGAGAGCACTCGCACGCCCTCCTCGGGCTCGAAGCCCGCAGCCTCGTAGAACGCCGCCGCCACGTTATCGGTCTGGACCTCGACGTAAGAGACGCCGCGTGCTCTGCACCGCTCCCCTACCGCCTCGATCAGCGCCCTCCCAACACCCTGTCGCCTCGCCTCCGGCCTCACGTAGAGGTCTTCGATGCTGGCAAAGAGGCCGCTGGCGGAGATGTTGATCCGGAAGGCGAGCACGGCCACCCCGACGACGCGCCCCTCCGATCGAGCCACGAGCACCTCCATGTCCCCCCTCTCGACGGCCCGCGCGAGAAGCCCGGCGAACGAAGAGGGCACGAACTCGCCTTCCCTCAAAAACTCTTCGATAAATGCGAGGGGTTCGACGAGCTCGTCAGGGGCGGCGGGGCCCTCTATCCGGTACTCCGGCGTCAACGTTCGAGAGCGGCGGAGTTGAGCCTGGAGGCTGCCTCCACCACGGCGTCTATCTCTCCATCGCCGACGTCGAGGTGGGTGACGAGACGGATGGTGCTCTCGCTCCGGGGGGTGGCGAGCACGCCTTCGCGGGCGAGCGCTCGCAGGAACTCCTCCGCCTCTCTTACCTCGACGAGGACGATGTTCGTCTCGGGCTCCTCTACCCGATAACCGGCTCGATCGAGGCCGGCGGCGAGCTTCTTTGCGCGCTCGTGGTCCTCGGCGAGCCTCTCGATGTGATGCTCGAAGGCGTAGAGGGAGGCGGCGGCTATTACCCCCGCCTGGCGCATTCCGCCGCCGAACGCCTTGCGGGCGCGTCTGGCCTCCCGGATCGTCTCTTCGTCCCCGGCGAGCAGGGAGCCCACGGGCGCGCCGAGGCCCTTGGAGGAGCAGACGGAGACCGTGTCGGCGTGCTCGCACCACTCGCGTGCAGGGGTGCTGGTCGCAACCGCGGCGTTAAAGAGCCGCGCCCCGTCGAGATGCACCTTGAGGCCGAGGGTCCGCGCCTCGGCGGCGACGGCGGCGAAGCCCTCCAGCGGGAGGATCCTACCCCCCGCGACGTTGTGAGTGTTCTCCAGGCACAGGAGCTTTGGACGGGGGAAGTGAACGTTCTCGGGACGGACGGCGGCTCTGAGGGCCTCCGGGCTCACGACGCCTCTCTCGCCGGAGAGGGGCCTCACCTGAACGCCGGAGAGGAGGGCGGGGGCGCCGGCTTCGTAGTTGAAGATGTGGGCGGCCTCGTGCAGGATCACCTCGTCCCCCCGGTTCGTGCCAAGGTACAGCCCGATCTGATTTGTCATCGTCCCCGACGGACAGTAGATCGCCGCCTCCTTGCCCAGGAGCTCCGCTACGTACTCCTCCAGCCGATTTACCGTCGGGTCCTCCCCAAATACGTCGTCCCCAACAGGCGCCCCGGCCATCGCCCGGCGCATCGCCTCCGTCGGCCGGGTCACCGTGTCGCTACGAAGATCAATCACGCAAGCTCCCTACCCCACTATCCGTTTCGTCGTAGCAAAGCTTACCTTCGCCACATCCTTCAGCCCCTCCATCCCCCGCTCCGCATGGACTCGCCGTCCCGCCCCGATTACGTGTGTCGCCCCCCGGGGCAACTCGAACCCAACCAACCCGGAGAGCCGGTCCATCTCCTCCAACTGCCGCCCCCGCGCCAGGATGGAGGCCGCCGCCACCGCGGCATCGTCCTCTGCCCGCGTCCTCACCTCCAGCCGCACCCCCTCCGGCACGAAAGGCTCCAGATAAGACCTGGCGGCACCGGCATACTCGTCGACAACCACAACCTCAACCTCACCTTTAAGTTCGCTTATGATTCCCGCGTCTACCTCCCCGAGCAGCTTGTTGACGTTGCCGGCCGCGCTTCGCCGCTTCTCGTACTCGCGTGGCGGGAGCGAGAAGACGCGTACGTTTCCTGACCCTAGCTCTCTCTCGATGCTCTCCGCCATCAGCTTCGCCTGGCTAGTGCTGAGGTCCTTCGAGTCTCGTACCCCGATCTCTTGCAGCTTCCGCGCGGCTTCTCGATCCAGGACTCGCACCCCGGCGACGACCAGCGGACCGAAGTAGTCCCCCTTGCCCGACTCGTCGATCCCGAGCCTGGGCGTGCCGTCGAGGGCTGGGCGATCTCCGGTACGCACACCTCCCGCCCGTCCGCGAGCCGCCCCTCCCCGCGCCAGCCGCCAGTCCTCGATCAGCGTCTTCAAGACTGAAGATTTACCTCCGGTCGACACTTTCCCCGTGCGGTAGACGTTCAACGGTACGGTGTCGGAGCCGCGGGTCACGCGGTACTGGGTCCCATAGTCTATGGGACGGACGAAGGAGACCTCGGCCCCCGAGTCATCGAGGAGGCTTTCGAGGTCGCCCGGTACCCCGTTCTTTGGGGCCTCGTTCAACGGACCTCGAAGCCCGAGAGGTCGCCCGAGGGGGCCTCCTTCTCGGTGGAGACGTCCTCGACGTCGGCGCTCGACGGGCCGCTCTTGCACCACTCGACCATCTGGTTCACCGTGTCGGGGTCGCCCTCGAAGACCGCCTCCACGTTGCCGTCTCCGGTGTTGCGGACCCAGCCCGCGAGGCCGAGCTTTTCGGCCTCCTGACGCGTCGCATCGCGGAAGGATACGCCCTGCACGCGGCCAGAGATCGTTGCGTGTACCCGTTCTTTGTCTGCCATGCGGCTGTACTCCTCTTCGAGAGCCTTCGTTCTATCCCGGCAAGTTTACCCGTCGTTACTCAAGTTTTGGGCCTTCTCACCGGTTATGCTAGCCTAGCGCATTATGAGACCGGAGCAGAGAATCCCGGTGGGCGCCCGGACCAGGACGCTCCTTACCCTGATCATCCCGACGCGTAACGAGGCCGGCAACGTCCCCCGCCTGGTGGATGAGCTAAGAGAAGCCCTCTACGGGGTGGACTACCGTGTGGTCTTCGTGGACGACTCCGACGACGAGACGCCGGAGGTGATCCGTTCGTTGGGCGAAGAGGACGGGCGTATCGTCCTGATCCACCGCGAGGGGGCCGAGCAGGAGGGCGGTCTCTCGACGGCCGTGACGGCGGGCCTGGACACCATCGTCGACGAGAGCGAGTACACCTGCGTGATGGACGCCGACCTCCAGCACCCTCCCGGCAAGGTGCGCGAGATGCTGGAGGAGGCAAAATCCTCGGGGGCGGACGTGGTGGTGGCGAGCCGCTACGCGAAGGGCGGCAGCTACGCTGGCCTCTCTGGACCGATGCGGCGCGCCGTCTCCGTCGGCACCAAGAACCTCGCCCGCATCCTCTTCAAGGAGGCGAGGAAGACGAGCGACCCTTTAGCCGGCTTCTTCCTGGTAAGGAACAAGGCCATCTCCGGCATCCAGTTCCGCCCGACCGGGTTCAAGATACTGCTGGAGATCCTGGTCTGCGCCCCCGAGCTCTCGGTCGTCGAGGTGCCGCTGAGCTTCCGGGCTCGCCACGCGGGCGTCTCGAAGGCGAACGTAGACCAGGGACTCGGGTACCTGGCCCACATAGCAAGCCTCTTCTGGTACGTCCCCTCGGCGGGTCGCTTCTGGAAGTTCGCCCTCGTCGGCGCATCGGGGGTGCTGGTCAACATGTTCGCCCTCATAACCCTCGTCGAGTACTTCGAGGCGAACCCGACGGTGGCGTGGATGGTAGCGGTTGGGTTGAGCGTCTTGAGTAATTTCCTGCTCAACAACGCCTTCACTTGGCGCGACGTAAGGCACTCCAGCAGGATCCACTTCCTCCTGCGCGGGGCGCTCGCGTATCCGGTGGCGATCCTCGCGCTCGGCACCAACTTCGCGGTTTACTACCCCCTGATCAAATACGTCAGCCCCGACTTCCCCTACTACGTGATCGCCGCCTTCCTGGGGGTAGTCGCCGGGACGAGCGCGAACTTTATCCTGAGCTCCCGCTTCGTCTTCCGCCCCTCCACCCCGAAGGGCCTGGACCCCAAATCCCCGCCCCACGAGATCGCTGAGAAGGCGCGCAAGGAGCTGAAGGCGGACTGGATCGGCCTCATCCGCGCCGGGGACCTCTCCCTCGTAACCCGGTCCTCCTCGGGGACGGCGCCGCCGCGTCCGTTCGCCACCACCGATAAAAGTGCCGTCGAGTTCGTGCTCAACACCTTCCAACCCACCCTCGTGGTGACCGGCCCCAGACGCCTCCCGCAGTCCCGCACCAACGCCCGCTGGACCAGCTCCCTGGCAGTCCCCGTCCTCGAAGGCGACCACCCGGTCGGCGTCGTCTACGCCACCCGCGACTCAACCGAACAATTCACCCAGGAAGACCTCCACTGGCTCACCGCCTACGCCAGCACCTCCGCCCCGATCTTTCTCTAGAAGCAGCCCAGTTCCCCGCGATACTCGCGCCGCCGCGCTACAGAGCGCACCAGAAGAGCCCAAACGTCCGGCCGTGCCCCCGCACCCTTTGGTAGCTAGAAGGGGGCGCTCACCAACCGGTGGAAACGCCCCCAACGGATAGCGGTCCCTCCCTCCCCTGAAGGTCCGCTCTCGGGGGCCTCACCACCCCCCTCCCGAGAGGTGAGGCCCTAGCAGATCTCGTGCTTGAACCCAGACTTCAAACCGAGCCCCGGGTCTCCACGAGATCTACCCAACCTCGAAATTAGCACCAGTTCCCGACCCGTGCAACCCCTCACAATCCGTATACCTAAGCCAAAAACCCGTTTTCTAAAGAAGCGCATACGATATGCCGCCTCTCCCCACTACCCCTGCACCATATCTTGAGTTTGAACCAGAACGAAAATGTGCAACGCAGATTACATAACCTATGAGTTGAGGGTTAGGTAAGTTTAAGGTGAAGATTCACAAATGAGGAGGTTGGGTGCGCTGGAGAAGGCTAAAGAACAACCGTCTTTGGTCGATAAACGCTAGTAGGGTAAGCGATTCGAGCGTACGAAGGTGATTTCGGTGCTACGGCAGACCAAGATCGACGAGTTGGTGAGTAGCTGGTCCAGATTGGGAGTAGCGATCTGCATTAAAGGTGGGTGCATCGCCGGCGATCCGGGTGCATGGCCTTCTGAAGGTTACGAGATTCTGCGCCCGGTGAGGCGCCGAGGACATGCTCGAGGGTATCATTCTGGAGGAGCTCGTTGAGGAGTGGGGGGAGGCGGACTTCCCCTACACCGTACAGGACGTGGGCCGTTTCAGGGTCAACGCGCTCTGGCAGCGGGGGTCGGTCTCCATCGTGGTTGCTTCATCCCATTCGGGGTGCCGAAGCTCGAGTACCTCAACCTACCGGAGGTCATAGACAGGCAGGCGCGTGAGAAGCTCGGCATCATCCTCGCCACGGAGACTATAAACCGTATGATCGACCTCTTCCCACCACACGAGCGGGGGCAGGTTCGGACCATGCTCACCGGTACGCTCAAGGGCATCGTCGGGCAACGCCTTGTACAGACCAATGACGGCGAGGGAAGAGCCACGGCCTGGAGACCATGATTACTACCGACCGCATAAAGGACTTCATCCTGGTCCCCGAACAGGCCGGCCGGATCCGCACGGCCATCACCGAGGGTGAGTACTATGGGATGCAGACCTTTGACCAGGCCCTCTTGAAGCTGATAGAAGAAGATCGCATCAACTACCAGGAGGCCCTCAAGGTCGCCAGCCGTCCGCAGGACTTCCGCCTGATGGTCCAATCGCTGTGCTTCGGCGCGGCCCGGTAGAAACCAGAGATCTTCCGTGGCAGCGCGCCCGGCGAGCCTCTTCAGGCGCTCTAGGTCCACCGTTCTTACCAGAGCACGCCTCCTGTAGACCGCGCCAGCGCACTCTCAATCTCTCCGACACCACGACGAGGATTTCCTGGCATGTCCCAGAGGCCACCGAGCTCTATACTGGAGGTATGAGACCCATCTGCTTTCTCTCGGACTTCGGGCTCGGCGACGATTTCGTCGGGCTGTGCAAAGGTGTAATGCTTCGCATCGCGCCGGAAGCGACGGTTGTAGACCTTACGCACGAGGTGCCCGGCTTCGGGGTGGAGGCGGGGGCGGAGATCCTGGAACACGCCACGCGCTACATGCCCGAGAAGATAATCTATCTGGCCGTCGTAGACCCTGGCGTCGGTACCGAGCGGCGAGCTTTAGCTCTGAAGACTGCGAGCGGAGCCCTCCTCGTCGGTCCTGACAACGGGCTCCTGACGCCCGCCGCCGAGGCTTTGGGCGGTATCTCGGATGCGGTAGGGTTGACGAATGCCGACTACCATCTCCGGCCCGTCTCGCACACCTTCCACGGCCGCGACATCTTCTCTCCGGCGGCGGCACACCTCGCGTCGGGGCTGGACCTAAGACAGCTCGGGGAGGCGGTAGACCCGACCTCGCTCGTGCATATGGAGCCGCCCGGCGCGCGTAAGGAGGGGCCGGGCACTATCGTGGCGACCATAATAGGGGTGGATCGCTACGGCAACGCCCGGCTCTCGGCGGCGGTGGAAGAGGCCGGCTTCAAGTTCGACGCGCAGCTTCTGGTGGAGGCCGGCGAGGGCGAGATGCCGGTCCGCTACGTCTCGACCTTCGGTCACTCGAAGGTTGGGGACCTCGTCCTCGTCCCGGACTCTCATCAGCGCCTCAGCCTCTCCGTGAACAACGGCAACGCAACCCAAGCCCTCCTCCTAAAGGTAGGTGGCCGGGTACGCCTGACCCTCCTCGAAAACGGCACGGGAAGCGATGCCGGGCCCTGATCCGCCCGTTCAGGAGCAACTCTCGCCCGAGGAGCAGCGGCGGGTGACACGGGCCGCTCTCCTCCGTCCGATGCACCTGCTCGTGGCGGCGGTCGGGATCGCCTTCTTCGCAATGTCCTTGATATGGTGGGTCCTCCCCCTCACCCTCGTCACCTACCTCGCCCTCGTCTACCTGGCCGCCAGCTCCCCGCTCTTCAAGAGACGCATCCGCGGAGGCCGCGACAGCCTCTCGGTAACGGCGCCCGTCCTCTCCGGAAGGGAGAAAGCCTCCCCCGAACAACGCGCCCGCAGGCTGCCAATTGGGGAGACCCGTCACAAGGTAGAGGCCGCTCTCACAGCCCGAGATCGGGCACTGGTCGCCATCGAGAACTCGGGCGAAGCCACAAGAGGGCTGCTCCAGGACGTGCCGCCTAAGCTGGATCTCCTCCTCGAACGCATCGTAGACGTCTCCGAAAAGCGGGAGCAAGTATCCGCTACCGTCCGCACCCCAGAGACCAACCCGGGCGATCCGCGCCGCGAGGCAAACAACATCCCCCCAGAGCAGGAAGAGGAGAGAGAGCTACGTACCATGGACGCGCAGCTCTCCGACGCCTTCGAGAAGGTTTCAGCCCTCCGGCCACGAGTAGTACGCATCTCCATAGAGAGCGGCGACGATGCCAGGGAGGCCGCCGGCAGGCTCATCACCGACCTCGACGAGACGCTCCGACACCTCGACGCCCTGCTCTCCAGAACGTCCCCCCGGTAGCCCCCGGTTGTTAGCAGAGCCTCAGCCGCTATTAGAACGGTTGTTAGCGTTCTCCTTGAGGTGATCGACCAAGCATCGGCATCGAGATGTCTTGGCCCGCTAGCGCTAACTCTTCTTCCGCCAGTCCCTTGAGAGATGCACATATTGCACCGGAGCGATCGGGCTGGCTGAACCTCGGCCTCATCCGGGTCGCAGTACCAGTGTGGGCGCCTACGCAGCATCCAACAGGGCGTACGAAGCCTCCAACTGCCGCGAGAAGAAATGCGCGGAAGTCTTCGCGCTCCGTCTTCTGCACGCTCACGTTGGACGGTGCCGCACAAAGAAGCCTCAGCCGTTGCCCATTACTCTTCCGCAATGTACTTCACAAACACAGACCGGACAGGCACATCCACGAAAAAGATAGCGCCGAAAATTTTTCACGAACCGCGATGCGCTCCTTCCGGTAAGCGCGTCGTGATGACAAGACAAGCTACGGCGAACCTGATCTCAGCCTCCCACGTGGACGAAAGCGGTGTTAGGGACAAGCCACCCTGACCATCGCCGCTGACGTCCAGAGCTGCCACGGGTTCGGAAGAAGCTTGCTGGTATCCAACCACTGACAGCTAGGAACGGAAGGGTCGAGAGAGGGAGCCGCAGAATGCGCGCGTAGAGAAGCATAGCCGCGAAGATCTCTATTAGGCCGAGCTGGCCCTCCAACCCTGGCCGTTCTCCTCGGCCTCCGGCGGTGGTGGTTCGGTAGCAGTAGACGGGGACCGGCGCACCGGCGAACTTCCCAACTCCTGCCTTGACTCTCCGACCGAGATCAGCGAGTCCTGGAACCAGCTCTCGAGCTGTCCCAACACCCGGTTCTGGTATACCTCAGAGCCTCCTCTTATCTCCCGGGCGTACCGCTCCGCACGCTCCACGCCCTCGGCCGCGCGCCGCTGTGAGCGCCTGTAAAGTTCCGTATCCAACACCTTGGCCTCGGCCCGCTCGTGCGCGTTTTCGACGATCCTGCGCGCCTCCTCCTCGGCAGCAGCCACAACGGCCGCACACTCTCGTCGGATCGCCTCCGCCTCTGATAGCTCCCGCGGTAGAGCACCGCGAAGCTCATCCAACATCGTGAGCAGGTCGGCCCGGTCGACCATGGCCCGCCCCTTACGCATCGGTACCCCAGAGGCGTCCTCGACTATCGCCTCCATATCGTCCAATACTCCGCTGATGTACTCCATGTCCTCTCTCATGTTTGTCAACCCTAGCATGGCTCTTGAGGCTACGCTAGGCTTTCTGAAAGTATTTTTTAGAGCTTAACCTCATCCTCAGGTATAATTTGACCTTCGGGTCAAGTTCGCATTTATCTACGGGTTAAGTTAGGTGTTTGGAGCCCCACGCTCGTGCCTTGCGAGGCTTATGTAAGGGGAATCGGTGATGAAAGAGGCACCAAGTATTCTCGAATATCCGAGATTCAACCGGGAATCGAGGTACAATCTCAGGGGTGTGGGAACGCGGCCGGGGGCGGAGGCAGGGCAGGTTCCACGGGCAGTTCGGCGGGCTCGAAGAGGATGCGTCCTTCGGAGTTTACGTCTGTGCGGACGGAGTCGCCGCGCTCTATGTGGCCGGCGATGATCTCCTTGCTCAGAGGTGACTCTATTAGCTTACCCACGGCGCGGCGCAGGGGGCGGGCACCGAAGGGCGAGTCGCGGCCTTCGAGGGCTATGCGCCTCGCGACGGCGTTGGAGAAGGACAGGTGTATCTCCTGCCTTGCGGCGATTTCGCGGAGGTCTTCGAGGAGGAGGGTGGCTATCTCGGCAAGCTCTTTGTCGCCGAGAGGATGGAAGACCAGGATCTCATCTACCCGGTTGAGGAACTCGGGGCGGAAGTAGACACCGAGCTCCAGGAGGAGCCGCTCCTGCACCTCCTCCTGGCTATGGCCCGGCTCGCGCTTCTCTTCAGGTGTGGGGATGAGGTGGGCGCCGGCGTTCGAGGTCATGATAACGACGGCGTTGTCGAAGGAGACCGTGCGGCCCTTGTTATCTGTGAGGCGGCCGTCCTCAAGGAGCTGGAGGAGCATGTTGAAGACGTCCGGGTGGGCTTTCTCGATCTCGTCGAGGAGCACGACTGAGTAGGGGCGGCGGCGGACCGCCTCGGTGAGTTGGCCGCCCTCCTCGTAGCCGACGTAGCCGGGCGGCGCGCCCACGAGCCGGCTCGCGGCGTGGCGCTCCATGTACTCGGACATGTCCAGACGGATCATGGCGTCCTCGTCGTCGAAGAGGTACCCGGCCAGGGCACGCGCCAGCTCGGTCTTCCCCACCCCAGTGGGTCCCAGGAAGATGAAGCTACCAATGGGACGATTCGGGTTCGCGAGGCCAGCCCGCGCCTTGCGAACGGCCTCCGAGACGGCGACGACGGCGGCGTCCTGGCCGATCACGCGCCTGTGCAGCGCGGCCTCCATCGAGAGCAGACGCTCGGCCTCGTCCTTGAGCATCCGGCCGACCGGGATGCCGGTGCGGGCGCTCACGACCCGCGCTATCTCCTCCCGGCCGACCACGGCGCTCTTCACCCCGCTCTCCTCCAGCCAGCGGTCGCGGGCCTCCCCGTACTCTGCCTGCAAGACGTCGGCCTCGTCGCGCAAGGTAGCGGCGCGCTCGTAGTCGCGTTCCTCCACGGCCGCGGCGCCCTCGCGGGTAAGCTCCTGCAAGCGGAGTTCCTTCTCGCGGAGGTTGTCGGGCATCATCGTCGTCTCTATGCGCAACTGGCTCGCTGCCTCGTCTAGCAGGTCCACGGCCTTGTCCGGCAGGAAGCGGTCGGCGACGTAGCGGTGGGAGAGTTGGGCGGCGGCGGTGAGGGCCTCGTCGGAGACCTCCACGCCGTGGTGCGCCTCGTACTTGTCCCTGAGTCCCCTCAAGATCTCGACCGTCTCCTCTTCGGTAGGCTCGTCGACGAGGATGGGCTGGAAGCGTCGTTCGAGGGCGGCGTCGGGCTCGATGTAACGCCGGTACTCCTCGATGGTGGTCGCGCCGATCACCTGCACCTCTCCGCGGGCGAGAGCGGGCTTGAGGATCTCACCGGCGTCCATCGCCCCCTCGGCGGCCCCGGCTCCTGCTATGTTGTGCAACTCGTCCACGAAGAGGATGACCTTGCCGAAGGAGCCCTTAACCTCGTCTATGACCTTCTTGAGGCGCTCCTCGAACTCGCCTCGGAACTTGGTGCCGGCGACGAGCGAGCCGAGATCGAGCGCGACTATGCTCTTGTCCTTGAGGGCCTCGGGGACGTAGCCGTGGGCGACCTTCTCAGCCAGCCCCTCGACGATTGCCGTCTTGCCGACGCCGGGCTCGCCGATGAGGGCGGGGTTGTTCTTGGTGCGCCTGCTGAGGATCTGAAGCATTCGCTTCGTCTCGTCCTCCCGGCCCACCACCGGGTCGAGCTCTCCTTCGCGAGCGAGCCGGGTGATGTCGCGGCCGTGTTTCACGAGCATGCTCTCGGGGTCGGTATCAAAGGAGCCCTCGCCCCGCATCCTGCTCAGGGCCGCCCGGGCATCCGTCTCCGAGAGGCCGACCTCGCGCAGCAGGATCGCCGCCGCGCCCTCGTCCACGCGCAGGAGGCCCAGGAGTAGATGCTCGGTGCCCACGTACGGGCTGGTGGCCCGCGCGGCCTCTTCGCCAGCTAGCTCCAGGGCGCGTTTGGCGCGGGGCGTCGGGTAGACGGGGGCGTCGCTCCCGGAGACGCGCGAGCGGGCCTCGCCACGCCTAATCGCATCGTTCGTCTTCGCCTGCGCGAGCCCGAGGTCGAGCGCCAGCTCCGCGAAGACCTTGTGGACCACGCCCCCCTGCTGGGCGAGCAGCCCCAGGAGCAGGTGTTCCGTGCCCAGGGTATTCGACCGTCCCCGCCGCACCACCGCCTGTGCCACGTCCACAGCCTCACGAGCGTCCTGCGAGAGCTTGCTCAGATCCACGGACGTACCTTAGTTCTGGCGGTTCGCCAGTCCGGCGGCTACGGCGGCGAACAGCATCGGGATGATGCTAAACGCACCAACGGTACCCGCGAGAATGCTCGGCGCGAGCCACACGAGGAATGGAACTGCCGCGGCGAGGACGGAGACAGCTATCGCCAGAGGTCCGCCGTTACGTCCTCCGGCACGGTTGATCAAGGTTCCCGCCCCATAGCCGGCGGCGGCGGAGATCAGCCACTGAAACGGCAGGTTGAAGATTACGTACACGATTGGTATTCCCACGAGGGCGACCCCGAGCCCGGCGAGGAGGGTCAGAGCGACCTGCCTCGGCTTCATCACACCCGCCCGGGCGCCGCGGGGCAGACGGGCATCGTCTGGGCACTTGATACCAACGTCTGTCTGTACCATGCACTCCGTGCAGATGGGCCGTTCGCACGTGGCACACGAGACGCGCGTCTCTCGCCTGGGATGCCGGTAGCAGTGCTTGACCTCGGCCACTTAGATTCCTCTCCGTCTCATGCTCCGCACGATCTCTCCGCGCGGTAACAGCATTATCTCTCGCTTGTAACTGCGGTGTACCTCTTCGACGGCCTTGCCGTGCTCCACGCTCTGCCTCTCTAGCTCCTCGCGCAGGCTCCGGTTCTCGTCCTCTACCCTCTCGATCCTTCTCTCCAGGTCTAAAACTTTTCTGACCCCGGCGAGGTTCATCCCCATCTCCTGGGTGAGCTTCTGGATATACCTCCCGAGCTCTACGTCCTCCTGGGAGTAGAGCCGCGTGTTCTTGATGCTCTTGCGCGGACGCAAGAGCCCCTTCTGCTCGTACATCCGCAATGTCTGCGGATGTACACCGATCAAC
Source organism: uncultured Rubrobacteraceae bacterium (assembly GCA_902806075.1). Lineage (GTDB taxonomy): Bacteria > Actinomycetota > Rubrobacteria > Rubrobacterales > Rubrobacteraceae > Rubrobacter_F. The sequence continues at coordinate 17,206 of CADCVG010000035.1, forward strand.
TCCGCCGCGATCCCTATCATGAAGAGCGGTCTCTTTCGCATATCGGCCCCTTACCGCTGCTCGGCCTCACGTGATGCCCGCAACAACCCCTCGCGCACGTCCTCGTCACGCTCGTCGGCGAGAGCCTCCAGGATCTCCTTCTCCCGCCGGCTGAGCTTCGCGGGCACGACGAGACGCACCCGCACCACGAGGTCTCCAGGCTCGCCGCCCCCACGCGCCCGAGGCGCCCCCGCCCCACGTACCTTGAACCGCCTGCCGTCCTGCGTCCCAGCCGGCAGCTTGAGCTTCACGGTGCCCCCATCGGGACGGGGGACCTCGATCTCCGCCCCCAACGCCGCCTCGACGAAGCTGACCGGCACGTCAACCAGAAAATCGTCCCCGCGCCGCTCGAAGACCGGGTGCTTCTCCACCCGTGTCACCACGAACAGATCCCCCGGTGGCCCCCCCTTCCTCCCGTCGCTCCCCCTGCCGGGCACCCGGATCTTCATCCCGTCCTTCGCCCCGGCAGGTATCTTGACGGTCACCTGCCGGTTCTTGCGCAGACGCCCACTCCCCGCGCACCCCGGACAGGGTTTCTCTACGACCGTCCCCTCGCCACCGCACCTCCCACACGGCCCCGAAAGGGCGAAGAACCCCTGATCCCGGGCCCTCACCCCACGCCCCGAACACTCAGGACATACCCTCGGCGCCGTCCCTGGAGCCGCCCCCGTACCCCGACAGGGACCACACACCTCCTCGACCGGCGCCGAAACCCGCGTCGTGACCCCCTCCAGAGCATCTTTAAACTTCAGATTTACGTTTACACTAACATCCTCGCCCCGGACGGTCTGGGGCTGTCCCCCCTGCCCGGTAAAGACGTCTCCGAAGCTACCGAACAGGTCCGAGAGGTCGGAGAAGTTGCCTGTGCGCCCGCCCGCGCCGCCCGGCGTCCCGGAGCCGCCGCCGAAGTAGGCGCGGGGGCCTTCGTCATACTCACGCCTCTTCTGGGGGTTGGAGAGGACCTCGTAGGCGTGCTGGACCTCCTTGAAGCGCTCCTCGGCTTCCCCATCCTCCCTGTTGGCGTCCGGGTGATACTTACGGGCCAGTTTCCTGTAGGCGCGACGGATCTCCTCCTGAGACGCCCCCTTGCTCACCCCGAGTACCTTGTAAAAGTCCCTGGTCTTCATCTCTAAACCTGTTTGGAAACTATAACCTTGGCTGGACGTATGGTTCTGTCGTTCAGCATGTAGCCGGGTTCGAGGGTCTGGACTACGGTGTCCTCCTCGTGTTCGTCGGAGGGCATGCTCATGACGGCCTCGTGGACCGCCGGATCGAAGCTCTCGCCGTCTGAGTGGATCTGGGCGAGTCCCTCCCGAGCGAGCACGGCGACGAGCTGGTCGCGTGTGGCTCTTACACCCTCCCGGACGTCTCCTTGAGCCTCAAGAGCCCGCTCCAGGTTGTCCAGCACGGGCAGAAGCTCGCCCACCAGTCTCTCGGAGGCGACCTGCACATAGCGGGTCCGCTCTCTCTCCAGACGCTTGCGCGAGTTCTCCATCTCGGCCTTCATGCGCCGCATGTCGTCCAGGTACTCGTCCCGCTCCCGGCGAGCCGCCTCCAACTCGTCCGCGAGCATCGAGACCTCCTCCGGCGTGATCTCCAAAGGCTCCTCGGAGAGTACCTCTTCGGGGGGTGCCTCCTCTGCCAGCTTCTCTTCCGGCGCCTCTTCGAGGTCCTCCTCCCTGGGAGGTTCCGGGACCACGCCCGGATCCCTGGACTCTCCTACCTCCACCGGCTCGGAGACGTCATCAGTCTCCCGCTGCTCCTCTATGGGTTCCTCACGCGGGGATTCCCCCTCCCGACCGTGCCGCTCTTCGCTGCTCAAAGCCTCCCTAACCTCCTGCATATATCCGACGACCGGCGGGGCGTCTTCGAGGCCCCAGCCGGTCGCTCTTACGGGGGTATTACCTCTTGTCGTCGTTCTCCTCGTCGATGATCTCGGCGTCCTCGACCACGTCGTCAGGGTTGTCGCTCCCGGCGGCGCCCTCCTGCTGCTGCTGAGCCTGCCGATAGAGCGCCTCGGAGAGGACGTGGGACGCCGCGAGGAGCGCCTCGCGCTGGCGCTTTATCTCCTCGACGTCATCACCGGCGAGCGCCTCCTTGGCGTTCTTGAGAGCATCCTCGACGCTGGCCCGGTTCTCGGCATCCACCTTGCCATCCACGTCCTTCAGAGAACGCTCGACAGAGTAGACCAGGGTGTCGGTGTTGTTCCGCTCGTCGGCCTCCTCACGGCGGCGCTGATCCTCATCGGCGTGCGCCTCCGCATCCCGGACCATCTGGTCAATGTCCGTGTCGGAGAGGCCGCTGGAGGCGGTGATCGTGATCCGCTGCTCCTTGCCCGTCCCGAGGTCCTTTGCCCCGACGTTCACGATGCCATTCGCATCTATATCAAACGTAACCTCGATCTGAGGTACACCCCTCGGCGCGGGCGGCATCCCCACGAGCTGGAAGTTGCCGATGAGCTTGTTGTACATCGCCATCTCCCGCTCGCCCTGGTACACCTTGATCTCCACCGAGGACTGATTATCGTCAGCGGTGGTAAACACCTCACTCTTACGTGTAGGTATAGTCGTATTCCTCTCGATGAGCTTCGTCATGACGCCGCCCTTGGTCTCGATACCGAGGCTAAGCGGCGTCACATCGAGGAGCAGCACGTCCTTGACCTCGCCCGCGAGCACGCCGGCCTGGATCGCGGCGCCGATGGCTACCACTTCGTCCGGGTTTATGGAGCGGTTCGGGTCCTTGCCGGTGATCTCCTTAACCTTCTCCTGGATCGCCGGGATTCGGATGGACCCGCCCACGAGGATGACCTGATCTATGTCGCCCTGACCGAGCCCCGCGTCCTTCATCGCCTGCCGGACCGGGCCGGCAGTCGCCTCCACGAGGTCCGCGGTTAGCTGGTTGAACTGCGCCCGCGAGAGGGTCAGGTCAAGGTGCTTCGGGCCGTTGGCGTCGGCGGTAATGAAGGGCAAGTTTATGGCCGTGCTCGTCGTGGACGATAGCTCCCTCTTGGCCTTCTCGGCGGCCTCAATGAGGCGCTGGGTCGCCATCTTGTCCTTCGAGAGGTCTATCCCCTCGGCCTTCCTGAACTCCGCGACGAGCCACTCGACTATCTTGGTGTCGAAGTCGTCGCCGCCGAGGTGGTTGTTGCCGCTCGTCGCCTTGACCTCGAAGACACCCTCCCCAAGCTCGAGGATGGAGACGTCGAACGTGCCGCCGCCGAGGTCGAAGACCAGGACGGTCTGCTCATGCTCCTTGTCGAGACCGTAGGCGAGGGCCGCGGCCGTCGGCTCGTTGATAATACGCTTGACGTTGAGACCGGCGATCTTGCCGGCGTCCTTCGTCGCCTGGCGCTGGGCGTCCTCGAAGTACGCCGGCACCGTGATGACGGCCTCCGTGACCTCCTCGCCGAGGTACTCCTCTGCGTCCCTCTTGAGCTTCTGAAGAGTCATCGCGGAGATCTCCGGCGGCGAGTAATCCTTGTCGCCGACCCGCACCTGCACCTCGCCACCCGGACCACTGACTACTCCGTAGCCCACGCGCCCGGCCTCGCTCTCGATGTCCTTGAAGCGGCGGCCCATAAAGCGCTTTACCGAGTAGACCGTACCCTCGGGGTTCGTCACAGCCTGCCTGCGAGCGAGCTGCCCGACGAGCCGCTCCCCGCTCCTCCTGTCGAACGCGACTACCGAAGGTGTCGTCCTCTCCCCCTCGGAGTTGTTAATTACTGTCGGATCGCCACCCTCAAGTACCGCCACGCAACTATTCGTGGTACCAAGGTCTATACCGATGCTCTTGCCCATTCCGTTTCCTCCTGTTGGGGGTAACACTAATCTAAATCATCGTGATTATAAAATCTAAGCGTATTAGCTTCAAGATCATCCGGACACGAGGAGAGTATAATGTAAGTATGCGGGGCGGGGGCACCGGTGGGTTGGTGCGTTCCAACGGAGGTTACGAGTATTTTGGAAGAGACGATTTTATTAGTAGACGACGACGCGGCGCTCTTAGAGGTCATGTCTATTGTGCTGTCGTCGGAGGGGTACAGAGTCATCACGGCTGCCGACGGGTCTGAGGCGTTGCGGGAGGTCGAGCGGGAGGCTCTAGACCTCGTGATCCTGGACGTCATGTTGCCCAGGGTCAGCGGCTTCGAGGTCTTGAAGAAGATCCGGGAGAAGAGCGACGTCCCGGTGGTGATGCTCACGGCGAAGGGCCAGTCGGTGGATAAGGTCGTCGGCCTGGAGCTCGGGGCGGACGACTATATCACCAAGCCCTTCGATACCAAGGAGCTTTTGGCGCGCATCCGGGCGATCTTGCGGAGGTTCGGGCGTCAGGAGGGCAGGAGCCTCGACGGCGCCCTCAGGATCGGCTCGCTGGAGTTGGATCCCGATGGTTATACGGTGACCAGGGACGGCGAGCCGTTGGAGCTCACACCGACCGAGTTCAAGATACTGGCGCTCCTGATGAAGCGTCCGGGCCGGGCGTTCTCGCGGACCCAGATCTCCGAGGCCGTCTCTACAGGTTCGCATTACCTTGCGAGCCGTTACATAGACGTACACATCTCGCGCCTGCGCGGCAAAGTAGAGCACGACCCCAGGGAGCCGCGCCTCATCCAGACCGTGCCGAGCATCGGCTACCGGGTGGCCCGACCGTCCGCGACCGCGACCCGGAGCGCCTAAGAGTAGTTGGGTAAGGGTCAAGGGAAGTATCCCCTTCCGTCGCCCTCCTTCAGGGCGCGCGTCTTCGCGGCGCTCGTGGGGATCTCGGCAACGACGAGCCTGGTGGTCGGGCTCGTCCTCTACTACTTCGCCGAAGACAGGCTGGTCAATGAAGAGCGCAACTCCCTGATCCAGCGCTCCCGGACGGCGAACGCGAGCGCCGGGGTCTTTCTGGAGGGCCTGCGCGACCCCGAGAACGGCGCCCTCCCCGCCTCCGATGCCTACGCCGAGGAGTTGGTCCGTTCGGTCGCGGACTCCACTGGGCTCGAGGTGCTTCACGCGGGACCGGACGGGAAGCCTCTGGCCGCCAGGAACGGCCTGTCGGGGACGCCTGTCTCTCCCGGCGAAGCCTACGAGCGTTTCGGTCTCGACGAAGAGGTTCTGGAGGAGGCAAGGACGAGCTCTTCAGGTGGAGAGGGCCGGCTCGTCTCGACGGGCGGCGGCACCTCCAACTCCCCGCGTTTCGTGGCAGTCTGGCCACTCTCGGGGGCGGAGGGGAGCGTGCAAGGTAGCCTCGTCTACAACTCGCCGGGGGACGGGTTGGAGAAGGCACTCGCCTTCTTGCGCTACGGTATCCTCGGGGCCATCGGGACGAGCGTGCTCCTGGCCGGGCTGGGGAGCATGGTGCTGGCGCGCCAGATCTCACGCCCCCTCACCGAGACCCGAGACGCCGCCATCCGGGTGGCGTCCGGCGACTACAGGTCCGTGCCCGTCAAGAGCAACGACGAGCTTGGCGAAGTAGCCCGGGCCTTTAACTATATGGCCGAGGAGATCCGTCATTACGTAGACGAGATACAGCACCAGAAGTCGCGCCTGGAGGCGGTCCTCGAGGCCTCCCCCGAAGCGGTCGTCGCCATAGACCCCGAGGAACGCGTGACGATGGCGAACCCGGCCGCCTCCCGGATGCTCGGTATAGGGCCGTCCTCCTTCGGGCGCAAGATCTCAGAGCTAGACGTGCCCGCCGACGTCCTCACCTGCCTGCGTGAGGCCTCCGCGGCTGGCGCCGCTGTCCGGGAGATCGAGGTAGGAGGCGAGACGACCTACTGGGCCTACGCCGCCCGCATGAACGACCAAAGAGAAGACCGGCGGGTCCACGGCTCTACCAACGGTTCAGGCGGCGGGACCATACTCGCTGTGCGGGACATAACCGAGCACCGATCGTTGGAGAGGGCCAAGACGGCCTTCGTCTCGGACGTCTCACACGAGCTGCGCACGCCGCTCACGACCATCCAGAGCGCGGTGGGCCTTTTGGAGCGGGCCGGGGAGAGGTTGGACCCTTTGGAGCACCGGGCCCTGGAGCTCGCCGATCAGGAGCTCAAGCGCATAAGAGCTATGGTCGAGGAGTTGCTCACCCTCGCCCAGATGGACTCCTGGCAATACTCCCTGGAGCTGACGCCGACGGACCTCGACGAGGTCATAAGGAGTGCCCTGGGTAGTATAGAGGCGAAGGCCAAGAGGTTTAGCATCGAGATCTACTACGTTGGAGGCGATCTCCAGGAGGGCCAGGACTCCATCGAGCAGCACCTGTGCCTCTGCGACGCGCGGAAGATCTACCAGGTCCTCATTAACCTCTTAGACAACGCGGTCAAGTACTCCGACCCGGGCGCGAGGGTAGAGGTCCGGGTGCTTGAAGACCCGAGCTCCGTAACGGTGCGGGTAACGGACACGGGGGTCGGCATCCCCGAAGAGGACCTCCCTAACCTCTTCGACAGGTTCTACCGCGTGAACAAGGACCGCTCGCGGGCGACGGGTGGCAGCGGACTTGGACTCGCCATTAGCAAGCAGATCGTCGAACTGCACGGCGGCAGCCTCTCCGTGGAGAGCGAGGTGGGCGTGGGCTCTACCTTCGAGATCCGCCTACCCAAATCCCCCCTCCCCCGCTCTACTCCCTCCTCGTCATATGCGCTATAGAAGAACAAGGCTCGTGGCGACGCTGGCCTCCCTCGCGGTGCTCTCCGGCTGCGGGCTCCTCCCGGGGGAGACGCGAGAAGTCATCTCCATACCGCCCGCCTCGGCTGGCTCGTCCTCGGACTCCGGCTTTGGCCCGGGGGTGCGCACCTTGAGCTTCGGCCCCGGGGGCAAGGGCTCGCCACGCATGAGCCCCTCTGGCGAGAGGATATCGTTCGTCCTCGACGGCCGCGTAGCCGAGAAAGCTCTCTACTCCCAAGACCCGAGCCTCAGCACCGGGGAGGACCTCCGCGCCGAGCACGCCGAATGGCTCCCTGATGGCACTCTGGCGACTCTGGGCGTGAAGGAGGAGGACCAGAGGGCAGAGTCGGCCGTCTCGAGATCCCTCTTCGCCGTGAGCGGGGAAGACACTTCGACGGACGACCGGGAGCTCGTCGAAAGGGTCGGGGCGGCGGGGGCGCTCCCGGACGGCGGGCTCGTGGTCGCGGCGGAGGTACCGTCCGCAAGAGGGGCCGTGGAGGAGCAGACCGAGAGCCGACTGATGCTTCTCGAGGGTTCGGAGACGCCGATGAAGTTCTACCTGAGGGGTATAGAGGGTCGTGTCACCGGTCTCTCGGTCTCGCCGGATGGGAGCCAGGCGATGCTTGCGGTGCTGCGCGACCACGGAGGAGGTAGCGCCGGACAGTTCGAGATACAGGTCTATCGCTTCTCGGATGGCCGGACGAGCCTCGCGGCGCGCCTCCCGGAGGGGATGGAGGTCCTCGGCGCGCCCCAGTGGACGCCACACGGGGCCTACTTCGTGGCCGGCGACGCGGCTAGCGGCGCGGAGCCGGGCCCTTACGCCCTGTACCGGACGGTGCCTGGCTCGGAGAAGCCTGAGCCAGTGAGCGCGGTCGGTGAGGGCTTCGTGGCCGCGAGCGCGAGCGTCTCCCCGGATAGGGACCGCCTGGCGGTGATCGGACGCAGAAACCCCAGCTCCCCGACCAACCTGTACGTACTAAATCTCGACTCCGGCACCCTGGATGTCGCCACGACCAACGAGGACATGGAGATAAAGACCGACCCCCGTGACCTCGCCTGGTCCCCGGACGGAGGGACGGTGATCCTGGTCGCCCGCGAGGCACTCTCCGGTCCAGCAGTCTACGACGTCCCGGCGGAGGAGCTCTCGTCGGCCTTCTACAACCTCTACCAGGTACCGATCAGAGCTTCCGGGGACACGGAATGAGGGGCGTCTTTCTGTGGGCGTTGGGTGGAGTAGCGGCCTTTCTGGCGACAGCCGGCGCGTTCCTGCTGCTCGCCAGCCTCGGCAGCTCTTCGGAGACGAGCTCCCCTATCCCCCCGGCCGAGCGAGCTGGCGCCGGATCTTCTTCGTCACCTGCGCTGGTGCTCGACCTCCCGGAGGAGCGGCTGGTGGGGCTCGAGAGAGCTCCCGGACAGAGGCTCACCGTGGATGTCGTCAACAGGGGAGACGAGGACCTCGCCGGTGTGGAGCTCGAGCTGGAAGTCTTCCCGGCGGATACTACCCGGTCCCGCCAGCATAACTACCGGGAGGTGTCGGAGACGCTCACGCCCGGGGAGGCGACCACCGTGGAGTTCGAGCTAGACCTCTCCCCATCGCTCCCCACGAAGACCAGGCCCCCGGGTGCCGCCCCGCGAGCCCGGGAAGTTCTACAGTTCAGCGCGGCTGCCCCGGGAGTCGCCCCGGCCGTCAAGACCGCCGTTCTTGCGCCCTGACGCGCACGAGCGCCGGTGCGCCCGGCGCCTTTAGGACCGGCAGCTTTACCCTGCCCATCAGGCCGCGGGCAAGCTCCCCGACCTCCACGACGCTCCCGAAGTCCGCCCGCATCAGCGTGTAGGGGTAGCCCGCGCTCCGCCTCACCGGCTTCCAGCCGCTCTCCGAGAGGAACCGCGTCGGGACGTGCCGTGGCAGCCCGAGGTCGCTGGCTATCGCCTCGACCCCGCCGAAGCCGCGGAGCCTGAGGTCCCGCATGGAGCGCACCAGGAGGCGACGGCGGGTGCGCGCGTCGCCCTCCACGTAGGCCAGGAGCGCGGCATCCTCCCCCAAGGGTCCCACAGGGTACCGCCCGGCGCGGGGAAGGTACGCCTGCGGCCCGTAGACCACGAACCCTGAGATCTCCTCTCCCTGGCGCACCATGAATCCCGCTGTCCCCCAGGACTCCTCGATCTCGCCGAACCACTCCCCGGCCCCGTAGGTGCCCCCGGTCCAGTAGGAGATTACCTTCTCCAACTCCGCTATCTCGCCGACCTCGTCTGTACGAATCTCCTCGACGGAAGGGACGAAGGGCATGGGACGCATCCTCATACCACCAGCCTACTACTCATCCGAATCCCTCCTGGAGCCTTCCAACCGGGCTCGCAGGCGTGAGCGGGTCTCCTGGATCCTACGCCGCATCTCCTCCGTGTTCTCCGCCGGCGAGGAGACCGGCTGCGTTGCGCCGTGCGAGACGTCGCGCAAGGGCGGCGGCTCCTCCGGCGCTCCAGCGAGCGGTGGCTCGACGAGCGCCGGGTCAACAAGCGGCTCGAATCCGGGCTCCGGCGCGGCCGGTCCAAGCTTCGGGAGGGAATCGACGGCCTCCTCCTTCCCGAGATCGGTCCCGGCGGGCCAGGGGGGCCGTTCGCGGGCCTCCGCGACGCGCTCCTGCATACGCTCCTGAGCATCCAAGTAAGTCTCGAGACCCCGCTCCCGGGCCTCGCCCGCCCGGGAACTGATGGACCCCCTGAGCTCTTTACCGGACTTGGGAGCGAACAAGATGCCCGCCAGGACACCAGTCAGTCCGCCTAGCACGAAAGTCCTGAGCTTCTGCTTATCCAGCATACCGCGTACCACCTGCCTCCTGAGCCTGTCCACGTATTCTACCCGTTCCAGGCCGGGAGCACTGATTTCTGGCCCCGACGCCCTAGCCCCGGCTCGCGTCCAGGAGGAGCGAGGACGGGCGGCGTCCGGCCTTCTCGGCGATGCCATAGACCCGGTTAGCGACGAAAGCAACGGCGGCGTCGGAGGTTGACTCTATAGAGAGGTTCTCGATCGCATAGATACCAGAGCGCCTCGCGCTCTCGAGGATGTAGTCGTGGATCTGGCGTATCTTGCCGAAGTGGGCGATGTACTCTTCGGCCGGCCTTCGCATCGACGTGCCAAGGGCGCGTATGTGAAACCGAGAGCGATGTGTCTCCTCGTCGGAGAGGTGAACGATCAGGGAGCAGACGTTCGGATGGTCCTTATAGCGGTTCAGGATGATCTCCGGTGCCAGGTGAACTCCCTCCACAACCAGGTTCGTCCCCTCCTTTAGGCCCCGCTCGACGATCGCCTCGACCCCGACGGAGACCTGCGCGGCCTGCGACCGGTAACCAAAAAGCACCGTCTCCTCGTCGTCCACCGGCATACGGATGTCCTCCGGCTCTATCTCGTAGGAGCTCTTGTGGAGCACGGGGAGGAGGTCCGGGCTTATGGCGCGCCGCAGAACCTCGCGTATGGAGTCCGTCCCGATCACGCTCTGTATATTCAACCGCCGGGCTATGTCCGCGGCGAGCGTGCTCGTCCCTACCCCCGTCGCCCCCCCGACGAGGACCACTATAGGCTCTGTCGACTCGCGCAAGACACGCCACTTGTCGAGCCGCGAGACGTCTATGGCATTCGTGATCTGGAGCTTCGCCCTCGCGCGCGCGAGGACCTCTTCCTCCTCGACGACGAGACGCTGCTCGGCCAGAAGCTCGGCCCGGACCTCACTCGCTATGCGGTGGGCAAGCTCGATCTTGGCGCCCGCCTGGGCAAGCATCTGGGCCAGCACGCCACGAGAGAACGGGGTCTCCCTATTTCCTTTGACGATAAAGATTTCTCGCTCGTCCATAGCACCCTCCCCACGGAGCGCATTCGAGACGCTTGCTAGTCGCCGAGGATGCGGAGGCCCCCGAACTTTCTCCCCCGCCGCTTCCTTACCCTATAGAAGAAGAATAGCAGAAATACTACAAAAAGCAGCGGCACGAGCGGCACGAGCACCGCCAGCACCCCGCCCACGACCGCCACCACGTCCTCGAAGGTGCTCAAAAACGACGCCGAAACACCGGCCGAGGTCGCATTCGCCGACGGCCTCAAGATGACCTTCAGCACGGCCACCACCGCCGCGATGGCCCCACCCACGACCGCCTCTGGAACGAGCTCCGCGAAGCCGTCGGGAGGTATCCCCGCCTGAACGACCGCCGCGAAGAGCACGGCGCCCGCGACGATGCGTAGGGGCGTCTGCACGACGTCCAAAGCCGTATCGAGGGCCGGCACCTTGTCGAGGACCATCTCGACGAGCGCGAGCACGAGGAGCGCCCCGATCACGAACCAGCCGCTCAACAGGTCGAAGGGCGCGGGCAAGTCAAAGAGACCAAACCTGGCGAAGAGCCCGACCAGAGCGAGCGGCAGGTATGCCCTCACCCCCGCAACGGAGGAGAGCCCTACACCAACTCCGGCAGCGAGTAGAGTTTCCATGCGCGAGATTATAACCTACGGGTCCCGGCCTTTAGCCGTGGGCCACGCCCCCTGATCCCCTTATTTCGCCCCGGGCTCCCAGTCTTCGAGTGCCTTACCGGCCTTTACGTGGTGCGAGCCGGGGGTCTCCCGGATCAGGACGTAGATGTACTCGACGGGGGCCCCGATGGTCTCGTGTACGACGCGCGTTATCTCTTGCGCGAGCGCCTGCTTCTGCTCCTCCGTACGGCCTTCCCGGATGTCGCATTGGATGACGGGCACGGCAATTCTCCTCTCCCTGATCAGCCTTTGTTCGGTGGACCGAAGTTTATACGAGCACGGCGATCGGGACGGCGCGCTACTCCGAGACAACTTTGTTAGTATTTTGCGGTTAGGAGCGTTCGAGTAGTTCGGAGGATTCGTGTCGCAGACCGTTACGATGGACAAGATAGTGGCCTTCTGCAAGCGTCGGGGGTTCGTGTATCAAAGTTCGGAGATTTACGGCGGCATCCGCTCCTCCTACGACTATGGACCTCTGGGCGTCGAGATGAAGAGGAATATCAAAGAGGAATGGTGGCGCCGCACCGTACACATGCGCGATGACGTCGTGGGGCTGGATGCGGCGATCATCATGCATCCCAAAGTCTGGGAGGCCTCCGGGCACGTTGGGGGCTTTAACGACATGCTCGTCGAGAGCCGAACCAGCGGGCGCCGCTACCGGGCGGACCACCTGATAGAGGACGCTACGGAGCTCGACGCCGAGGGGATGAGCGCCGAGGAGATGACCCGGATCATCCAGGAGGACGAGCGCATCAAGGACCCGGCGGACGGCGGGCGGAGCTTCGCCCCGGTCCGGCCCTTCAACCTGATGTTCGAGACGTACACCGGGCCGGTGAAGGCGCCGGAGAACGTCGTCTACTTGAGGCCCGAGACGGCGCAGGGCATCTTCGTGAACTTCAAAAACGTCATGCAGACGAGCCGGGTGAAGGTGCCATTCGGGATCGCCCAACAGGGGAAAAGTTTCCGAAATGAGATCACACCAGGCAACTTCATCTTCCGCACCCGCGAGTTCGAGCAGATGGAGATGGAGTTCTTTGTAGAGCCGGGCACGGACGAGGAGTGGCACGAGTACTGGCTGAAGGAACGCTGGAACTGGTATATGGACCTCGGCCTGAAAGGGGAGAACCTCCGCTACTACGAGCACCCAAAGGAGAAGCTCTCCCACTACTCCAAGCGCACCGTGGACCTCGAGTACAACTTCCCGTTCCGCGGCTGGTCGGAGCTGGAAGGCATCGCCAACCGCACGGACTACGACCTCAAGCAGCATGCGGCTCATTCGGGCGAGAACCTGGAGTACTTCGATCAGGCAACCAACAGCCGTTACGTTCCCTACGTTATCGAACCGGCGGCCGGTCCCGACCGGATCATGCTCGCCTTCCTCGTCGATGCATATACGGAGGAGGTGGTGAACGGCGAGGAGCGCACCGTCCTCAAGCTCCACCCCCGCCTCGCCCCCACGAAGGCCGCCGTCTTCCCGCTCTCCAAGAAAGAGCCCGTCTCCACGGTCGCCAGGCAACTCTACGATGACCTCAAGGGCGACTACCGGGTCTTCTACGACGACTCGGGCTCAATCGGCCGCCGTTACCGCCGCCAGGACGAGGCCGGCACGCCGTTCTGCGTCACGATAGACTTCGACACCCTGGAGGACAAGCAGGTCACGATCCGCGACCGGGACACGATGGAGCAGGAACGCATCCCGATACAGGCCGTCCGGGAGCGGCTGCAGGATCTCATCTCCGGTTGAAGAGAAGGAGTTTCTTATGACTAACGGTAAACCTATCGCCCTGTGGGCGGTGCCACGCTCGATCTCGACCGCCTTCGAGCGAGTCTTCGTCGAGCGGGGGGACTTCAAGGTCTTCCATGAGCCCTTCTCCGCCTCCTACTACTACAGCGAGAAGCGCCAGAGCGACCGCTACGCGGACCAGGAGCCGAAGGCCGAGTACAACCCCGAGAACGTGCTCGCGACGATGCTCGATCCCTCGTGGGAGAGGCGCGTGTACTTCAAGGACATGGCGCTGCACACGAAGGGCATGATGACGCCGGAGTTCGTCTCGACGTTCACGAACACGTTCATCATCCGCGACCCCATCCCGGTCATCGCCTCGATGAACAGGTTCTGGCCGGACTTCACGCTTGAGGAGATCGGCTACGGGATGCAGCACAGGCTGTTTGAGATGGCCGTTGAGAACGGTGAGGAGCCGGCTATCGTGGACGCGGCCGACCTTACGGCGAACCCGGAGGGGATAGTGGCCGCCTACTGCGAGCGGATAGGCGTACCCTTCATCCCCGAGGCTCTTACCTGGGAGGCACGCAGGATCCCGGACTGGGAGATGTGGGCCGAGTGGCACACCGAGGCTGAGGACAGCACCGGCATCAAGAGGGAGCCGCTCGAGGACGATAAGCAGCTTCCCGAGGGCCAGGAAGACGTCTACGAGCACTGCCTGCCCTTCTACCAGGAGCTCTATGAGAACAGGCTAAGGCCCGCGACGGTCTAACCTGGAGAGCCGGGTGAGGCTAGACCGGTGCCGGAACTCGGTGAAGCACCCTATCCGTAACCAGAAGACGCGAGGAGAAATGGTGAGTCAAAAACCCGTCGCCCTGTGGGCGGTGCCACGCTCGATCTCTACGGCCTTCGAGAGGGTCTTCGTCGAGCGGGGGGACTTCAAGGTCTTCCACGAGCCCTTCTCCGCCTCCTATTACTACTCGACCGAGCGCCGCAGCGACCGCTTCGCCGAGGTGACGCCGAAGGAGGAGTATCGCTTCGCGGAGGTCCAGGAACGTCTCCTCGCACCCGCCGCAGAGCCGGTCTTCTTCAAGGACATGGCCTACCACGTCTCGGGCTTCATGACGCCGGAGTTCGTGGACAGATTCCGCAACACGTTCATTATCCGCGAGCCGCGGGCCGTCCTCGCCTCGTTCAGCAAGTTCTGGCCGGACTTCACCTTCGAGGAGGCCGGCTACGAGGAGTTGCATCGCCTCTTCGGCTACGCGGTAGAGCTCGGCCAGGAGCCCGTCGTGGTCGACGCCGCCGACCTCTCAGAGGACCCAGAGAGGATAGTAGCCGCCTACTGCGAGAAGATAGGCGTGCCCTTTATCCCCGAAGCCCTCACCTGGGAGCCGCGCGAGGTGCCGGAGTGGGAGATGTGGGACGAGTGGCACGAGGATGCCCAGAAGAGCACTGGCATCGGCAAGGTCAGCCGCGAAGAGGTAGAGCTCTCCGACGAGCTAGAGGAGGTCTCCCGCCGCTGCCTGCCCTACTATGAAGCGCTCAGTGTCGAGCGCCTCCGCGTTTAGCACCGTAACGATCTCACACCAGGTTCGTCCGTCTTCTCCGGACCTTCCGCCCTAAGATTCTCGCGCGGCGTCCGCGGCCTCGACCCAGGGCTGCGCCACGTCGCGGTTGTCCTCCAGCCAGTCTCTGACGCCCGCCTCCGCGTCGTCATCGGCCTCCCTGATCAGGACCTCTATCTCGTTGACCTGCTCCTCGGTGAGCTCTAAAGCGTCCATGAACGCGTAGGCTACGGGGTGCTCGTCCGGCACGTCCTCGTTCACGATAGACGAGATCTCCGACGAGTCGTTCAGCCTGCCCAAAGTATCCTCCGGATCATCGAGGTACTTGAACTCGTACACCAGGTTCATCCAGTGCGGCCGCCAGGCAACAAAGGCGAACGGCTCCTGGTTACTGTAACGGCTCTCTACCTCGGAGAGCATGGCCTGCGTGCTCGACTCCACGAGGCTCTGGTTGAGGTCGTAGGTCGGTATAGTCTCTTCGGGGATCCTCTCCATAATCACCGCGCCGGGCTCTATGCCGAGGATCTGGTCGATGTTGGTCTGGTTGAGCTCGGGGATGGACGCGATATCTGCTACGTAGGTCGGGACCGCTATGCCGAACTCGGTCTGGCCCAGGTACCAGTTATCTAGCTTGACGACGTCGTCCTCGACCTCGCTAAGGTTCTCTTCGTGGTTCGGCAGCCACACGTCCTGGAACGCGTCCAACTCGCCGTTACCCACACCCTCGAACACGAGGTTTAGGTCGAGGGTCTGGATCTCGACGCTATCGTACCCGAGCTCGTCCTCGAGAAGGACCTTTGTCAGGTTCGCGATCACTATGTTCTCATCCCAGCCGCCCGCGACGCCGAGCTTGAGGCTTTTGCTCCCCACGTCGCCGCCACCACCGCAGCCAACCGCCAGGACGCCCACCATGAGCGCCAGGATCAACGCCGAGAGTTTCCCACTAACCTTCATCAACCTTCCTCGCTTTGACCAACAGGTCCCGCGGTACGTCCGGGACCGGATCTACCCTGCACTCCAACCGGGCATTTAGCGACGGAGAGCGGAAGCAGCCCCACTGCCATACAGGATCGCCTCCGTTCCGCCTGGCTTTCGGCTCTCCTTTTTCTATCAGACCGGCTCTCTCTAGGCGCTCTTCTCTTCAAGGTAGCTCTTGAGGGCTTCGGGGCCGTCGGTACCGTCGGCGGCCTGAACGCCTTCGAGCCACTGTTCCGTCATCTCGGTGTTCTCGTTGAGCCACTCGAGGGCGATCTCTTCGGGCTCCTTACCGGAGTTGTCGATCCGGTCTATGAGGTCCGCCTGGATGTCCTTATTGACGATCATCTGACTGAAGAACTGGTTCAACTCCGGGTTGTCCTGGACGAAGTTGGCGTTGAGGAGCGTCTCGACGTGCGACTTGCCGCCCCAGGCCTCCTCCGGGTCGTCGAGGAGACACATGTCGTACTTGTTGTTCATCCAGTGCGGCTCCCAACCTGTCCAGGCGACCCACTCACCCTCATCTACGCGACTCTCCACCTCGGAGAGCATACCGTTGGTGCTCGACTCCAGTATCTCCCAGTCCCCGAGACCGTAGGTGTCGTTCGCGATCATGTCTATGACCACCTGGTTACCGTCGTTGCCGGGCTCTATACCGTAGATGGTCGAGTCGAACCTGTCCTTGTACTGATCCAGGTCTTCGTGGGAGGTGACGCCCGCGTCGCAGGCCTCCCTGTTGACCGCCACGCTGAAGGTCGCCTCGGGGAGGTTCGTCGCCGCCGAGGTAACGCTCTCCTGGTCGATCTCGTCCATATTGGTCTGCATGGTCGGGAACCAGGCCTCCACGAACACGTCGAGGTCGCCCGTCTCCAGCCCCTGGAAGACGAGCGGCACGCTCACCTGACTGATGTCGGTCTCGTGCCCTAGAGCCTCCACTACCGTCGAGGCGACGTTGGTCTTGGCTATCGCCTCTGGCCAATCGACCGTGCCGAAGTTGACGGTCTCGCCGGCGCTCGTCGCCGAGCCGGAACCCTCGCTGCCACCCCCGCATGCGCCCAGAGCGAACGCTCCTATCACGAGCGAGATCCCTAAGAGTGCCGTCTTCACAAACTTACCGGTCCTCTTCACCTATCCAGTCCTTTCATTAACTTCTATCGCCGATACGGGAGAGGGCCGCCGCCCCTCGGAGGACACGCCGTAGCGAGGTATCCGTGGTGTCAGGTCTCGTTCTCCGTGGTCTCTTCCAGAGCTTCGGCATCCCGCGCAGCCTCGAGCCAGGGCTCCACGGCTTCACGGTTGTCCTCCAGCCAGCTCTTCACGCCCGTCTCAGGGTCTCCCGCCTGCTCGATCTCGTCCTCCAACTCGTTGAGCTGTGTCTCGTTGAGCCTCATCGCATCCAGGAAAGCGTAGGCGACGGGATCGTCCTCCTGAAGGTCTTCGTTGACGGCCGTGGAGAGCCGCGCCGGATCGTTCAACTCGCCCTGGGCGTCCAGTGGGTCGGCGAGGTACCTGAAGTCGTACCTGTGGTTCATCCAATGAGGCGACCACGCGATAAAGGCGAACTCCTCCCCGTCTTCGTACCGGCTCTCGACCTCGGCGAGCATCTCGTCCGTGCTCAACTCCACGAGCTCCTGGTCTAAGCTATAGGCTGGCATTACTTCGTCCCGGAGCTTCGGCATGATCTCCGCGCCCGGCGCAACGCCGAGGATCTCCTTCACGCCGCTCTCGTTCAGGTCCTCGAAGCTCGTCGCCTCCACGTAGTCCGGGACCGCGACACCGAAGCTGGTCTCGTCCTCGTACCAGTCGTCCAGTAGCTCCATTCCATCCTCGTTCTCGTCCAGGTACCGCTGGTGGTTCGGCAGCCACACGTCCTGGAACGCGTCCAACTCGCCGCTCGCCACCCCCTCGAACAGGAGGCGGACATCCATCGGTTGCAGGCTGACGCCATCGTACTCTAGTTCCTCTTCGAGGAGGAGCTTCGTGAGGGTCGAGACAGCTGCTCCCTCTTCCCACCCTATATCGCCAAGGGCGAGGTACTTGCCCTCCTCCGCCGAAGCATCTTCACCGCCGCAGCCCGTCAGGAGGGTCCCCGCCGCGAGCAAGAGACCCAAGAGCATTACGACGCCCCTAAACCCGCTGCTTCCACCCATTCACCGGAACCCTCCCGCCAACCAACACTACAAATCGAGGAACCTGACCTAGCGAGAGGCGCCCTCCTGGAAGGGCGCCACCCAAGCACTTCACACTGCGGAGTTCCAACCTCGTTCTTCGGTCTCCGCCCGGTGGTTCTCGATCGACCGCTCTCAGCCTAGGACTCCTGCGCCTGCTCCCCGCAGTCGACCCAAGGCTGCACGACATCGCGGTTGTCCTCCAACCAAGTCGCAGCGGATTCTGCGTAATCCTCGGGGTTGATCGCCTCTATCTCATTGACTTGCTCCTCGGTGAGCGTCACACAATCCAGGAGTGCGAAGGCCACGGGGTCTTCGTCCGGGAGATCCTCGTTGACGATCGAGGAGATCGTCGCCCCGTCGTTCAGATCGGTTAGACCATCCTGTGGGTCCTCAAGGTACTTGAAGTCGTACTTCGCGTTCATCCAGTGCGGCTTCCAGGCAACGAAGGCAAACTCCTCCTGATTGCTAGACAGATCTTCTACCTCAGAAAGCATGCTCGGCGTGCTCGAGGTCAGGTACTCCTGATTGAGGCCGTACGTCGGTATGACCGATTCTGGGATCCTCTCAGAGATTATCGCGCCCGGCTCGATGCCGAGGATCTGGGTAACGCTAGTCTGGTTGAGATCAGGGATGGCGTTGACGTCCTGCATGTAGGTCGGCACTGCTATACCAAACTCGGTCTCACCGTCGTACCAGGGGTCGAGCTGCACGATATCGTTCTCGACCTCGTCGATCTGGGCCTGGTGGTTCGGCAACCATATGTCCTGATAGGCGTCCAGGTCGCCGCTTCCCACGCCCTGGATCACGGGTCCGAGCTCGAGCTCCTGGAGTTGAACCTCGTAACCGAAATCTTCTTCCATAACTATCCTGGTCAGGTTCGCGACCACCGCTGCCTCGTCCCAACCCGTCGCAACGCCGAGGTTGAGCGATTTGCTCTCTGCGGACCCACCACCACCGCAACCCGCCACCAAGACGCCCGCGACGAGCGCAACGATTACCGCCAAAAATTTCCTATTCGCCTTCATTAACCTTCCTTCTCTAGACAACCAGCCACAAGGTCCCAAGATCCCTTCCAAAGAAGTTTGTACGCTGATGCGCCCTCTCCGGATCAGTTTTGCTCTTCTCCACCTCCGCGTTCTAGGCGCCCAAGCAGTGGGCACCCACGCTCTCCGCCGTAAGCAGGCGGGTGCGCGATCTCGTTGGTCAGGCTTACGCGGATACCTTCTCCGCGCCGGCCCCCGTGGTACCGGCCGTGTCGGGATCGACATCAGCCTTCTTCCTGCCCGGGAGGACCTTCGACAGCGTTCCACCCTTGCTCGGTTTACGCTGCGCGAGGCGGCCCAAGGGCCTCGTAACACGGTCGAGATAGATAGCGATGATTACGATTCCCACCCCGCCAGTGAACGCCAAGCCGACGTTGAGCTGACCAAGACCGCGGACCACGGGCCCGCCCAAGCCCTCGGCCCCAACCAGCGCCGCGATGACCACCATCGAGAGGGCGAGCATTATCACCTGGTTGACGCCGGCCATGATGGTCGGCAACGCCTGCGGCAACTCGACCTTGCGTAGCGTCTGCCAGGGCGTCGCCCCGAAGGCATGGGCCGCCTCTACGGTATTCTGAGGCACTTGCTGGATGCCGAGCATCGTCAGCCTCACCGCGGGCGGCGCTGCGAAGATGACCGTCGCCACGAGCGCCGGCCCGGCTCCGAGGCCAAGGAACACGACCATCGGGACCAGGTACACGAAAGCGGGCATCGTCTGCATTACATCGAGTGTAGGCCTCGCGGCAGCTTGGACCGTGCGCGACTTGGCCGCCACTATCCCGAGCGGCACTCCTATAAGGAGCGAGACTACGGTCGCGGCCAGGACGAGCGCCAGCGAGAGCATGGTGTCCTCCCAGAGTCCAAGACTGATAATTAGCAGGAAGCCCAACACCGAGAAGAGGGCGACCCGCCAACTGGACAAAAAGAAGGCTATCGCCGCAAAAACGGCAACCATCAATAGCTCCGGCGGCGCGGTCAGGACGGCCTCAAGTACGCCCACGAAGCCCCTGATTCCGTCCGTCACCAGATCGAAGAACTCGTCGATGATCCCAATGTCTTTTACGTAGTCGACGAACCTGTCAGTCCAGTCGTCTAGCGGAATCTTGGGAACGAGATCCTGTTGTAAAAAGGCCAGCATCCCTAGCGCCTCCCGTCCTTCTCCTGGCTGACAGCGGTGTCCCGCTGGGCAGGTTCGCGCCTCACACCGTTAAGGTCGGTGGACTCCTCGTCGGCGTGCTCGGTGGTCGTAGTGAGGCCCGCTATGAGGGAGCCGCGGACGATAACGCCTTCGAGGCGGCCGTTCTCGCTGACGACGGCCACAGGCCCATCCTGCCCCACGAAGAGCGGCAGGATCTCACGCAGCCACGTGCCTGGCTTGATCTTGGGCGTGTCAGTGTCGACCGCCGCCTTGAGCTCGCGCTCATTCCGTTCGGCGAGCCGGGCGACCTCCTCGACCTCGACCCTGCCTATCAGGTGCCGCTCGTCGTCTATTACGAACATGTGAGACATGCCGACCTGCCTCATCCGCCTCAGCACGACCGTCGGGCCCTCGTTGACATACGCCACTTCCTTGGCGCGCACCATGATGCTCTCCGCGGTGCGGACCTTAGCGTAGTCCACGTCCTCGACGAAGCGCTCGACGTACTCGTTAGCAGGATCGCGCAGGATCTGCTCGGGCGTGCCGAGCTGCACGATCTCGCCATCCTTCATGATCGCTACCCTATGACCGAGCCTCAATGCCTCGTCGAGGTCGTGCGTCACGAAGACTACCGTCCGTTGGATCTCGCCCTGGATCTCCAGGAACAGGTTTTGCATGTCCCGCTTGATGAGGGGGTCAAGAGCACTGAACGGCTCGTCCATAAGCAGTATCTCCTGCTTGGTGGCCAAGGCGCGCGCCAGGCCCACCCTCTGCTGCATACCACCAGAGAGCTCCGAGGTTAGCTTATTCCCCTGGCCATGGAGGCCCACAAGCTCCAACGCCTCCTCTCCAGCCTTCTTACGCTCCGAGGCAGACGAGCCCTGGACCTCCAAACCGAACGTCACGTTGTCCATGACGGTGCGGTTAGGCAAGAGCCCGAAGTGCTGGAAAACCATGCCGATCTTGCGTCTGCGGACCTCTCTGAGCTGCTTAACCGACATCCCCGAGATGTGCTCGCCGTCCAGGTATATCTCGCCCTCGGTCGGCTCGTTCAACCGGTTGATCGTCCGCAAGACAGTCGACTTGCCACTCCCCGAGAGCCCAATGATCACGAAGATCTCACCGCGATATACTTCGAAGTTAGCGTTATAGGCCCCGATGGTCGCCCCGGTCGCCCTCTCGACCTCGGCCTTGCTCCTACCCGAACGACGCATCTCCAACGCCTGCTGGGCGCGCCTCCCAAAGACTACCGAACAGTCCTCTACACGAATGACCTGCTCGCCGCTTCTACCGTTAGCTTCCGTGGCGTCCCTCCTACACTATCACTACAACGTCTACTTACAGGGCCCGTTGTCTAGGTACATTCAACCCCACACTGCCCGTAACATAGAAATGCTTGCGACCTCTTCTACTTGGTCGATAGCCGCATGATACGTGCTCCCTTCCTCCTATTCAACTCTACTTAATGGACATAGACTCCTATAGGGTTAGGGTATATGTACGTTTTATTAAGTTTGTACAGTTGTGGACGCGTGAGAAGGATGTACCGCGTCGCGTGATTTTTCTCACAAGACGATCTAGTGTTGCATAAGCGGACTATTTCGCATCGGAGCAGGTGGTGGATGTAACTTATACAAGGTACGCGCTAAATCAGGGGCGAAGCCGTCGGGCGCGCTTCCGGGTTAGACGCAGAGATAAATGCAAGGTCTCTTCTCGCCGGTGAGCGTCCGGGGGTGCTCGCACGGAGGAGGCAACGGTCGTTGCCCGGTGGTGCTGGGACTTCCGCGCGTATGTACCGAGGCCCGGTCAGTTTGGGATGGTTTACGGGAGCATGGTAAGTGGGGAAAACTTTTCGATTAGCCCTCTAGCCAGGGGTGATGCGACTTGTGGCAGTCAAGCCCCGAAGTATGGAGGATACAGTGGAACGTGAGGATCGCACAGACAGGTTCACGAACATAGAAGACCTGTACAAAGGCTATACGGTCTACGACATGAACTACGAGAAGATCGGCAAGGTAGACGATCTCTTTGTAGACGAGGCTGACCGGCCCGAGTACATCGGGGTAAAGATGGGGTTTTTGGGGCTGAGGAGCACCCTGATCCCCGTGGACATCGTGCGCGTGAACGAGCGGCGGCAGCTCATCGAGGTTGCGGAGCCGAAAGACAGGATCAAGGACGCCCCGACCTTCGATGACAGCGAGGAGATCACACCGGACCTCGAACGACGGGTCCACAGCCACTTCGGCCTTACCGGGCGTGAGGGCGAGCGCGAAGGCTACGGTGCCTACTACTACGACGAAGAGCGGGAGCGAACCGGTGGGTCCGCTGGCGAGGTGGGACCAGACATAACGACGGGCGACCGCGAGGGCGGCGGGTTCCGGCCACCATACTCCGGCGAGAAGGACGTCAGCGGACGCGAGGACGAGCTTCGGCTCCAGAGGAGCGAGGAGGAGCTTCGGGCCGGTGTCAGGGAGCGCGAGGCCGGCAGGGTCAACGTGCGCAAGCGGGTTCGCACCGAGCGAGAGCGTATGGCGGTTCCCAGGAGGCGCGAGCAGGTCAACGTCGAGCGGGTGCCGGTCAACGAGCCTGCCTCGGGGGCGGAGATCGGTGAGGACGAGGTGGTAATCCCGGTTGTCGAGGAGGAGATCGTGGTCCAGAAGCGGGCCGTGGTCAGGGAGGAGATCCGGGTCCGCAAGGACGTCGTCGAGGAAGAGGAGATCGTCGAGGCGGACCTGCGCAAGGAAGAGGTGGAGGTAGAGGACACCACCGAACGCCGCGACGTCTAGGGAAGTCCGAATCGGCGCGCCCTTTTCACAGAGGAGGTTGCATGAGCGAGAGGTACGACAGGGCAGATGATCAGAGCACGAGTTGGGCCAGCGTGCTAATAGGCTGGCTCGCGGCTCTGGGGGCCAGCCTGATCTTCAGCGCCATCGTCGGCGCGGTGGTCGGGGCGATCTTCGGCGCCGCCGGCTCGGCCCAGAACATGGGCGTGGCGGGTTTCGTGGGGCTACTCATAACCCTGTTCCTGGCGTTCCTCATAGGCGGCTACACCGCCGGACGGATGTCGAGCCGCTCGGGGACCAAGCACGGCCTCTTGGTAGCCCTCCTCGCCCTGCTCGTCACGCTGCTCCTGGCCGCTCTGGGCGGTGCGTTGGGGCTCGCCTTCCTGGACAACCTGCAAGGCGTGACGCTACCCAACGTCCCGGACGTCACTCAGCAGGGCCTGAACACCGTCCTGACGCTCGGAAGCATCCTCGCCCTGCTAGTCCCCTTCATCTCCGGTGCCATCGGAGGCTCCTGGGGCGCAAAAACTGGCCGGCGACGCCCGTAAGTAACGAGCTTGGCCGCGGCGGCCTCATCGTGGGTCCTATTACCGGCGGATCGCTGAACCCGGCGCGCCCTGGACCCGATGCCTAATAGCCGGAGAGTTCAGTGCCGTGTGGGTCTGCACCGCCGGTCCCATAATCGATGGTATCCTTGCCACCCTGGTCTACGAGCACTTCACCTCCCAGGCCAACGCCTCGTAACAGAACCCTCGCGAGGCCCCTGGTATACGCCGGAGCCCCGCGATAAACTGTCTATATCGTGCGCCTGTAGCTCAGGGGATAGAGCAGCG
>CADCVG010000036.1 GCA_902806075.1 uncultured Rubrobacteraceae bacterium
GAGGCCCTTGAGCCTGCGCAGTATCGCAGTCCGGTGCGCCCAGGGGCAGGCCCAGGCAACGTACAGGTGATAACGACCCGCCTCGGCCTTGAACCCGCTCGACCCGTCGGCGGTGATCCACTCGCGGAACGTCGTCTCCGGGCGGTCGAAACGGCCTTCCTCGTCCTGCCGCTTGCGGCCGGTGACCCATTTCCCCTCGACGAGCATGCCAGTTGCCACGCAAATCCTCCAATCGTCGGCTATCTATTTACCACTTCGGGTAAGATTTTAGCGGTTGGGTGGCGGCGCAGGAGGGCATGTAAGCCTACCCAATGAAGTATCCGGTTCCTCTCAGCCTCCGGGAGCCACGGCGGACGCTACCATACCCCCCGTGCGGCGGGCGGGAGTCTCAGATGATCCCGCGCCGCCGTCCTGCAGGTGTTCAGCGCCCGATAGAGCGTGGTGGCGTCGCGGGCCAGGATCCGGACAGCACAGAGACCGGGCGCGGATGCGCTGGCCGACGCGAGCGCGCGGGGCATCCGGCTCAAAGCCTCGTGCAGCTCCTCTACGAGCGGGTCGAGGTCTCGGGGCGCGAGCGCATACGCCGCACCCAGGTACGAGTAGCCGCCGAACGGCTCGCCGCCGGTGAGAAGCTCGAATCCGTCCACCACTTCCGGGGACCCGTCCCTGAAGATGCGGGTCCTACTGTAGAGCCCGTCGAAGGCGAATCTCTCTCCACGGGCTACGCGGCCCGCGGAGAAGGCGTCCCAGATGAGGAGCGTCGAATCCCCGGCGAGGCGAACCTCCGTCTCCTGCCGGTAGGCGGAACGGGCGAAGGGGATCAGGTGATGCGGCAGGTACTCTAGGAAGGCCCCCTCTCCGAGGCGGAAGGCCGCGTTCTGCCGGGCCTCCACACCTCTGTACGCCTTGTTCGCGGCCTGGGTAAGAATAGTGGCGGCGGCACCGGGGACGAGGGCGACGTCTATCTCCAGGAGATCTCCACCCAGGATGCCACCCGAGGGGTTGGTGATCTGAACCTCGGGGATACCAGAATCATCGGGGTAGTTGGCCCGTACCGCGCCGAAAGGAGCCCCCGAGTAGCGTCCTGCGAGTACCGTCCTCCCGCCCCGCGGCTCCAGCGAGAGCCTGAGGGCTCCGCGTTGTCCCACGCGGCCCCCGCTTCTAGTGGGTGTGGGGATGATCTACCCTGGCATGGGAGGTGGCGGGCGTCCAGCGACGGTGCTTTACGGCGTCCCTAACCCACTCCACGACCGCGTCCATGCCGTCGCCGTGCAGGACGGAGGCGAAGAGCGTCGGGGCCTCGCCCCTGAGCTCTCCCGCGTCACGCCGCATGACCGAGAGGTCGGCGCCGACGAGCGGGGCGAGATCCGTCTTATTCACGACCAGCAGCTCCGAGCGGGTGACGCCGGGACCGCCCTTGCGCGGCACCTTGTCGCCCCCGGCGACGTCTATCACGTAGATCGAGGCGTCGACCAGCTCGGGGGAGAAGGAGGCCGCGAGGTTGTCCCCGCCGCTCTCGACGAACAGGAGGTCGAGGTCGAACCCTCTCTCCAGGGCCTCCGCGGCCTCCAGGTTCATCGAGACGTCGTCCCGGATGGCGGTGTGCGGGCAACCGCCGGTCTCAACCCCGACCACCCGCCCCTCCGGCAAGACGGCGGCCCTCTGGAGAAACTCGGCGTCCTCCCGGGTGTAGATGTCGTTGGTGACGGCGGCTATCTCGAACTCGTCTCCCAACCTCCGGCACAGCTCGGCGACCAGCGCCGTCTTCCCCGAGCCGACCGGACCCCCAACTCCCAACCGCAACGTACTCATATGCCCTCGTCTCCTCTCAAGACATGTACAGCCTCGTCCTCTGACGCTCGTGCAACATCGAGCGTACGTCTATAGTGGGCGCGAAGGCGTACATCTCCTCCGGGACTACCGCCTTGCTCTTCTCGGCCACTCTCATTATCTCCTCCTGGAGATCGAAGAGTACCCGCTGGGCAGCACTACCCCCTAGCGGGATGAGCTTCTGCCCCGCGGCTACCAGGGACGCGGCGCTGGCATAGAGGTACGCCGGCAGAACGTCTTTCAGGTCAAGCCCGAGGGCCGGGCCTACTACCCCATAACCGACCGCCAGGTTGCCCGGCGTCTCCCCCGCCCGCGTCGCGGAGATGAGGCCGTCCAGCCTCGCGTCCTCCACCCCGAGCGCGGCGACGCTCAACAGGAAACGTTTGCCCGTGGAGGCGCTGGCCACGCGCAACTCCCGCGCGGATTTGGTGGCCGCGAGCAGCCGATCCAGCCACAGCAGTTCCTCGAACTCCGCATCGTACGAGGCACGCAGCGCGACACAGTCCGAGGTTGCCAGGGAGTCCAGGTGGAGCCCCACGAGCCCCTTCAAGTCCTCCGCACTCGTGAGCTCCCCGGCCTCGGCGAAGGCTTCGAGGCCCATCGAGTGCGAGAAAGAGCCGGTCGGGAAGGCGGTGTCGGAGATCTGAAGCAGGCGCAAGAGGGGGGCCGCCGGGGCGTAAGAGCGCATCAGAACAGGAAGTACCGCTGCGCCAGGGGCAGCTCGGCGGCGGGCTCGGAGGTCAGGACCTCCCCGTTCACCCGTACCTCGTAGGTCTCCGGGTCCACCTCTATGTCCGGTAGGAGGTCGTTGTGGGTCATGTCCGCCTTCTGCAAGGCGCGAGTGTTCCGCACCGGCACGATCTGCTTCTCCAGTCCCAGGTTCTCCTTGAGGCCGTTCCCAGCGGCGGCCCCGGAGACGAAGGTGAGGGAGGTCGCGGCCACCGCTCCCCCAAGCGCGCCGAACATCGGGCGTGGGAAGACGGGTTCGGGGGTCGGGATCGAGGCGTTCGGGTCGCCCATTTGGGAGTAGGCTATAAAGCCGCTCTTGAGGACCATCTGCGGTTTCACCCCGAAGAAGGCGGGCTCCCACAAGACGAGGTCCGCGAGCTTACCGACCTCGATAGAGCCGACGTGCCCGGAGACGCCGTGGGTTATCGCGGGGTTGAGGGTGCATTTGGCGAGGTAGCGTTTTACGCGCTGGTTGTCGTTCTGGCTACTGTCCTCCGGGAGCGGACCGCGCTGGACCTTCATCTTGTGGGCGGTCTGGAGGGTACGGATCCAGACCTCCCCGACCCGGCCCATCGCCTGGGAGTCCGAGGAGATCATGCTCAAGGCCCCAAGGTCGTGCAGGACGTCCTCGGCGGCGATGGTCTCGGCCCGGATGCGGCTCTCGGCGAACGCCACGTCCTCGGGTATCTGCCGGTTCAGGTGGTGGCAGACCATCAGCATGTCGAGGTGCTCGTCTACCGTATTTACGGTGTACGGCCGGGTGGGGTTGGTCGAGCTCGGCAGCACGTTCGGCTCGCCGCAGAGCTTTATTATGTCCGGCGCATGCCCGCCGCCCGCACCCTCGGTGTGGTAAGTGTGGATGGTGCGTCCCTCGAAGGCCCGCACAGTGTCCTCGACGAAGCCCGACTCGTTAAGGGTATCGGTGTGTATCGCCACCTGCACGTCGAGCTCGTCGGCCACCGAGAGGCAGGTGCGGATGGCCTGCGGGGTCGTCCCCCAGTCCTCGTGCAGCTTCAGGCCCGCGGCCCCAGCGAGGACCTGCTCCCGCAGGGCCTCCGGGTTCGAGGAGTTGCCCTTGCCGAGGAAGCCGAAGTTCAGCGGCAGGCTCTCTACCGCCTGCAGCATCCGGTGGAGATTCCACTCGCCGGGAGTGCAGGTCGTGGCGTTCGTGCCGGTGGCGGGTCCGGTGCCGCCCCCGATCATGGTGGTTATGCCCGAGGCGATAGCGTGTGTGGCCTGCTGGGGGGAGATGAAATGTATGTGGCTGTCTATACCCCCCGCGGTCAGGAGGCTCCTCTCGCCACCGATGATCTCGGTTGCGGCCCCGATCTCTATCGTCACGCCGTCCATCGTGTCCGGGTTGCCGGCCTTGCCGATCCCGGCGATCCGCCCATCTTTAACCCCGATATCGGCCTTTATTATTCCCGTGTGATCCAGGATGAGGACCCCGGTGATGGCGAGGTCCATCGCGCCCTCCTCGCGTGTCGCCAGCCCCTGGGCCATCCCCTCCCGGACGGACTTGCCGCCCCCGAAGGTCGCCTCCTCCCCGGCGAGCGTGAGGTCCTCTTCCACCTGCACGATCAGCTCCGTATCCGCCAGGCGCACCCGATCCCCGACCGTCGGACCGAACAACCCCCCATAACGCCGCCGGTCGAGCCCGCTCATCGCTCCTCTTCCATGAATCCCTGCTCCCGCGCCCGCCAGAAGGCGGCGTCCCGCACCCCCGGTTCGTCCAGGGCTCCCTCAGTCAGGCCGTTCAGGCCCCGCACCACCCGGCGGCCCCCGATGGCGACCAGCTCCACCTCTCGCTCGTCGCCCGGCTCGAAACGCACCGCGGTCCCGGCGGGGATGTTCAGACGCATCCCGTAAGCCGCCCGGCGGTCGAACCTCAGGGCCCGGTTCGTCTCGAAGAAGTGGAAGTGGCTCCCGACCTGTATGGGGCGGTCGCCGGTGTTGGAGACGGCGAGCGTGGCGGTCTCGCGGCCCTCGTTCAACACCACCTCGCCCTCCGCCGGCAAGAACTCGCCCGGGATCATCGCCATCCTCAGACTATCGGGTCGTGGACGGTTACGAGCTTCGTGCCGTCCGGGAAAGTGGCCTCTACCTGTACCTTACCGATCATCTCCGCCACACCCTCCATCACGTCCTCGCGGGAGAGGACGGTGGCGCCGAAGCTCATCAACTCGGCGACGCTCTTACCGTCACGTGCGCCTTCGAGGATCTCGGCGGAGACGAGGGCGACGGCCTCCGGGTAGTTGAGCTTCAGTCCCCGCTCGCGCCGGCGGCGGGCCACCTCGGCGGCGGTGAAGACCATGAGCTTCTCCTGCTCCATGGGCGAGAGCTTCATATCCCTCCTCCAGCATCATCGGCACTCTCTAGATCAGCGATACGGAGCATCTTAGGTTCTGCCCACCACGCAGTCTCTGGCCGAAGGCATAAAGGGAGACACCTGTGCGCCGGCGTTTCTTTATACAAAAGTACAAAGAAACGCCGGCGGGACGTTCTCCGGTGGCTCTAACTCAGGCCGGCTCTGGATCCGGCTTGCCTCCGATCTGCAAGGGTTTCTTGCAGGCGTCGTGGCACTTCTTCTCCAGCGTGCAGCACAGAGAGCAGATCGGCGTCTCATGAAAGCTGCAGTGAGCCATGTCCGGGGCCTCGTAGTCCTGTCCGCATCGGCCGCAGGTTGTCAGGGCGTAGCGAGCCTCGTCGTCCTCCAGGCGTGCGCTGGTCGAGCCCTCGCGAGCTATGTAGTACTTGCCCTTTGTCGCCAGGGCGAGGATCGGAGAGAGGACGAAGGCGATGGTCAGGGCAAGGTAGGGCGAGAAAGCCTGAGCATACTCGCCGAAGGCGCCGAAGAAGGCCGGGATCGAGACGGCGGCGCCGGCGACCATCGAGCCGAAGCCGACGGGGTTGATCTGGTAGAGGTGCGCCCGCTTGAACTCGATATAAGATGGGCTCACCTTCAAGAACGGTTTGTTGATGACGAGGTCCGCGACGACGGCTCCGATCCAGGCTATAGCAACGTTCGAGTAGAACCCGAGCACGAAGTTCAGGAACCCGAAGACGCCAAAGAGCATCAGGGTCAGCGCGATCCCGACGTTCAGGAAGACCCACCAGACCCGTCCCGGGTGCCAGTGGAAGATCCGCGAGAAGAAGTTGGACCACGCGAGCGATCCGGCGTAGGCGTTGGTGACGTTGATCTTCATCTGCGAGATGACCACCAGAAAGGTCGCGACCGCGAGCGCCCAGAACCCGCCCGGCAGGATCTGCTCGAAGCCCCGCACGAACTGCTCTATGGGCTCGACCGCCTTCTCCGGCCCGGCCGTCGAGAAGATGTAGAACGCCAGAAACGCGCCTCCGATCTGCTTGAGCGCCCCGAGGACTACCCACCCTGGCCCTGCCGAGAGCACGGCCGCCCACCATCTCTTGCTATTCGCGGCGGTCTTCTCCGGCATGAAGCGCAGGTAGTCGACCTGCTCCCCGATCTGGGCGATGAGCGAGAGCGCAACACCGGCGGCCAGCCCGAACGCAAGGAAGTTGAAGGCCGGCCCTGTCTCCGACTCGCCCCCGAAGCTCGTCCACTCGGCGTAGGCCCCAGGGTCCTGCACCGCGATGGCGATGAAGGGCAGCGCGATCAGGGCGAACCAGATCGGCTGTGTCCACATCTGGAACTTCGAGAGGAGCGTCATCCCGAAGACTACGAGCGGGATGACCATGAGCGCCGAGATTATGTACGAGACCCAGATCGGTATGCCGACGAACAGCGTGATCGCCTGCGCCATCACCACCGCTTCGAGCGAGAAAAAGATGAACGTGAAGCTCGCGTAGATGAGAGAAGTTATCGTGGACCCCAGGTACCCGAAGCCCGCGCCCCGCGTCAGCAGGTCCATGTCTATGTTGTACTTGGCCGAGTAGTAAGCGATGGGGAGACCCGTAACGAAGATCGTCACCGCCGCGAGCAGTATCGCCCAGATCGCGCTCGAGAACCCGAAGGCGACCGCCAGTGATCCACCAATGGCGAAGTCCACGAGATAGGCGATCCCGCCGAGCGCCGTCGTAGCTACCGCATACTCGCTCCACTTCCTAAAGGAGCGCGGCGCATACCGTAGCGAGTAGTCCTCCACTATCTCATTGTCTACGAGAGCGCCGAACCGCTTCCGCGTTCCCTCCCGTGCCTGCTCATCGATCATCTGTCTCCTCTCCACACATATATGCTTTCGTGATGTGTGTATGTTAGGGAGCGTCGAGTGTCGCCGTCTTTGGCCCGTTCCCCACAATGCGCGGCGCATGGACGCTCATTCGTTGTACCGTCGTCCAAATCTTCGGCGGTTCTGCCCGATGGTTTATCGGGTGTCGGTGCGGCTCGGGAGGCCGTTGCTGGATCGGTTATAAGAATGGCTCACCAGGGGCATGACCACCCGCGGCCCGCGGGTATCCCAACCGGCGAGCACCGTGGGAGCGGGAGCGGGGCGCGGCGCCAACGCCACGAGGACGAAGACCACCAGGCCGACGAGCGGGCTTATGAGCGTCGGGAGGCCGTCGAAGGAGGCGGCGAAGACCTCGTTGGGGATATACAGGAGTGTGTTCTCGGCGGCGTATACCGTGGGCACGAGGACGAAGAACACGAGCCGCGTCGTGGTCCCGGCGACGATAGAGGCCAGGGCCGCCACCCCGTTCGCCCTCGTCCAGTACAGCCCCAGCACGAACGGCACCAGGAGACCGGCGAAGAGGACGTCGAAGGCGAGCGTGAGGAGTATCCCCGTCTCGGGCACGCGGATGGCGAAGAAGATGCCTACGAGGGTGATCGGGATCGTCATGACGCGGGTTACCAGGAGGAGCCTGTCCCGGACGCCGCTCCCCGCTTCCTCCCTGACGTTCAACACGTTCCGCGCGAAGACGGCGGCCGTGCCGAGGATGGCCCCGTCCGCCGTCGAGAACGACGCGGCGATTATCCCCGCGAGCACGAGCGCCGCCAGGGCCGGCGGGACGGCGTCCTGCAGGAGCGCGTAGAGCACCGGCCCCTCGGCCGTCACCCCCGCGGCCGCGAGGATGTCGTTGGCGGAGAGGGCGACGATCGCGAACGGCACCCCGATGATGAGCGTGCCGGCGGCGCCCGCGAAGCAGGCCCTCTGGGCCGTCTCCGGGTTCCTCGCCGCGAAGACCCGCTGCATGAAGTCTATGGCGACTATGTCGCCCAGGCCCAGGGCCAGCAGCGTCGCCCAGTTCACGTACGCGCCCGCCGCGGGATCGGTTAGCTGCTCGAAGGCGAACGGTCCCATCCCCTCGGGGATGGTCAGACCGTACTCGAAGGCTATGTAGAAGATCAGGGCCCCCGCACCGGCGACGGCCACGGCCAGTTGCAGGATGGAGGTGTAGGTGTCGGAGAACATCCCACCGGCGATGGTGTAAGCGAGCACGGCAAGCGTGATGATAAGTACACCCACGACGTAGCTCGTCCCCAGAAACATCTCGAACAGGTATCCACCCGCGACGATGTTGCCGGCGAGGAGGATGGTGAAGCCGAGGATCATGATCAGGGACGACAGCACCTCGACGGTCCTGCCGTACTTTCGGCGGAAGAAGTCCGGCAGGGTCAACAGGCCCATGCGATTCATCGGCTTGGCGAAGAACAGACCCGTGATGAACAGACACAGAGCGAGCCCCACCGGCAGCGACGCGCCGGCCCAGAAGCCCAGAGTCGCGGAGAGATCCGTGTTGCCCAGGGTGGCGTTCGAGTCGACTGCCTGGGCCATCAACGTCGCGGCGGCGAGCGGCAGGACCAGGCCACGCCCCGCGACTATGTAGTTGGTGCTGTCGCCCCCGACTTTGCGGGAGACGTACAGCCCGAGGGCGAGCTGCAGAACTATAAAGAGACCTACGCCGAAGAGGATCACCATCCCAGTACCTCCCTCTCTTCTGAGATGCCCCTCACTCCTTACCGTCCAGGCTCCGCCCCGGGCGTGCGGAGCTCTCCGCACGCTCGCCCAGGTGCCCCTCGCTCACGAGTGTGGCCAGCACGTCCGCCACCGCCCGCGCGGCCAGAAGCGCCGTCTGGTCGCTCTTGTCGTAGGGCGGCGAGACCTCGACGACCTCCATCCCGCACAGACCCTCCTTCGCCACGAGGTGCAGGAACTTCAGCGCCTCACGCGGCAGGTAACCACCCGGCTCCGGCCAGCCCGTACCCGGCACGAACCCCGAGTCGACCGAGTCGATGTCGAACGAGAGGTAGACCGCCTCGGCCCCGTCCCAGGCGACCTCCAGGGCCATCTCGGCGGCCTTCTCTATGCCCATCGCCTCCACGTCCCCGATGGTCATGATCGTCGTCTCTCGCTCGCGAGCGACCTGGACTCCCGCCCTCGGGACCTGCCAGCCCCCGATGCCGCACTGCACCAGGTTCTTCGGCGGGGCGTTCGGGATGTTGGTGGCGTGGAACCAGGGCGTGGTATGCATCCGCTCGTCCATGTCCTTCTCCTGGATGTCCACGTGCCGATCCAGGTGGATGATGCCGACGTTGCCCTCTACGTGCGGCGCGATGCCACGCACGCACGGGTAACCGATAGAGTGGTCGCCGCCCAGGATCACCGGGAAGACGCCCTTCTCCGCGACGTGGCTCACGGCCCGGGAGATCTGGTCGAATGTCTTCTCGATGTTCGCCGGGATGACGAAGACGTCGCCTAAATCGCAAGCCCGCAACTGCTCCCTCAGGTCCACGGCGAACTCGTAGCTGTAGGTGGAGTAGAGCGCCGAGATGCGCCTTATCGCCTGCGGCCCGAAGCGCGTGCCGCTCCGATACGTCGTCCCCATGTCGAAGGGGGCACCCAGGATCGCCACGTCATAGTCGCCGACCTCCCGCACGTCCTCGACGTACGGCATGCTCATGAAGGTGTTGATCCCCGCGAAGTGCGGCAGCTCCGTGCGCGAGAAGGTGGAGATGGTCCGGTCTTCGATCGACTCCGCACCCGGAAGCCCTATCTCCAACGACCGCTCGACCTCGGCGTCCCACCGGGCGGTCCCTAGAGCCGCCTCCTTCTCCCGGGCCTCGTAGCCCCTCAGACGCTTGAGCGCCTCCTCGTCCGGTGGCCCTACCCGTCGGCCGTTGTGGTGGTGATGGTGGTTGCCTCCCATGTTCCGCTCCTCTCCGCTAACTCCCTTTGCCTCCCCGAAAGCAAGAGAGCCCGGGGAGAGAACCTGCCTCCCGGGCTTTTGTCCCGCCGTGTGGCGGCCGGATGTCTCCCGGCCGCTTGTCGCTCTCGGACCAGCCCTGCCGGATTACCAGCGTCCGGCAGCGGAACCCTAGCGACGTCCCGCATCTTACGAGGGACGGCCCAGGGTTAGCTTTGGCCGGGCGTACAAATATCTCCGCTCTACGCCGTTGGGCTTTGTCCCGCCGGCAGGAGACAGGCGTCGGGAGAAGGGCTACGTATTCCGGTGCAAGCGTGCGCGCTCCGGCGAGCACGGCGTCAGGAGGAGGGTTGCGTAATAGTCCTTTGCTGGGGCGCCACTACCGCGCCCCCGTTGCGCGGACGTTCCCTAGCCGATCCCGAGGTCGCGGTGCCGGACGAAGAGGTCAATCTCGGGACCTTCGACGCCCTCTTCCCTCAGGTGACGGGCGAGGTCCTCGACTATGGACACGGAGCGGTGGCGGCCTCCGGTGCAGCCTATACCTAGAGTGAAGTACGTCTTGCCTTCGGCGGCGTAGCGGGGGACGAGGAAGGCGAGGAGGTCGCGGAGGCGGGCGAGGAACTGTTTGGTATCTTCCTGGCCGAGGACGGCATCTCGGACGGGCTCGTCGTGGCCGGTGAGGGGGCGTAACTCGGGGTCGTAGTAAGGGTTTGGGAGGAAGCGAACGTCGAGGAGCATGTCCACGTCGAGGGGAACTCCGTGCTTGAAGCCGAAGGAGATCAGGCTGACCGAGAGCCGGTTGGCGTGGGAGTGGACGAGCCGGGCGAAGCGCCTCTTGGCGTCGGCGGCGGAGAGCGAGGAGGTGTCCACTACGACGTCGGCGATCTCACGCAGCCCCGAGAGGTCGCGCCGCTCGCCCCGGATGGCGGCCAGAACGTCCCCGTCCTTCGCCGCCGGGTGGGGCCTGCGACTCTCCTTGTAGCGCATCACGAGCGTCGGGTCGTCAGCCTCGATAAAGATGATCTGAGGCTCCCATCCATTCTCCCCGCGGAGAGACTCCAGGCCCTCCTCGATCTCGTCTCCGAAGTACTTCCTGCCCCGAATGTCCACGACGACCACGACCCCGGTCTCCTCGCCCTCCTCCACGGGTGCGAGGGCGAGCACGTCGGGGATCATGGACGGCGGCAGGTTGTCTATGCAGTAGTACCCTGCATCCTCGAACGCCTTGAGGGCGTTGGTCTTGCCCGCCCCGGAGAGCCCGGTGATAACCACCACCCTCCGCCTCCCGCCCGAAGTCTTGCCCCCCCGCGCGAGCGGAGCCCCATAGCTCACGTCAATCTCCCCTGATTCTCCTGCGCTGGACGGTCCATCTCTTTCTCCGAGCCTAACACCGGGCAAGCGGTACTACAACGAAGAAATGTATGTTTAAGATACATTTAACGGTGTATTCGCGCGTGAACCTCGCGAGCGACCCTGCCAGGCAAGCCGGGCACGGCCTCCAACTCTTCGAGGGAGGCTGCTAGAAAGGCCTCCGGGGTGCCAAAGTGTTCGAGGATCTTTTTCTTTCGCGTGGGACCGACGCCGGGCAGATCGTCGAGGACGGAGCGGGTCATCTCCCTGCCGCGGAGGTTACGGTGGTAGGTGTTGGCGAAGCGGTGGGCCTCGTCCCGGACGCGTTGGAGGAGGTGCAGCTCCGGGGAGTCGCGGCGCAGTATTACCGGCTCGGGGCGGCCCGGCTGGAAGACCTCCTCGTCGCGCTTGGCGAGCGAGCGCAGGGGGATGTCCGGCAGTTCCGTGCCGACGCCTAGCTCCTCGAAGACCGGGACGACCGCCGAGAGTTGGCCCTTGCCTCCGTCTAGCAGGATCAGGTCCGGCGTCTGGGCAAACTTCTCGTCCCCCTCGGCGAGGCGTTCGAGGCGGCGCCGTATCACCTCGTTCATGCTCGCGAAGTCATCCGGGCCCTCGACGGTCTTGATCTTGAACCGCCGGTACTGGTCTTTGGCCGGCCTACCGCCCTGGAACACGACCATGGAAGCGACCGAGTTCGTCCCCATCGTGTTGGAGATGTCGTAGCACTCTATCCTTACCGGCAGCCTCGGCAGCGCCAGCTCTTCGCGCAAAGTGTCGAGCGTCGAGGCGACCTGGTTGCGCTGCGACTCCTCGACGAGCTTCTCGTGCTCCAGGCCCAGCCTCGCGTTCTTCTCGGCCATCTCGAAGATGCGCCGCTTGTCACCGCGCCGCGGACGATGCACCCCGACCCGCGTCC
>CADCVG010000037.1 GCA_902806075.1 uncultured Rubrobacteraceae bacterium
TCAAAGCTAGTAGACCTTCAGCCCGATCACTGGCTCGCCGAGTACACAACGGAGCTTATAAACGTGCTCAACGTGCTCGGCCGGCTCGTCGATCTCGAACAGTCTCAAGCTGACCTACTTGAACGGATCTGTTCTGTCCAGACGATCTCTGCCGGTGAGTTGCGCGAGGCAGGCGCGCTCGCTGTGGACGTTGATTTAGCACGGAGAAGCGCGGTGGCGGATTCGTCAGAGCAGACGAGCCTGCTTGGCTAACCGTGGTAGTTACTATGCGGCTCGCTACGCGTACTCGCCGAGGTGGCTGAAGACCTGAATAGAGGTCGGGCCTCGGGCGTCTGAGATGAGCAGGGCCGGATGCTCCGGCGTGCGGTGGAGCGGGAGCTTTCGATAGTGGCGAGGCCGTGAGTCAGGGCACGCGACGCTTCCCTGAGCTGTAGGAGTCCATCGGTCCTGCGCGTCAGATCGTGGGCTTCCGCAACCGGATTTCTCGCCACGCGCAACTATTCGGAAATACCACCGTAATACGGTGGTAAACTTCCCGCTAAGGGAATTCACATACTCGGGCTACCGGGAAAGGAGCAAAGGATGCCGTCAAGCGAGAATCGCCGCCGGCTGGAGGTGCCCCGCCGGCTCTACGACGGACTCAAGCAGGTCGCTGTCGCAGAGGAACGGTCTGTCACGAGCGTGGTCACCGACCTCTTATCCTTGGCCATGCCGAACTACTGCCCGCCGTGGGATCCGGACGGGCATATGGCCGCGAGGCTCGACGGACACGCGCGCCGGGCGCTGACTCTGGCGCACGAGGAGGCCCACGGCTACGGCCACAACTACATCGGTACTGAGCACATGCTCATCGGCATGATCCGGGAGGGCGAGGGGGATGCTGCGAGGGCACTCGGCTCGCTCGGCGTGGACTTGTTCGAGACGCGCGAGATCGTCGAAACCATCGTAGGGGGCGCAGGGTATCCGGCTGGAGGAGAGGTTCCCCCACCGGGTTGGATACCCTATACGCCGCGCGTTCGCAAGGTAATCGGGCTGGCAGTCGACGAGTCCCGGCGCCTGGGGCACGACCACGTCGGCACGGAGCACCTGCTCCTCGGCATCATCCGCGAGGGCGAGGGGGTAGCCAACGTCATCCTGGAGAAGGCGGGGGCCCTCGATAAGGTGGCCCGGGTGCGAACACTCGCGCTATTGGACCGGCAAGAGACCGACGACCGGAACGGAGAGAACCAGAACTAGCGATAGAATCCTCGTCGAGTCCGTATTCGGCACAGCCGATCTCGAAGGGTCGCTTCAAGCCTCGATGAGTTTTGATCATCTATGCTCGGTTCACCGGTCGAAGAGTGCTGTTCTATGACGTAAGTATCAGTGCCGGCTCCCGGCGCGGGGAGTGGTTAGAGGGCGGCACCCTTCCCGCCAACGTTGGTCGGCCTATACGTTGTGGACATTACGGCGAGGTTTGCTACGCGAACTTAGGCTCCAGCATAGTCCGGGCTATCATCTAGAACGAAGTCCCCCGACTGCTCGAAAAGTCCGAGTCATCCTCGAGGAGGAGCCATAAGGGGGACGAAGCCAGAAGCCGAGATCCAGCCATATCGTAGATCTGCACCGGACCTCATAAGTTAAGGGCGTGTGGCGAGGATCTCGTCTCTCTCCGCTAGCAGCTCCTGTATCTCCTGTTCGTTCTCGTCGTAGGCGCCCTCGCCGAAGTGCTGGTAGCGGATGAAGCCGTCCGTGTCGATGAGGTAGCGGGCGGGCCAGTAGCGGTTGTTGTAGGCGTCCCAGGTGGCGCTGTTGTTATCCAGGACGACGGGGTACTCGATGCCCGCCTCTCCGACAGCCCTCTCGACGCTGGCGGGGTCCTTCTCGAACTCGAACTCCGGCCTGTGGACGCCGATGATGAGCAGCCCATCGTCCTCGTACTCTTCGTGCCACTCGTTGAGGTACGGCTGGACGTTCTGGCAGTTGATGCAAGTGTAGGTCCAGAACTCGAGCAGCACTACTTTCTCGCCGAGGTTCTCGCCGATAGATATACCGTCCGTGTTGATGAAGCCGGTCGGGGCGACGATCTCCTTCGCCCGTGTGTACTCCACCTCTTTGCGCGAGATTCGCTCCTCTGCACTCTCGCGTTCCGTTCCCCCTGCCGCCGCCTCGCTCTCGGCCGGCGGGGTTGGCTCGGACGTCGTTTCGACGGGCGGGACCGACTGGGCTTGCGTGTCGCCCGGACCGGCTCTGTTGAACTGGAGCTCGACGAAGGCGATGGCGCCGACGATGAGCAGGAGCGTGAGCATGAGCAGTACGGGTCTGGGCGCCAGGGACCTCATAGGAGTACCTCGTTTAGTAGCTGGAAGTTGGCTAGCAGGGCGAGCTTGCCAGTGAAGACGAGCACGCCCATACCGATGAGCACGAAGCCGAACGCGACGTGGATGTACCGCGTGCTCTTGCGGTGCTTCTTGATAAACGCAAACGCCCGGGCTGGGAAGAGGCCGACGAGCAGGAACGGTGCGCCGAGCCCGAACGCATACGCGAGCAAAAGGGGGAACGCCGAGGCTGGCTGGGTGGCCGCGAGCGCGAGCGTGCTACCGAGGATCGGGCCTACGCACGGCGTCCACGCGACCGCGAAGGATGCCCCGAACAGTACGGGGGCGAGACGCCCCGGTCGCGCCTCCACCCTCACCCCATAATCCCGGTCGAGGACGGGCAGCCGGAGCAGGCCGGTGAGGTGCAGACCGAGGAGGATGATGACCGTCCCGGCCAGACGCGAGAGCCACGCCAGGACCTCCGTCGCCGCCCCTTGCAGCACCGCGTTGAGCGCCACGCCCAGAGCGGCGAACACGGCCGAGAACCCGGCCACGAACAGGATGGTGTTCAGGAGCACGTCCCTCCGCTTCGGCTCGGAGGATTTGAACGAGGAACCCGCGAGCTGCGCGAAGAAGGCCGGTATTACCGGGAGCATGCACGGCGAGAGGAACGATACGACTCCGGCGGCGAGCGCGAGGACGAGGGTCGGTTCGGCCATACGCTTACCTTAGCACGGCCCCGGTCCCGGGAGATTAACGATCCCTTAAATAAGGAGTAAACTCCTATCCTATGGTCTACGCGAAGGTGTGCGGCATTACCACCCCCAGAGACGGAGCGTTCGCGGCGGAGTCCGGCGCGGACGCCATTGGGCTCGTCTTCGCCGAGAGCCCGCGCAGGATCAGCGTCGAGGTGGCACGAGAGATAGCGGCCGTGCTCCCCGAGGGCGTCCTAAAGGTCGGGGTGTTCGTGGACTCGGAGCCTACTGAGGTTCTGCGTATCGCCCGCGAGGTCGGGCTTGACTACGCCCAGCTCCACGGTGACGAGAGCCCTGAGGACGTAGACGCCGTGCGGGAGGGTGGGCTGAAGGTGATGAAGGCGCTGCGGGTGCGGGGCGCGGACTCTCTGGCGGCTATCGATGACTACGGGGCGGATCTCTTTCTGCTCGATGCGTGGAGCGAGAAGGCGCGGGGCGGGACGGGCGAGAGGTTCGACTGGGGGCTGGCGAAATCGCTCAAGTGGCGTGGTAACATCGTCGTCTCCGGGGGGCTCGGGCCGGAGAACGTGCGGGAGGCGGTCCGTCTCTTCGAGCCGTACGGGGTGGACGCTTCCAGCTCCCTCGAAGACGCGCCCGGGAAGAAGAACAGAGAGCGGGTTCGGAGGTTCGTGAGTGCAGCAAAAGAGTAAGGATACGAGCTACTTCGGACCCTTCGGCGGGCGCTACGTGCCGGAGACCCTCATACACGCCCTCGAAGAGCTCGAAGAAGCCTACGAGCGTTACCGGGACGACCCGGAGTTCGTCGAGGAGCTAAACGGTCTCGCCAGAGACTTCGTCGGGAGGCCGACGCCGCTGATGTTCGCCGAGAGGCTAACCCGCGAGTGGGGCGGGGCGAACGTGTGGTTCAAGCGGGAGGACCTGGCGCATACGGGGGCGCACAAGATCAACAACGCCCTCGGCCAGATGCTGCTCGCCGAGCGGATGGGTAAGGAGCGGATCATCGCGGAGACCGGCGCGGGGCAGCACGGCGTCGCCACGGCGACCGTCGCCGCCCTCTACGGCCGGGAGTGCGTCGTGTACATGGGTGAGGAGGACACCCGCCGCCAGGCGCCGAACGTGCTTCGGATGAAGCTTCTGGGGGCGGAGGTGCGGCCCGTAACCACCGGCTCCGGTACCCTGAAGGCGGCGCTAAACGAGGCGATCCGGGACTGGGTCACGAACGTGGAGAATACTCACTACATCATCGGGACCGTGGCCGGGCCGGCGCCCTACCCACGAATCGTGCGCGACCTGCAGATTGTCATCGGGCGCGAGCTTGAGTTCCAGGCCCGCGAGCGTTTCGGCCGCGACCCGGACGCTATCGTCGCCTGCGTGGGCGGCGGCTCGAACGCCATCGGGGCCTTCCACCCGTTCGTCGGACGCGGGGGCGTACGGCTCGTCGGCGTCGAGGCGGCCGGCAGGGGACTTGAGACAGGCGAGCATGGGGCCTCGCTCACGGGCGGAGAGCCCGGGGTGTTGCATGGCAGCATGAGCTACGTCTTGCAGACGGAGGACGGCCAGATCCGGGAGGCCCACTCAATCTCCGCCGGCCTCGACTACCCGTCCGTCGGGCCGGAGCACGCCTACCTCAAGGACGAGGGGCTCGTCGAGTACGCGAGCGTCACCGACGAGGCGGCGCTTGAGGCGTTCGTGGAGACCACGCGCCTTGAAGGCATCATCCCGGCCCTTGAGACTTCGCATGCGATCTCGCACGCGGCTCAAGTAGCCCGGGAGCTTGGACCGGGCAAGAACGTGGTCATCAACCTCTCCGGCCGCGGCGATAAGGACATAGGCGTCGTGGCGGAGGCTATCGGCATGGACGCCCACGAGGCAGAGGTCGCGTCCGGTGACGGGTAGCGGAGGCGGCGAGAGGTTGAGGTCGGCCTTCTCCGGCGGGCGGGTCGCGCTCATGCCGTACCTCACGGCGGGGTTCCCGACGCTTGAGGGGGCGCGCGAGGTTGGGGAGGCGTACGTCGCGGCGGGGGCGGACGTGATCGAGATAGGCGTACCCTTCTCTGACCCCCTGGCGGACGGACCGACCATCCAGGACACCACCACCCGCGCCCTTGAGAACGGCGCGGACCTTGAGTATTGTCTGGAGCTGGCCTCGGGCCTCGCGGACCGGGTGCCTGTTGTGTTCCTCGTGTACTACAACGTCATCTTCGCGCGTGGGATCGAGGGCTTTCTGGAGGCGGCGGCCGGGGCGGGGGTATCGGGGCTCGTGATCCCGGATCTCCCGGTTGACGAGGCGGTTGACTTCCGGGAGATGGCCGCGGAGAGAGGGGTAGCGATCTGCCCGCTTGCCGCGCCCACCACGGACGATGCCCGTCTGGACCGAATCGCCGAGGCCGCCTCGGGTTTTGTGTACTGCGTCTCGGTCGCGGGCGTGACGGGAGCACGTGAGAAGCTGCCACCCGGAGCCATAGAGCTCTTGAGAAGGGTGCGGGCAAGGGCTTCGGCGCCGGTGGCTCTTGGCTTCGGTATCTCCTCCGCGCAGGCGGCGGTCGAGGCCGCGTCGGAGGCCGATGGCGTTATCATAGGGAGCAAGCTGATGCAGATCGTCGCCGAAGAGGGACCGGAGGGGGCCGCGCGCTGGCTGCGCGGGGTGCGCGAGGCGCTCGATAGCGAGGCCCGGACGAAGGTGGGGGGCAGGAATTAGGAACTGGCTCCACAAGCGGCGGGAGTACGCGCGGGTCGTTCCGGAGACGGAGAGCGGCCTCGGCTCAATAGACGGCGTCTTCACCAAGTGCGAGGCGTGTGGGCAGCCGATCTACGAAAAGGACCTCGCGGCGCGGTTCAACGTCTGCCCGAACTGCGAGTTCCACTACCCGCTCGCCGCCCCCGGACGCATCCGCCTGCTCGCCGACAAGGGCAGCTTCGAGGAGAGGGACGCGGGCATGACGGCCGCAGACCCTCTGGGCTTCGAGGGTTATGTGGAGAAGCTCGAGAGCGCGCGCAAGAAGACCGGCCTCGACGACGCGGTAGTGAGCGGGGTCGCGAGGATCGGGGGGCGTCCGGTCGCGCTCGCCGCGATGGACTTCCGGTTCATCGGGGGGAGCATGGGGAGCGTGGTGGGCGAGAGGGTCGCCCGCACGATAGAGATCGCCTACGACGAGGGGCTGCCGCTTATAACCGTCTCCGCCTCGGGGGGAGCGCGGATGTACGAGGGCATCTACTCCCTGATGCAGATGGCGAAGACGAGTGTGGCCCTCTCGCGCTACATGACCGGCTCGTGCCCCTACGTCTCGGTTTTGACGGATCCCACCTTCGGGGGGGTGACGGCCTCGTTCGCGACCTCCGCGGATGTGGTTATCGCCGAACCAAAGGCAAGGATAGGGTTCGCGGGGGCGAGGGTGATCGAGCAGACCACCAAGGAGCGGCTGCCGG
Source organism: uncultured Rubrobacteraceae bacterium (assembly GCA_902806075.1). Taxonomy (GTDB): domain Bacteria; phylum Actinomycetota; class Rubrobacteria; order Rubrobacterales; family Rubrobacteraceae; genus Rubrobacter_F. The sequence goes on from CADCVG010000037.1 coordinate 6,440, forward strand.
AGGGCTTCCAGACGGCCGAGTTCCAGCGCGAGCACGGCCTCGTGGACCGCATCGTGCACCGTCTGGCGCTCAAGGAGGATTTGGAGCGGTTCCTGAGGTTCCTGGCGTGAGGTACTTCGAGTGATACTGGAGTTCGAGAAGCCGATCAAGGAGTTGGAGGCGCGGGTCGCCGAGCTTCACAGGCTCGCCGGCTCGAACGAGGGTTTGCAGGGGGAGATCTCACGTCTCGAAGAGGCCCTCGACGCGGCGAAGAAGCGTATCTACGCGCACCTCACCCCTTACCAGCGCGTCCAGGTCGCCCGCCACCCCGACCGTCCGAACTTCCGCTCCTACCGCGACGCCATGACGGACGACTTCTACGAGCTCTCGGGCGACCACCTCGGGGCGGACGATCCGGCGGTGCGCGGAGGTCTCGCGAGGATAGGCTCGCACTCCGTCATGCTCCTGGGCCACGACAAGGGCGACGAGGTCAACAGCCGTGTGGCGAGCAACTTCGGTATGGCCCATCCGGAGGGCTACCGCAAGGCCGGAAGGCTCTACGGGCTGGCCGAGAGGTTCGGGACACCCATAGTCGCGCTCGTTGACACGCCGGGGGCCTTCGCCGGGCGCGAGGCCGAGGAGCGGGGACAGGCGTGGGCCATCTCCGCGGACCTCATGGCGCTCGCGCGCGTGCCGGTGCCGGTCGTGGCGGTGGTCATCGGGGAGGGCGGCTCCGGCGGCGCTCTCGCAATGTGCGTCGCCGACCACGTCGTGATGCTTGAGAACTCCTACCTCTCGGTCATAGCGCCCGAGGCATGCGCCGCCATAATCTTCCGCGACCCAAAGCGGGCCGCCGAGGCCGCCGAGGCGATGAAGATCACCGCCAGGGATCTGATGGCGCATGGGATCATAGACGAGGTCCTTCCCGAACCTCTAGGCGGCGCGCACAACGAGCCCGGGACCGCCGTCGAGGCCGTGACCCACGCCGTCGAGGGCGCCCTTGCGAGGCTCTCGAAGCTCGGGCCGGAGGCGCTCGTCAAGGGCCGCTACGAACGCTACCGGAGGATAGGGACGCACCTGGTCGAGGGGGAGGCGGCGAAGGTCCTTTAGCCGCGGCAGGCGGAAGTCAACGAGGAAGGTGGCGGCGAGTTTATTCGAGCTTCGTTATGCGCCGCCAAGCTCGCTGGCCGGGAGAGTCGGTGACCGAGTGCCGATAGTTATAACAGCGGCGGGATCTCCCTGGCGGGAAGCGGGCAGGCGAAGTAGTAACCCTGGCCGATCTCGCAGCCCATCTCTTTCAGCTCTCCGAGCTGTTCGGCGGTCTCTATCCCTTCGGCGATGACGTGGAGCCCGAGGGAGGAGGCGAGGTCTACAATGCCACCGACGAGCTTGCGAGCCTCAGGTTTCTTTCCGAGATTCTCCACGAATGAGCGGTCTAGCTTCAGATAGTCCACCGGGAATCGGTTGAGGTAGAGAAGGGAAGAGTAGCCCGTACCGAAGTCGTCGATGGCGAGCTTTACACCTGAGGCTCTGAGCTCCCTGAGCTGGCCGATCAGGTATTCGTCTCTCCCCATCATTACGGTTTCGGTAATCTCCAGGGTGAGTGCCCCAGCTTCGAGCCCGATCCTCTCCAGGATGCTAGAGATCTCTTCGAAGAGTAAAGGATGCCGGAACTGCCTGGCGGAGAGGTTGACGCTCACCGTGAGGGAAGGTTCCGTCGGGTGCTGGTCGTGCCACTCCTTTGCCTGGCGGCAAGCCTCCTCCAGCACCCACTTCCCAAGAGGCACGATCAGGCCGGTCTCCTCGGCGAGCGGGATGAACGTGGCCGGAGGCAACAAACCACGCTCCGGATGCTCCCAGCGTACCAGAGCCTCCGCCCCGACCACCTTACCGGTCTCTAGCAGTACGTTGGGCTGGTAGTAGATCCTGAACTCATTCCTTTCGAGGGCTCGCCTGAGATCGCCCTCCAGTCTCAGACGTTCTACTGCGCGTTCATTCAGGAGCGGATCGAACACTTCGTAGCGGGCTTTTCCGGCCTCCTTGGCCCTGTACATCGCGAGATCCGCGTTCCGTAGGAGGTCTCCCGATCGGTCCTGAGAAGAACGACTAAGAGCGATCCCGATGCTGGCGGTGACGAATATTTCCCGTCCTTCAACGACAAAAGCATCTTGTAATGCCTCTCCGATTCGCTTCGCGGCGCCGGTCGCGTAGCCTATCTCTTCGATACCCTCCAGCAAGACGATGAACTCGTCTCCGCTTAGTCGAGCCAAAGTATCTTCGGATCGCAGGCACGCCTGCAGGCGTTGGGCCACTGCCATGAGCAATCGATCCCCTGCCTCATGACCCAAGGAATCGTTGACTACCTTGAAGTTGTCCAGGTCCAGGAACAGTACCGCGACGGATTCCCGGCGTCGACCAGCCAGGGTCAGAGCGTGCTCGAGACGTTCGATGACCAAGGTCCGGTTTGGTAGGCCGGTTAGGGCATCGTGGAAAGCCTGGTGCTTCAGTTGCTGCTCAAAGGCCTTGCGTTCGGTTATGTCGCGGTAATTGGTTACGATGCCGCCGACGCTCGGATCCTCTAACAAGTTGTTGGCCGTCGCCTCGACGGTACGCCAGGAACCGTCCGCGTGCAGCATCCGCATCTCCGTCGAGTAGTTGACGCCTGGGTTCTCGACCAGGTAGCTGAAGACGTCCCTCACATGAGGCAGGTCGTTCGGGTGGATCGGGACCACTTCCAGAGCGTTTTTGCCTATAAACTCCTCAGGCTTGTAGCCCATAACAGCCTCGACGGATGGGCTGTAGTACAGGAGGGTGGCGTTGTCATCGACCACTGAGACCACGTCGAGTGAGTTCTGAACCAGGGCGCGGAAGCGCTCCTCACTCCGGCGCAACTCCTCCTCCGCCTGCCGCAGCTCGGTGACGTCCTGGAGGGTTCCGACCAGCTCGGTCGTCTTGCCCAAGGTATCGTACTCGATCTCATATTGGGAGTGCACGAACCGCACCTCGCCATCCGGCCGGACCGCACGGTAATCGAGGCTGGCGCGGATCTCGCCGCTCAAAGCTTCGCGAGATGCTTCCTGAATAAGCCTTCTGTCGTCAGGATGTACGTGCTGCAAGAACTCCTTGTACGCAAGGGTGTCCCCTTGCGGGTCCAAACCGAAGATACGGTACATCTCGTCTGACCAGTGGGCCTCGTTACCGGCTACGTCGAAGCTCCAGTCGCCAACGTGCGCAATCCTTTGGGCGGCGAGGAGCCTGCTCTCGCTCCGGCGGATTTCCTCCTCCGCTCGCTTGCGCTCGGTTATGTCGTGGTTGGTCTCTAGAACAACCCCCGGCTCCGAATCGTAACGCGTCAGAACATGCCGGCTCTCCACTACGACTTGTCGGCCGTCTTGGGCATGATGAACTAGCTCCCCTTCCCAGTGGCCGTCTCTCTGTAACCTGTGATTCAACTCCTCGAGGGCAAATGGATGAGTCGTATCGAGCAGTTCGTGGCTAATACGACCCAGAGCCTCCTCTCGCGACCAACCGTAAAGGCGCTCCGCTCCCTGGTTCCAGTAGGCGATCTCGCCGTCTAGCTTCCACATAAAGACTGCATCGTGCGTCTGTTCGAGCATGTCGGCCTGCCGCTTTGCCTGTTCCTCGGCCTGCTTACGCTCGGTGATGTCAAGAGAGGTTCCGGTGAGCTTGCTGGGCCTGCCGCTCAGGTCGAACACGGCTTCGCCTTGTGCTTGAACGATGCGCACCTCTCCGTCCGGCCAGAGTACGCGGTGATCGATATTGAAAGGCTGACGCTTCTCTACGGCATTGCGAATGGCTTCTGGCACAATCTCTCTGTCTTGTGGATGGGTAGCCTTTGTGAGAATCTCTCGTGTAGGGGTAACCTCCCCTGGAGTGAAGCCGAAGATACGGTACATCTCCTCGGACCAGTGCATCTCGCCGATGAGGAGGTCGGTTTCCCAGCTTCCCAGATGGGCTATACGTTGCGCCTGTGCGAGGCTGGCCTCACTCGTCCGCAGCGCCTTTTCCGCTCGCTTACGTTCGGTAATGTCGCGGATGATACCGGTGAAGAGCGGTTCTTCTCCCTCACGCATCTCCCCTAAAGAGAGCTCTAGTGGGAACTCAGTACCGTCTTTTCGTAGTCCCGCAAACTCGACCGGGGCTTTCCCTACTATGTGCGCCTCACCGCTCTCCAGGTAGCGGCGGAAGCCTGCCTCATGCGAACCTCGAAAACGCTCGGGCATGAGTATCTTTAGCGGTTGTCCGACTACCTCCTCGGAGCTATAGCCGAAGATGTCTTCCGCTGCGCGGTTGAAGGAGTTGATGAGGCCGTCGCCGGACATGGTAATGATCGCGTCTGAGGCCGTGTCTACGACGGCTCGGTTGAAGGCCTCGCTCTTTCTCAGCGCCTCCTCGGCCTGCTTGCGCCGGATGACGGAGCCGAGTTGGGCGGCGATGCTTGAGATGAGTTCGACGAGCCGCTCGTCCTCCTCGCGGTGCTCGAACACGAAGAAGTCGAGCACCGCGGCCACCTCGGAGCCGGCGAACACCGGGATGTCCACTCCCGCCCTTATTCCGAACTCCGCGGCTATCGGCGCTCGCAGATAATTGCTCTGCGTGATGTCTCGTGTCCATGCAGGCCGCTTGCTCGACCAGGCATGTCCGGGAAGCCCCACGCCCGGCTCCAACACGAGGCCTTCGTTCATGGCCCTGAACTCGGTCAGGTTGCCGGCTGTTGTATACCAGGCCGGACTGCACTCCAGCGCCGTCCGATCATCACTGGGGACCCAGGCCTGTCCTATGGTCCAGCCTGTAGCTTCGCACACTCGTCGCAGTGCAATGCTCAACGCGGAGACAACATCCTCCGCTTCGCTCATTTCCAGTGCCACGGTTCGCAGTAGGCGCGATTCTTCTTCCGCCTGTCGCTGCTCGGTGACGTCCTGTATCGTGCCCACTATTCTCACTGGTACGTCGGCCTCGTCTACGAACACCTCTCCCTCTACGTGTAGTGTCCGCACCTCTCCGTCCGGACGGATCAAGCGGTGATCGTAGGAGAACGGCTCACGGTCCTCAAAGGTCTTCGCGATCATCCCTCTGACGAACTCCGTATCGTCGGGATGAATGAGCTCTGCAAAGGTTTCGAAGGGAGTAGGCTCTTGGGATTGAGGCTCCAGACCACAGACACGGTAGAGTTCATCGGACCAGATAGTCGTGTTCGTCGGTATGTGCATCTCCCAGCTGCCGATGCGGGCGACTCGCTGGGCTTCGGCCAGTTGCGCCTCGCTCTTTCGCAATCTCTCCTCAGCTTGCTTGCGCTCGGTGATGTCGCGTGCCATGGCGAGTATTAGGCGATCTGCACCCGTCTCGAACAAACCAACACGAACCTCGACTGGAAAGCGTGTTCCGTCCTTGCGCTGGTGGACTCCT
>CADCVG010000038.1 GCA_902806075.1 uncultured Rubrobacteraceae bacterium
CCGCGCCTGTCTCGCCGACTATGGCTAGAGTCTCGCCCGGTCTTATGCGGAAGCTGACGTCCTCCAGCACCTTGTCTTCCCCGTAGGCGAAGCTCACCCGGTCGAACTCGACGTCTCCGCGCAGGGTATCGAGCTCCTTCGCGTTCGAGCGGTCGGTCCGGTCGGGCTCGGTGTCGAGGACGGCGAAGACCTTTTCGAGGGAGGCGAGGGTGCTCTGGAGGTCGGAGTAGAGCTGGCTGAGTTGCTGGATGGGCTGGAAGAACATGTTCAGGAGCCCCACGAACGCGACGAGCTCGCCGACCGTCATCTCCCCCGCGATGACGCGGTATCCACCGTACAAGAGGACGACGGCGAGGCCCACGGATCCCAGGAGCTCGACGCCGGGGAAGTAGAGAGAGCTCAGGACGGTCGCCCGTGTGTTGGCGCGGCGGTAGGCGCGGTTGCGTTCGGCGAACCGGGTAGCGCTCGTCCTCTCGCGGGTGAACGCCTGGACGATGCGCAGCCCAGAGACGTTCTCCTGGAGGTGGGCGACGACTTCTGCGACCGCTTCACGGGCGGCGCGGTAGGCCTTCCAGCTCTGCATGCGGAAGATGGCCGTACCCGCGACCATGATCGGAAGGATGGAGAGTGTGGCGAGGGCGAGCCGCCAGTCGACGAAGAAGATCGCTATGAACACCCCGATCAGGGTAAGCCCGTTCTTAATGAGGTTCTGGACACCGTCGTTGAGGAGGGTGTTGAAGTTCTCGATGTCGTTCGTGAGGCGCGAGATGATCCAACCGGCCTTCTGCTCAGAGTAGAACTGTAGAGATAGCGACTGCAAGTGCCCGAAGAGGGCGTTCCTGAGGTCCAGGATCATGTGCTGCCCGACCCACCCCATCCCGAAGGTCTGCACGTATGAGAGCCCCCACGTCAGGACGTTGACGCCGACGTAGAGCGCCACCATCGCGTAGATGACCGTGAGTGACCCTGCCACGAGGCCCGCGTCTATGGCGTGCCCGATGATCAGGGGCTCCGAGAGGCTCGCCGCCGTGACCAGCACCGTCACGAGCCCCAGCCACAGAAGCCGCGTCTTGTAGGGCGCCGCAAACGTGAAGAGCCGGAGCAGCGGGAACCCGAGCAGGTAGGACTTCAAGCGCCTCACGCGGGCATCCTCTCGTCGCGCGGCTCCGCCTCTCCCTCTTCGCTGTAGAGGGCGTGGTAGCGGCCTCGTCGCTGTAGCAACTCCTCGTGCGTGCCTGTCTCGACGACGCGGCCCCCTTCGAGGACGACGATTCGGTCGGCGAGGAGTATCGTCGAGGGCCGGTGGGCGACGATGAACGTCGTCCGGCCCGACGATTCCTTCAGGGTGCCGCGCAGGGCCTCCTGAATGGACTTCTCCGTCTCGGCGTCAACTGAGGAGGTCGCATCGTCGAGGATGAGTATCTTCGGGTCCTTGACGAGGGCGCGGGCTATGGCGAGGCGCTGCTTCTGACCGCCGGAGAGGGTGATCCCCCACTCCCCGACCATCGTGTCGTAGCCTTTGGGGAAGGCGAGGATCTGGCCGTGTATGCCGGCGACCCTGGCGGCGTGCTCGACCTCCTCCTGCGTGGCATCCGGGTTGCCAAAGGTGATGTTCTCCCGGACCTTCTCGGAGAACAGGAACGTCTCCTGCGGCACCACCCCCACGCTACGCCTGAGCTCCCCGAGGTCCAACTCCCGAACGTCTACCCCGCCGACGAGGACCGAACCTTCGTCCGGGTCGTAGAAGCGTGGTACCAGGGAGAGCAGCGTTGACTTGCCGCTCCCCGTCGCCCCGACCACGGCCACCGCCTCTCCCGGCTCGACCTTCAAGCTCACGCCGTTCAAGATGGGCTCTCCGTCGCCGTAAGAGAAGGAGACGTCCCGAAACTCGACGCCGGGCGTCTCTTTCACGGACGACTTGGGCTCTTCAGGCGGGCTCACGTCGGGCTCGGAGTCAAGGATCTCGAAGACCCTCTCGCACGAGGCGAGCGCCCTCTGGCCCTGGTCTATTACCATCCCGAAGCCCTGCATCGGCCACACGAGTTGCATCAGGTAGAGCTGGAAGAGGGCGAACTCGCCGACGGTTAGCGTCCCTTCGATGACGGCCCTTCCGCCGAAGAGGATCAGGATGGCGATAGAGGTCGCCGGCACGAAGCTCATGCCCGGTATGTAGAACGCCCTCAAGCCCCTGGCGGCGAGAGTCTCGTTCAAGACGCCCTCGGCCCGGCCGCCGAACTGATCCCGCTCGAACGGCTCGCGCGAGAAGCTCTTTACGACCCGAATGCCGGAGACGTTCTCCTGCACGCTCGTGGTCACGTCGGCGAGCCTCTGCTGGACGGAGCGGAAGATCGGATGAACCTTCCCCGCGAACCGCCACGCCGCGAACGCGAGAAGGGGCATCGGGCTAAGCACGATGAGCGCCAACGGCGCGTTCAGGTACAACAGCGCCGCCGAGACGACGACGAGCGTCAAGATGCTTATGAATAGCTGGAACACCCCCCAGCCGATGAAGGAGCGGACCACGCGCAGATCGTTCGTGGCTCGCGAGACCAGCTCCCCGGTCGAGGCCTTATCGTAGAAGCCGTGGTGCAGGGAGAGCATCTTCTCGAAGAGAGCCTCGCGCAGCCGGTACTCGACGATGTGCCCGAGGTAGTTCGTCGCGAGACGCCGCCCGAACCCGAAGAGGAAGCGCAAGAGCGCCAGCCCGAGTATCCCCCCGGCCAGCGGCCACAGAAGGTCCGTATCGCGGGGCCCATCGGGCGGCAGCGCCCGGTCTATCGCCTCCTTGACGAGCCAGGGGATGGCTATCCCCGCGAGCGTAACGCCCACGGCGCAGACGAAGCCCAGGACCAGCAGGTAGACCCGGCCCCGGGTGAACGCCATCAACCTGTAGAAAACCTTCAAAAATCGTCGCTTCTCATGAGTTCCCTTGCCTCGGAGACGGCCGTGAGGAGGAGCCGACAGTAACATGTGCTTATTCTATACTGGGTTGCGGGTGGGACAATCGGTGGCACGCGGGCGAGCAGCGAGACGGCACTTTACTACGGAAGAACCTGAAATGCCGGTTCTTGCGAGGGGGTTGAGAGTTGCCCAGAGAGTGGCTGTCTTGCTACTGTATACGTCACGCGATGCTACCGGGCAGCGCGGCAGGTTCTATAAACCTCTGTAAAACACTGTAGAATCCTCCGTCAGCTATGGCGTCAGAGAACGATAAATCGGGCATTCCGAATCTCTCGGGTGGACTCCTGAGATGGCGGGACTGGGTTTACTTGCTCAGTCTTCTCGTCCCTCTGTTCGTTTACAACCTCGCCTTGAAGGCCTCCAGCGTGGCCTCGATCCCCGGGCTCGCCCCGGGCTTCGATCTGATGCGATCGAACGTGTTCTTCAACCTGGGGTATGCGTTGTTCTGGATCGGACTCTTCGTCGTGGTTCGCGGCGGGGGGCTTGCGCGCCGGATCTTGGTAATTCTCTTGCACACTGCGACCATAGTCGTGGTCATCGTGACTACATCCGCCTACCAGTACTTCCAGCAGACCGGCACCACACTCGACTTCGGCGTCGTCGCCTTGTGGTTGCCTCAGTTCGGAGAGGTCGCGCCGGTCCTCGCCTCGGGATCTACACGTTGGGGTTGGGCGCTCCTCTTCGTCGCCCTCCTTTACTCGGTCCTGGGGCCATTGCTTGTAACGCGCCTCGTCGGCCGGTGGCGAGGATGGCCGGAGATGGCCCGGGAAGAAAGGTCCGGGGCATCCCTTGGGAACTGGCTGCCTTCTCTAGGGCTAATGTCCCTGGCGATCGGTTTCGGTTTGCTCTCGCTACTGATCGGTGCCCGGTCGACGGACAACCCGGCGGGGGCAAGTGTATCGTTCGTGAGGGATCCGTTCGTCAACCTGGTCCTGACGGGGGCAAAGGGAGCGAGTTCCGAGGAGAACGCTTCGGATTCCAGTGTCACCTCCCAGGATGTCGAGCATCCGGCTGCGAACGCCAGCCTCGCGGCCACGTCCCAGACCGGGGAGCGTAACGTTGTCTTGATCCACCTGGAGTCGACCCGCGCAAGCGCCACTACACCCTACAACGAGGACCTCGAAACAACGCCGTTCCTTGACGAGCTGGCGGAGAGTAGCCTGCTCGTGGAGCGCGCCTACACTGTCGTTCCCCACACCTCTAAGGCGAGCGTCTCGGTGAACTGCGGCATAGAACCCCGTCTCGTACAACCGACCACCGAGGCAAAACCCGGCGGCATCCCCGTCCCTTGCCTGGCCGACCTCCTCAAGGAGGAGGGCTACCACACCGGATTCTTCCAGTCCTCCACCAAGGACTTCGAGGACTTCGAGGGTCTGGTCGGGAACTTCGGCTACAAGGATTACTACCCGCTGGAGTCCTTGAGTGTAGAGGGGTTCGAAGAGACCAACTACTTCGGCTACGAGGACGATATCCTGCTCAAGCCGAGCGAGGAGTGGCTAAAAGAGAACGGGGACGGGCCTTTCCTGGCCGAGTACCTGCTGGGCACGGGACACGATGACTACCGATGCCTCGCCACCCGTTACGGGAGCGAGGATTTCTCGGAGGACGCCATGCTCAACAGCTACCTCAACTGCATCCGCTACCAGGATCTTTTCCTAAAGAACCTCTTTGATCAGTACAAGGAGTTGGGACTCTACGAGAACACGATCTTCGTCATCTATGGCGATCACGGCGAGGCTTTTGGCGAGCATCGCCGGTTCCAGCACGACGATGTCATGTGGGAAGAGGGCCTCAAAGTGCCCTTACTGATCCACGCCCCCGGCTGGTTCGATGACGGCAAACGTGTCCAGGGGCTCTCGAACCAGACCGACATCCTGCCTACCGTACTGGAGATGCTTGGCTACGAGGTGGAGAACGGGGAGTACCCGGGCTACTCGCTCCTCCACGAGCCGCCCGAAGACCGAACCCTCATGTTCAGCTGCTTCCACGATAAGGCGTGCTCGGCGAGCCTGAAGGGAACGGAGAAATATATCTACCACTACGGCAACCAGCCCGACGAGTTCTTCGACCTGTCGGATGACCCTCTCGAGAAGAACAACCTGGCGGACGAACGGAGTGGAGAGGTAGAGGAACGGCGTCAGGAGCTTATCGAGTGGCGTTCGAGCATCAACGCCGCGTATTAGTAGAAGATGTTGTTCTTCAGCTTGTAATAGAGGCGGTAGTACACCGGCTCGAACCTGCGCCATGCGGCGGCGCGCGCCGGCCTGACCGGCAGGTCCAAACAGCCCAAGGAGTCTACGATCTCCCCGCCGAAGCCCTCCTTGAACTTGTAGACGCTCCACAAGGAGTTGCTCTCGTTCAGGTCCTCCAGCTTGGGCACGCCCACCATGTCGTAGTGTGTGAGACCGCGCTCTCTGGCCCAGCGCATTATCTCCCACTGCAAGAGGTAGTTGGGCTTGAGGTTGCGCTGCTTCTCGCTTGATGCGCCGTACATATACCAGTACTTCTTACCGAAGGTGAAGACGTAAATGCCGGCCAGCGGCCTCCCCTCGTACGCGGCGAAGAACAGGCGCCCCTGGCCCGCGTCGTACATATCCCGCATCACGTCGTGGAGGTACTCGCGTGGCCTCCGGAGGAGGTAGCCTTCCTTACGCTCCGACGTGGCCTTCATCCACCCGTAGAAAGTCTCCCAACCCTCCTCGAACTCCGGTTCGACTACCTCCACACCCTTCTTGGAGGCCAGACGGATGTTGTAGCGCGTCTTGCCCTTCATCTTCATGAGCAGCTCCTCTTCGGGCCGGCTCAGGTCCACGACCAGCGTGGTCTTCAGGTTCAGGTTGTAGCGGGCCTTCTCGAAGCCGAGATCGTCCAAGACAACCTTTACGTCCTTCTGCTGTTCGGAGACCTCAGGCTCGATCTTGAGGGTGTGCGCACCCTCGCGCCGGGCTACATCCCTTACGCCCTCGAAGAAGGCCCGCACAGCTTCCTCGTCGTGCCAGGGCAGAGACCGTACTACATATATCGGGAGCAGCCATCCAGTGAACTGACCGAGCCGTTGGATGGGGTGCTCGCAGGTGGACGTTTGATCTACACCAACCCAAATACCTACGACTTCCTGGTAGATCTGAACAAGGTCGCGGATGAAGCCTCGGCGAGGAACAGGAAGTATGCGATTATCCCGGACGTGCCGGGGTATTGGGTTCAGTCGAGACAGACGAACCCCTTACCCATTGACTGGACCCAACCGGTCGAGCTAGGTAATCGGCACCTGGTCGATCACGTCACGAACGACCTGGAAGCCCAAAGGGGAGAGGTGACCATAATAGTCCAGAAGGTACATGCTTTCTACCTAGCGGACGGATTTGTACCCTTGGGGGAGGATCAGTACCCCGTGGTTCAATACGCCCGCTCGCACTTTACGAAGACCTCCGAGACCGAGTTCTTCGAGCTTTACGAGTGATCACGCGCCTCTAAACCTCGCCGGCCTTTCTCTGGCGAGTCGACCAGTAGGTAGACCCGGCCCCGGGTGAACGATATCAACCTGTAGAAAGCCTTCAAGGAACCGCCGCTTTCAGAGCTAACTGCTTGTATACTGGAAGTAGCCGTATGGTGGATACCACCTGCTACCGCACGCTTTGATTCTATACCTGGTTCCGGATAAGACAAAGGCAGCGGGACCCACACTGCTCGCGGAGAAGATGACGTACTGCAAGGTCCGGCACGCTTTTTAGGGCGTGGTGGACTCCTCCGCCGTCTGTTGTTGCTCTTCGAGACGTTCGGCTGCCTCGCGCAGGAGGCGTATGATCTCCTCGTCGCTCAGGTCTTCGGGGGAGGGTGTGGCGCCGGGGGTTCCCTCGCTATCGGAGTCTGAGGGGGCCTCCCCGGCTCCTTCGGCGCTCACACCCTCGCCGCCTTGCGGGGTCGCGCCCGGGATGTCCTGTCCGCTGGCGAAGGCGATGGCCTCTTCGTAGGACTCCAGGCCGGTTACGGTACCATCGCGCGAGTCTACGAAGGCGGTCAGGTTTACGCCGGGGCTGTCGCGGGTGGTGACAGAGAGCATCCAGTAGAGGACGCTCTCGCCGCCCTCGGGGTCGGCACGAACTACGGGGCGCGGCTCCAGAGAGAGGACGTTGCCCGTCTCGCCGCCGGTGCCGGTTCGGATCCACTGAAAGTCCGGGTAGGCGTTGGTGACGAACCCGAACGAGCGGTTCGGGCCGAGCAGGGCCTCGTCTATGGGCAACTTGTAGATGCTGTGCTCCCCCGTGTGGGCGTCGGCGTAGAGCATGGTATAGATGGCGTTCGACGGGCCGTAGGGCTCGAGTGCCGTGAACCAGACGGGGCCGCTGCTGGTGGGAAGGAGGTAGGGCATCTCGTTGTTGGTGTTGTCGATGTTCGGCACCTCGGGAACGTCCCGGCGCGTCACCCAGGCGTTCCAGATGCCGTTCTGGTAGGTCAGGGAGTTGGCGGCCTTCAGCGCGAGCTCCTCGGGGTACAGCCGCTCGTTCACGAAGCGGGGGTCATTCGTGATCTCTGCTTTAGAGAGGTCCTCTATCTCGCCGTCCGGGTGCACGACGAAGGTGCCGGCCCAGTAGGGGATGGTCACCGGGAAGGAGAGCCGGTACTTGAGGTAGGGTACGAGCATCAGAGCTTCCTCCCCCTCGACTGAGTAGTAGGGGTCGGTGAGGGTGACCCAGAAGCGCTCCTGTATAAGCTTCCAGTTCACGTTATCGGTTATAGACATCCCCTCGCCGTACTCGAAGGGCTCGCGCGAGGTCTCGACCTCACCCTCGCTGCTTACGATCGCCACGCCTTGTTGCTGGTAGGTAAAGACGTTGAAACCGCCGTTGGGCACGCGGGGGGCCACGTAGCCCAGAGGCTCGCCCGGCTCTCCCGTGAGCGGCTCCAGGTCGCCTACAGCCACGCGGGGCTCGTTGGCGCGGTTCTGGGCGGCGCGGGCTGCGACCTCCAACGGCAAATAACGGACGCTCGCCGTCTCGGGGATCTCCTGAAGAGCCTCGGCCTGGAGCGAGTCGTAGAAGCGCACCTGCTCCAGGGCCGCTCCGAAGATCAGGAAAAAGAACAACAACAGCACCCAGGCCCCGCCTACCATTGCCGCGGGCCTGCGGTAGCCGCGGTTGAGCAAGACCACGACGACCACTATCCCGAGCAACACCAGCACCCAGAAAGACCAGTTGGCGTAGAAGCTGATCAAGAACCCGTGGAATACCGGGGAGGCGAACCACAGCCCCGTCCCGAAGACGATGGCCAACAACACCGCCATCGGCAGCAGGTTTTCCCGCACCCACCCGGTCAACCTCTTGAAGTAGTCCTCCGGCGACACCGCCGCCTCTCCTCTCCGCTCGCCAGGCCCTTGCACCATGAATCCTACATCAGCAGCCGCATCTCGGGTGCATTGTTTTCACTCGTGTCCGGAGTTTACCCTGACAGCCCGGCGAGTAAGGTGCAGGAAAAGCCATCTCCGACCCTCCGCGATGCTCCGTGCAACGCTTTCTCCGGCCGGTTGCGCCCTGGCCGCCGGGGCAGTCTTCCCCGAGTTACGCGGTATCAACTCGAAACGGCACCCGGAGGACGAGGGGGTCACCGAAGCGTTACTGCTACCACACTCTCATCGTACCGGCGCGCGCCTCGCTACGGAGTTGCTCTACCCCTGATGTGCGTCCCCGTGCCCGTCTGGATCTCCGGCGCGAGCGGTTTGGCCTGGTTATCCTGTCGCGTCCTCCGTCTCCCGGACCCATTCGGTCGAGAGGTTCGGAGGGTCCTTGAGAGTCTGCATGACGACGCAGTACTGCTCGGTCTTCTCGTGCAGGGAGTCTATTTGCTCGGGCGTAGCCTCTGGAGCGTCTATCTTCAGGATCAAACGTACGTTCTCGAAGCCGACCGGGGCCTCCTTCGAGATGCCTAGAGTACCGGCGAGGTCGAGGTCTCCTTCGACGGTTGCCTCTATGCTATTGGTGGGGACATTCATCGCGGAGGCGACCATCTGGCAGGTGATCTGGGCGCACGCGGCTAGAGCTCCCAGCATTAGATCCCCGGAGCGGGCTGCGGTGCCCATACCTCCGACACCCGCATGGGCATCAGCCTCATAGGCGGCCCGGCCGATGTCCACCGAGCACGACAGCGGGTATCAGTCTCGCTGCCGTTCGCTTTGAGCGTTATCCGCGAAGAGCCGGGCTCGTTGCGGTACTTCTCCTTGAGGGGCCTCTGGACCTGACGAAGATCCGTGCTCATGCTTCCCACCTTAGGGGTTCGCCGACCTTTTCCCAGCTAACTATAGTCCCCTCACAGCCGGATTGGAACCGTTATGCGGGCGTGCCGAGGGCGAGGCCGAAGAGGTCCTGATCGTCGATGTAGAGGTCGAGCATGCGGAGGCCGGACTCGCCGAACGCTCCGGTCACCGACTCGCAGGTGAACTTTGTGCTGATCTCCGTGCGCATCCCCTCGCCGTACTCGAAGGAGACCTCGATATCTAGGGCCGCGACCGGCACGTTCTGAGTAATCTCCGAGTCTAGCCACATCTCCAGGCGCGAGTCCTCGTGGTTGTAGGTCGCCCGGTGTGCGAAGAGGTCCGGATCGAACTCGCCGCCGAGCTTGCGGTTCAGGACTTCCAGGAGGTTCTTGTTGAACGCGGCCGTCACACCCGCCGAGTCGTCGTATGCGGCCTCTATTACGGACGGGTCCTTCACGAGGTCAACCCCGATCAGGAGGTGGTCCCGCTCCCCGAGCCCGTTCTTTAGCCTGCCGAGGAACTCCCTCCTGCGCTCCGGCGTAAAGTTGCCAAGAGTCCCACCGAGAAAGATGACGAGTCTTCCGGGGCCGTCCGGGTCCGGACGCTCCAGCAGGCGCTCCAGAGAGCGGTCGAAGTCCCCGACGTAGCCCCGGATCTCAAGCTCCGGGTACTCTCCGAGGAGCCTCTCGGCGCTGCCCGTCACGGCGCTCTCGCTGACATCGAACGGCACGTAGCGCACCGGGCCTTCGCCGGCTTCCATCATCGCGTCGAGCAGGGCGCGGGTCTTGCTCGCCGAGCCGCTCCCGAGCTCGACGAGCTCCCGGCAGCGGGTCCGCCGCACGATCTCTGGAGCCTTCTCTTCCAGGATTGAGAGTTCCGTCCGGGTCTGGTAGTACTCGGGCTGCTCCGTTATCTCCTCGAAGATCTCCGAACCCCTCGCGTCATAGAAGTACTTGGGCCAGGGCGAGAGGTCCTTTGGCACGCTGAGTAACCCCGCCCGCACGTCCTCCGCCATCTTCCCGAGGTCCTCAACCTCCTCGTCGAGTGACCTTACCGTTGCCCTACCAGCTCCGCTGGCCATGCGTCTCTCCCTCTCCGTCGGTCACGGTGCCACGTAGCGCCCTCCGGCGCAAAGGCCAAACTATAGCTCATTCACCATCAGAAGGGCTCCGGTACGCCGGAGATGCTACCCGCGGAGCGGCAGTAGCGGTCTTATCGGAGGCTTTACCTTGATTGCCTGGGGTCACGATTGGGCGGGGGTTGCTCTCACCGTCTCAGGAATTGCGCCGATGGTTTACGCTTTCCTTAGAACAGGACAGCGCGGTGGGCGGGGAAGGGGATCTGAATAGACGAGTCCCTAATCCTCCGGCAGCCCATAAGCTCAAGGTTGACGCGGAAAGCCTGTGCTATCCCTAGCTCATGCACCGTCTGCACTAGGCACGCAGAGGTTGTGCACTAACACGCCGTGAAGCGCCTTGTTGACCTCTGCTCCACGTCGCTCTTAACTCTTTAGAGAGACCTCGAACTCGCCCTTCACCATCGAGTAGGCTGTCGTGACATTCGACCTCTGATGGTAGTGCTCCGGGAACTTCTCGCTTCTTTGCCGAGGAGGATTCTCGGGAGACGCATGGATGAAGCTCTCTAACTCGAGTCTCTAAGGGCTTCCAGGGCAAGCAGTATTGCAGCGACGCCGCTGGAGCTGACAATGTTGCCAGCCCGTATCTCTCCCAACATCTCGCCAACGGGCACGAGCGCGACCTCGACCCGCTCGTACTCGTCGGGGCTTGGGGGTGAGGTTAGCTCTACGCCGCGGGCGAGGTAGAGGTGCGCCCAGTTGTCCTTGAGGCTCGGTGAGGAGGCCAGAGAGCCCAAAGGCTCCCACTCGCCGCCCCCGTAGCCAGTCTCCTCCAGAAGCTCCCGCCGGGCCGCCTTTTTGGGGTCCTCGCCCTCCTCGACGAGACCCGCCGGGAGACCCAGCTCGATCCTCTCTATCGGCGGCCGGTACTGGCGCACGAGCACGACCTCGTCCGACGTGGTCAACGGGAAGATGATCGCCGCGTCCGGACGTTCGAGCACGTAGTACGGATCCTTTACGGCCCCGTCCGGCAACCGCAACCTATCCGAACGCACGGTGAAGTACGGCGTCTGCATGAGACTCTCCGAAGAGAGCCGCTCCCAGTGCCCGGTCTCAGACAACCCGGCCGCCGTCGCCGGCGAGTAGCTCGGGCAGGTCTCGGGTAAACGCGCTCCGGGCCATTACCCTGTCGCAGCCGAGCTCGCGGGCCGCGACGGCGAGGTCCTTCTGGACGTGGGAGAGGAAACCAACCACGGGCACGTCCTTCAATGCTTGGTCTGATTTGATCTCCCTGAGCAGGTTCAGGGGTTCGTAGCGTGCCGAGTTGAGGTCGAGGACTAGGAGGTCCGGCGGGGAGGAGGATGCCTGCTCGATGAGCTTCCTCGGGCTGCGCGGAAAGAGGGTTTCGACGCCGAGAGTATTGGCGGTCTCGGAGATCTTGCTCTTGAACAACAGGTCCTCGACTGCGGCTACAATCCTACGCGCCACGATACATTTCCCTCCATCCTCTCGGGTCTCTCTGGCTTTGCTT
>CADCVG010000039.1 GCA_902806075.1 uncultured Rubrobacteraceae bacterium
TCGCCACGGAGATGTCCTTCGATTACCTCGGGCCGGTCTTCGTGGGTGACACCATCTCCTGCAACGTCACCATAGCGGAGAAGGACGAGGAGAAACGCCACGTAAAGGCGACCGCTGGCTTCGTCAACCAGGACGACGTCGAGGTGCTACGGGCGATGTTTGCCGGGTTTCCCAGCCGGGTCCGTCTGGCTCGTTAAGAACCCGGAATGAGCGATACGAAGGAACGCCTGGTCTTCTTCCGCCGCGCGTACCCGAGCGCGAATGCGGTGCTCGTCCGGGGCGAGCGTCCGGTGCTCGTGGATACCGGCTTCGGCAGCGACCTATCCACCACAGAGGACCTGTTGCGGGAAGCGGGCGTACCGCCGGAGAGTCTGGCCCTGATCGTCAACACCCACTACCACTGCGACCATGCCGGGGGGAACAGTGGCCTGCAGCGACGCTACGGTCTCCCCATCGCCGCCCACCGCTGGGAAGCGGACCTCGTCAACCGCAGGGACCGCGAGGCTTGTAGCGTCGAATGGCTAGACCAGCCTATCGAGCCGTACCGGGTAGACTACCCGCTCTCCGACGGTGATGAGATCGATACAGGTCGTGTGGTACTGCAAGTTCTACACACGCCAGGTCACACTTTGGGGCATATCTCGCTATACGCGCCCGAAGAGCGGGTTCTGATCTATGGCGACGCCGTCCACGGCGACGACGTAGCCTGGATCAACCCCTTCCGTGAAGGTGCCGGTGCGATGCAAAGGGCCCTGGAGAGCCTCGACAGGCTGGCAGGGTTACCGGTGCTACGAGCCTACTCAGGGCACGGCCCCGGGATCGAAGATCCCGAAGCCGCCATCGAAGCCGCGCGGGGCCGGTACGCGAAGTGGCTCGACGAACCCCAGAAGGCCTACTGGCACGCCTGCAAACGCATCTTCGCCTACGCCCTGATGATCTATGGCGCCCTTGACGAGGAGGAGGTTCATCCCTACCTCCTCCGCTGCCCCTGGTTCGACGACTACGCCCGCCACGGCTTTGGCGCGGAGCCGTCCGAACTAGCCGGGCCGCTCGTCGCGGAGATGCTCCGCTCCGGTGCCGCCGGGTGGCGCGACGAGCGCCTCGTCGCCCTGCCGCCCCATAACCGCCCGCCAGCAGACTGGCTCTCCGGTCCCTACCGGCCTAAAGACTGGCCGAAAGTGCCGCAACCCGGCGATCCGGGATACAAAACGTCCCCGCCAGAGTAGCGGGGACGCTCTTAGAAGGACCTGGATCCAACCACCAATCTACAACACTTTTATGCGCCTGCGGACCTTCTTCTCGGCGATGCTCCTGGCGATCTCGTCGAAGGCGCGCGCCGGAGCCGTGTCCTCGGCGAAGAGGCTCTTGCCGGGCTCGCCGGAGGAGTCCGGGAGGATGGGGATGCGGCCCATTACCTTCGCGTCCAGCTCGCTCGCCACCCTGTCGCCACCGTCGCCGCCAAAGATCCTGAGCGCCTCGCCACAGCACGGGCACTCGGCGTGGCTCATGTTCTCGACTACGCCGGCGAGCTTGAGGTGCGCCTGCACGGCCATCTTGCCCGCCTTTACGGCCACGCGGGCGGCGTCGGCCTGCGGGGTGGTGACGACGAGGGCCTCGGCTTTGGGGATCATCTGGGCCACGGTGAGAGCGACGTCGCCGGTCCCGGGGGGCATATCCACGATGATGAAGTCCGGCTCGTCCCAGTAGACGTCGCGCATTAGCTGGGTAAGAGCCTTGTTGACTATCGGGGCGCGCCAGATGATCGCCTGCCCCTCGTTGACGAAGTTGCCCATCGAGATGAACTTCAGGCCCGTGGGCGACTCTATCGGGAAGATCACACCACCCACCACGTTCGGCTTCTCGGTTGCCCCGAGCATTACGGGTACCGAGGAACCATGCACGTCGGCGTCGAGGATCTCCACCGAGTGACCAGCCCTATCGAGCGCGGCGGCGAGGTTCACCGCCACGGTGCTCTTGCCAACGCCGCCCTTGCCGGAGACGACGGCGATAATACGGGTCCGAGACTCGTCCTTGAAGGCGGGAGCGAGCTCGGAGGGACCGCCGTGCAGCGAGGTCATGAGGTTCTGGCGGTCGGCGTCGGTCATCACGCCGAAGTCCACCTCAACGCTCTCGACGCCCTCGATCATCATCAAGCGGTCCTGGATGTCGGTGGTGATCCTATGCTTCAAAGGGCATCCGGCCGTCGTAAGAGCGACGCCCACGGTGACGCTCGAACCCTGTATCTCTACCCCGCGCACCATATTCAGGGAGATCAGGTCACGCCCTATCTCCGGGTCCCTAACATCCCTCAACGCCTCACGAATACCGGCCTCGGAGAACCCGTCGGCAGGCTCCTCAGGCTTCGGGGTCCGGTCTACCAGATCTCCGGCCGTCTCTGTCTCCACCTCGAGGGAAGCGCTCTCTCGGGACGTCTCTCCGCCAGAACCTCCGTCGCTGACGGTCTCCCGATGAGACCCGTTCGTCTCCCCTTGGAGACTGCCGTTCTTGCGTCTACGAAACCACTCGACCATGCTTTTTATAAACCTCCTCCCGGGCCCGTGCCCGGTTGATCGTGGGTGCGAAAGGCGGGACGTCTGCCCTGCTTCCGTGCCAGATGTTACCACAGAGACGCCCTACTTCCGCCACGTTCTACTGAGGCTAAAGGAGTACCTGGAGGATCGCCATCTCAACTATAGCGGTTCTCTTGGCTACGTTTGATGGGTAGCTTTAAGTGTGCGAGGAAGTGTACTTATGGTATGTTGAGTAGGTACTTAGCTATTTATCCTAGCAGGTCATTATCAAGCAGCTTGGTCAAAAAATACTTTGCAGAAGAAGTAAACGCTCACACGAAAGCCCATAGAAGAAGCTCCGGGGTCTTTGAATTGGTCCAGCCCTTCTTTTAACTGGGCCCACTTTACTCGTTAATAAACGTGGAGACGAAGGCTGGCCTCTTAGAGGCCAGCCTTCGCTAGCATCATTGCTGCGGCCTTTAGAGCTTTTACCTATTGCAGCACCATGAAGGCGTCAACGTCCACCATAGGCCGACCCGAGGTTCCCAGCACCCTAACCTCCAAGCTGTGGCTCTCCGAAGTAGCCCAACTCTTGCTGAAGACTACCTGACGGGCCAGCGTACTCGAAGAGTATAGGTCGACGGTTTGGACGTAAGTGCCATCTACGTACACTTCAGCCTTCCCTCGCGTACTACTCTTTGGCGCAATCCACGCTACGTTACGACCTGTGAAGGAGAGCTTTGTCCTGGCCCCCGAAGTTTTAGCGTACTTCACATACGAGCCGTAAGCCCCGCTCAGGTAAGCCCTCGTCCAGGTGCCACTTGGGTAGGTGACTGCCGTGGCATTCTCCTGGTAGGCGTTGACCTTGAAGGAGGGGCCGTAGGCCCAGTCGCTCACGTTGCCTACCTTATCCTTTGCTGCCACCCTGAAGCGGTAGGTGTAGGTGGGCGTAAGTGAAGGGGTGATAGTGGTCGTAGTAGCGGAAGGCAGTGTGACGTTGGAGTAAGTGCCGCCGTTGACACTCTGTTGCAGCTGGTAACTGGCTATGCCACTGCCATCCGTGTTGTCGGTGGCCGACCAGGTAAGCTTGACCGGAACGGCACTGGTACCGAGAGTCGAAGGTGTGACGAAGCTCTGGGCCGGCGTCTCCGCTACCGGTGCGGTGGTATCCGACTGCTTGGTGGCCTGAGCAGCGTTCGACCGGCCACCAGAGACCATCTTACCAGAGAGGTTAGATTTGGCGTCGACTGACTTCAGGATCTGCTCCTTGAGGGTGGCATCGTCCGCAGAGGAGTTCATGCCCTTGAGAAGGGCGGCGACCCCGGAGACGTGCGGGGTGGCCATCGAGGTGCCGTTATAGCTGCCGTAGGTGTTGTCCGGAAGCGTGCTCAAGATGCTCGCACCCGGCGCCGCCACGTCCACCGAGGTGGAGCCATAGTTGGAGAAACTGGCCAAAGAGTCCTTGCTGTCGGTAGCGGCCACAGAGATGATGTTGGCACTGTCGTAGGAGGCCGGGTAGGAAGGAGTCGAGTCATTGTCTCTACCGTCGTTGCCGGCTGCGGCGACGAAAAGGTGGCCTGAGGCGTCTGCTTTGTTTATGGCGTCGAGCATCGTCTGGGAGTACCCTCCCCCACCCCAAGAGTTGTTGGAGATCTTAGCTCCCTTGGCTACCGCATAGTTGAGGGCTTCCACGGCATCTGAGATGTAACCGCCGTTCGGTCCGAGGAACTTGAGCGGCATAACTTTGGCTTTCCAGTTCACCCCGACCACTCCGAGGGAGTTGTTACCCTGGGCAGCTATGGTGCCGACGACGTGCGTGCCGTGCTTATCCCCGTCGCCCGAATCATAGACCGTGGCGTCGTTGTTGTAGAAGTCGTAGCCGTTTACGTCGTCTACATAGCCGTTCTTGTCGTCGTCGATCTTGTTGCCCGCCGTCTCACCTGGGTTGGTCCAAACATTGTCCTTGAGATCTCCATGGTTTATGTCGACGCCTTCGTCTATAACAGCGACGACGGTGTTCGCGTTCCCGCTCGTGGTGTACCAGGCCTCCGGGGCATCTATGTCGGCGTCAGCAGTTCCGCTGGTCTGACCAGTGTTGTTCAGACCGTACAACTTGGGATAGTCAGGATCGTTGGCAGAGGTCGTCTGCGAAGGTTTTACGATGAAATCGGGCTCAGCATACTCTATCTCCGATGAGGCCTCGTAGAGATCTATGGCCTCCTCAACCGACAACGCTTTTGGCAGCTTCACAACGCTAACCTTGGTACGGGGAATCTTCTTCTTTGTGCTTGCATTGTTCTTGCGGTTAATCGATTCGACGGCCTCGGCCGACGCACCTTCCTTAGCCTTGACCAGTATCTGGTCCGGGGCGAAAGAGGATTTGCCAGGCGTTTTGGGTGCCGAAGCCTCGGAAGCCCGCTCGGAGGGCTGGGAGATGGCCTGCTCTGGTTGGGCTCCCAGCCCGATCAGCAGAACAGCAGCGGCAGCTATCAAAAAGCCAACACAATTGCGCATCTTCTATCGTCCTTCGCTATTAGGTGATCTGTAACCTCTAAGAGGCTCCTGGCTTTGCGTTGCCTGTCTCGCGACGGGATTGCGTTCATTGTACTTAGAAGTTGTTTGCGGCGATACACCGGTTGCACCGCACCGACGTAATCGGCGGGGAAGAGCCGAGCGTGAGTGGTTAAGGCCGGTACTGACCGTAGACCTCGCGCAGGGTGTCGGAGACCTCGCCCAGGGTAGCCAGGTTGCTGAGGGCCTCCTTCATCGGGTAGAGCAGGTTGTCGGAGCCCTCGGCGGCTCTTTTGAGGTCAGCGAGGGCCTCTTCTACGGCGGACGAATCGCGGCTGTCCTTTAGCTCTCTCAGACGGTTGACCTGCTTCTCCTGGATTGACTCGTCCACGGTGTGCAGGTCCATGTCGGGGTCATCGTCGGAGGCGTAGCGGTTGACGCCGACGATGATGCGCTCCTCCTTCTCGACCTCGCGCTGGTAGCGGTAGGCGGCGTCCTCGATCTCACGCTGCATGAAGCGTTGCTCGATTGCTTTTACGGAGCCACCCATCTCGTCTATCTGCTTTATGTACCCCCACGCCTCCTCCTCGACGGCGTCTGTGAGCGACTCGACGTAGTAGGAGCCGGCCAGAGGGTCGGAGGTATCGGTCAGAGCGGCCTCGTTCGCCAGGATCTGCTGGGTACGAAGGGCTATACCCGCGCTCTTCTCGGTGGGTAGGGCGAGCGCCTCGTCGAAGGCGTTGGTGTGCAGGCTCTGGGTGCCGCCCAGGATCGCCGAGAGGGCCTGCACGGTGGTGCGGACGATGTTGTTCTCGGCCTGCTGGGCGGTGAGCGAGGAGCCGGCGGTCTGGGTGTGGAAGCGGAGCTTCATGCTCTTCTCGTCGGTCGTGCCGAAGCGATCCTTCATGATCCTTGCCCACATCCTCCTCGCCGCACGGTACTTGGCGACCTCCTGAAAGAGGTCGTTGTGGGCGTTGAAGAAGAACGAGAGGCGCGGGGCGAACTCCTCCACCTCCAACCCCGCCTCCGTCGCCGCCTCGACGTAGGCGATCGCGTTGGAGAGCGTGAAGGCGAGCTCCTGTACAGCGGTACTCCCCGCCTCGCGGATGTGGTAGCCGGAGATGGAGATCGTGTTCCAGCGCGGCAGCTCTTTGGCGCAGTAGGCAAACATGTCGGTGGTGATCCTCATGGAGGGCGCGGGCGGGTAGATGTATGTGCCACGCGCGAGGTACTCCTTGAGGATGTCGTTCTGGGTCGTGCCGGTGACGTCTTTAGCCTCGGCCCCCTGCTCCTCAGCGACGAGGGAGTAGAGCAGGAGGAGGATCGAGGCGGTCGCGTTTATGGTCATTGAGGTCGAGACGTCTCTTAAGGGGATGCCGTCGAAGAGCTCACGCATGTCGAGGAGCGAGTCTATGGCGACCCCGACCTTGCCGACCTCGCCGAGAGCGAGCGGGTGGTCTGAGTCGCGGCCCATCTGGGTCGGCAGGTCGAAGGCGACCGAGAGGCCGGTCTGGCCAGCCTCGGTGAGGTACTTGAAGCGCTGGTTGGTCTCTCTGGCGGTCCCGAACCCGGCGTACTGGCGCATGGTCCAGGGACGGCCGCGGTACATGCTCGGGTAGACGCCACGCGTGTACGGGTACTCTCCAGGGTCATTCAGCTTCTCGGAGTAGTCGAAGTCCTCCCCGAGGTCTTCGGGTTTGTAGAGGGGCTTAACCTCGATCCCGGACTCCGTCCGGCGTTCGTGTGTGCGCTTCTCGACGTCCACGCTCGTATTTCTCCTAACCTTTGTCAGCGGGCAGCTCGACGAGCTCGGTGAGGACGCCGTGGGCGCCCTTGGGATGGACGAAGGCCATTCGCGTTCCACCCGCGCCTATCCGCGGCTCCTCGTCTATAAGCTCGACGCCGTTCTCTTTAAGCTCTTCGAGAGATGCTTGGAGGTCCTCTACCTGGAAGGCGACGTGGTGGAAGCCCTCGCCGCGCTTTTCGAGGAACTTGCCGACGGGCGAGTCGGGGCGGGTGGGTTGGACGAGCTCGACCATCGACTCCCCCACCTCGAACATCGTCGCGACTATCCCCTGCTCCTCGATCTCCTCCGGCTCGCCGACACGCGCACCGAAGTGTTCTTCATAGAAGCGGGCGGCGGCGGTGATGTCCTCGACCGCGTAGCCTAGGTGATAGATCTTCTTGAGCAAAACTCCGCCTCCTGTCGCGGTCAATTGTATTGCATGCACCCCCGGCTCACACCGGGCAGTGAGGAGCTTTCTTATAGAATGGGCTGTAGATATCTTCGCGTGCGAAAAGAAAGGCAGGTCACATGGCCCAGAGTGTAATGCAGAGGATCCAGGAGCTCAACGAGGAGCGCGAGAGACTGGTGGCCCGCGAAGGGACGCACCACGCGAGCGACGAGGACCACCAGAGGCTCCAGAAGATAGACCACGACGTCAGCGTCCTCTGGGACCTCAGGAGGCGCGAGCTGGCGGGTGAGCGGATCAGCCTGAACGAGGACTACTTCGACTCCTACGACCGCTACACGGACGACGATTCGCCGGGCCGCTAGGACCTATCCGCCGGGCCCGGCGAGGTCGCCGGCCTCCGCCCACTCGGCGGTTGATGAGGCGCGGGTGAGCACCTTGACGAGCTCCAGCATGTCGTCCTCGCTGAAGTTGTCCCGCCCCGCCTCGGGCACGAACGCCACCTCCCGCCCATCGTTGTAGCGGACGACCACGCGGTTGATGTCTATATAGCTCGTCTCGCTGCTATTCTGATCGAAGTTCTGAGTCCGTATGATGCCGTGCATGCGCTTCCTCCTACTTGCGGTTGACCCGTAGCTGGTGAGAGAGCGAGTCCAGGTAGGTGGCAGCCTGGACCAGCTCGTAGGCGCCGAACTCGTCGCGCATCCGGGGCTTGAGGACCTCCTCGTCGCCGGTGTCGAACTGCAACGCTATCTCCGCTATCCCGTAAGGGTCCATCCCGCTCCACATCTGTAACGGGCTACCCTGCCACTCGTTGTCCGACCTCTGCCTCGCCTCTTCGGCCATAAGTAAAGCTCCTCTCGCATAGCCTGCACACTAGTGTACCCGAGCACCCAACCCTCATACTATAGCGGCCAGAGGGGCGCCAGTGCGACGAGCAAGGGAGCTATAACGAGCGCGGGGAGCATTTTGCTACCCGCATCTCCCTCAACCTCGGCAAGACCAGCCCGAGGCCCAGGATCAGGACGCCCTCCTCACCCTCATTGCCGCTATCATAGGCTCTGTCGGACCCTCTCAAGAAGCCTCGCCGAGAGCGTGAGCGTCCCCTGTACTGCCAGCACCGTCCACGCCGACAGAGGCACTTCTATAAGAGATGGCTCGCAGCCTCCGGAGTGAGGACACTCTACATAGAGCCCGGTGCTCCGTGGCAGAACGCTTACACCGAGCCTTTCATCGGCCGCTTCTTACGCGACGAGCTACTGAAGAACAGGGAGGGGTTTGCCAATGTAGAGGAGGCTAAGGAGGATCTGGCTGAGGATTACCGCGAGCACTACACAATCACCACGGGACGTTGAGCTATCTGAGTCCAGTGGAGTTTGCGACCATCGAAAAGCTCTCCGGTCAGCCGCCTGATAATCCGTGCCAGGGCTCTCAATAGAAACTGGTACCGAGAATGGACGGCGGACATGCGACGCAGGTGACTGTCTTCCGACGCACCGGAGAGCCCCGCTAACATCATCGGTATCTCGGCCAGAGGAGGATCACGAACCCTTCCGCGATGATCTCGACGTCTCAATGAGGGCGCGCCGAATACCCCTGAACTCACGTGCAAAGTAATAGGTGGTGCGAAGCTCACCAGAGAGCTAAAATGCTTCTTACGCGAACACAACGACTCATCTGAGGACTGCAGAGAAGACGCGAAACAGGAGCTTACGAAGCCACAGAAAAACTTTCAGAAAAGAGCAGGCAATACGATAGAAAGAGCAAGCAAACCAAGAGAAACCGAGAGAATACTATGCTGAACTGGTTTGCCCGGAAGCTGGAGCAAGTACACGAGAAGGACAACGAGAAGGGCTTTACCCTGATCGAACTACTCGTAGTGGTTATCATCGTCGGGATACTCGCCGCCATCGCAATCCCGGCCTTTCTCAACCAGCGTGCAAGGGGCAACGAGGCTGCCTGTAGAAGTGACGTGCGCAACGGCGCTACGGCGGCTAATTCTTATGCTGCAGACCAGCCAAACGGTTTATACACCGGTATGACTGCTACCACCCTTCAGAGTGCTCCATATAACTGGAGGCTCAGCCCCCAGAGCAGCGCCCCGACGGCAACGGTGGCGAACAACGGCCAAAGCTTCACGCTCCAGGTCACCTGCGCTGGCGCTCCTAACGGAACCGTTCCGTACCAGTTCGACAGCACTACCGGACAGGTCACCCCGTAACCCAGGCAAGGTCCGACTATCCGGCGCCCCTCTGAGGGCGCCTCTTTTTGTCCGCTTGTTGACGTCTGCATGGGAGCGGTGGGAACAGAACGCTCGAAAGTTCGGGTACGGCACTTCGTGGAGCACCATCCCTCTCGGCTTCTCTGAGGAAGGATCGGCCGCTCTCCCTGGGGCTCTCGTACTCTTCAAGGCTGTAGACGAGTATGTCCGCCCCGACGAGCCAGTCGAGGTCTTCGGAAGGTTTCGGAGACGCCTGAATTTCAGCGCCTACCCGCGCTCGATGAACTCTATGCGGTAGCCGTCGGGGTCGCGGACGAAGAAGAGGCGCGTGCCGCTGCTCATGGCGTGCGGCTTGCTCTCGAAGTCCACCCCACCGGCCTCTTCAAGCTTCTCGGCCAAAGCGTCGAGGTCCTCGACGGCGAAGGCGACGTGACTGTAGCCCTCACCCAGTGGGTAAGGCTCCTCACGGTCGTGGTTGAGGGTGAGCTCCAATCGGGGCTCGGGGTCGCCGGGGACGGCGAGGAAGGCGTTGGTGGCATCGTCGCCGATGGGGCTCTTGCGGGCAAGCTCGAGACCCAGCTTGTTGGTGTAGAAGTCGAGGCTCTTGTCGAGGTCCAGGACCCGGTAGCAGGTGTGGACGTACTTCATGGGGCACTCCTTTCCGCCGGTCGGCTATAACGGCTACTTTAGCTTCTCGCGGTCCGGTGGGCCAGTCGACGGACCGTAGCTGCTATTCTCTGCTCGTGGAGATGGAGGACGTCACACGGGGACTGCCAGAGGGGCCTGCCAGGAGGGCGGCCAGAATCGCCCAGGTGGGCGCCCGCTACGGGTTCGGATACGTCTTCGGTCGCAGATTCTTGCTGGGGCGGCAACGGCGAGACGTCAGCAGGGTTGGAACCCGGCTGCGGCTGGCGCTTGAGGAGCTGGGGCCGACGTTCGTGGAGCTTGGACGGGTGCTCTCTGCCCGGGGTGACGTGCTGCCGCCGGACGTTACGGAGGAGCTTGCGCGGGCTACTATTCCAGTACCGCCTGTACCGTTCGCTCAGGTGCGCGCCCTCGTGGAGAGAGAGCTCGGGAACACGCTGGAGCGGCTCTTTCCCGCGTTCGAGGAGATGCCAGTGCGGGTGGGGGTGCTGACGCAGACGCATCGGGCGGTGCTGCCAGGAGGACGTCCGGCGCTCGTTGTGGTGCGCCGTACAGGCATACGCAGAGACTTGCTCGCCATGCGACCGGTCGCGGACGTGGTGCGCCGGAGGGCGAGACGCCGGGACGGTGAGGCGCTGCCACTGGACCCGGCGGTGGCCGTTGGAGAGTTCGCCGCTTACGTAGCGCACCGGAGGGATATGTTCTTCGCGGCGCAGACGGCGCGGCGGCTTGGGGAAATGGACGGGTTCGGTTTGAGGGTGCCCGACGTCTACCGGCGCTACTCGACGGGGCGATGCGCAACATTCGAGGCTCCCCGCGAAGCGGAGCCGCTCGGGACCGAGGGTTATCGGGGGGCGTCGGGGGAGGTGGTGCGGTTGGCGATAACGGAGGGGATCTTCTTTGCGAACCTCGCGCCGGAGCGGTTCGTTATGGGGGACGGGGAGGTCTGGCTCACCGATCCGACCGAGGCGTCCGCTCTCGACCCGGAGAGGCTGCGTGGGATGGCGGAGGTCCTGGCCGCCGTACGACGCGGGGACGTGGACGGCGTGGTGCGGGCGCTGCCGCTCCTGGGGTGCGACGTCCCGCGGGACACGCGCGTACTCCAGCGTGAACTGCGCGACGCTCTGGGGTCTCTGGGCGGACCGCTGTGGAGGGAGCACTCCCTGGCGGAGGTGAGGGCTCGCGGGCTCGAAGCCCTGCGTCGTGGGGGCGTCGTGCTGCCGGGGGAGATCTCTCACCTGCTCCAGTCCCTGGTCGAAGCCGAGGATCTGGGGAGGGTGGGCGGAGCCGGTAGCCGGAACGCGATAGAAGAGGCGGCGGAGGCGGCGGAAGCGTTGATCTCGCGCTTTCGGGACCCGCGATACGTTGCGACGCGCGCGGCGAGGAGGCTGGTGCAGGGCGATACGTATACAGACTATCCGCGCCAGGTCCACACCATCCTCAACGAGCTAAAGGACGGCGAGGTCGAGGTGGTCCTTCGCCACCGGGGGCTGGACGCTTTGATCTCCAAGGTAGATGTCCTCGCAAACCGGCTGGTCTTCGCCCTCCTCATAGCCGCACTCATCGTAGGCTCCTCGCTCCTGGGCATCTTCGGGGAGAGCGGCGTGCGTCTCCTGGGAGTGAGCATCTTCGGGCTGGTGGGCTTCGTC
>CADCVG010000040.1 GCA_902806075.1 uncultured Rubrobacteraceae bacterium
AAGGCGCGACCGCAGGGCGGTGGACGTCAAAGGGGACAAGTATCATCTCCGCAAGCTCTACCGCAAGCGCCGTCTGATCTTGACCGGCGTAGCGGTAGTATGTGTGCTGCTAGTCTTGGCGGCGGTCGCCAATCTCTTGCTTGCTGGTGAGGGTGAGATCCGTCGCGGCGTCTACATAGGAAGCGTCGAGGTAAGCGGCCAGACCCAGGGCGAGGCCAGCGAGACCGTCGAAACCCAGGCCTCCGAGGCATTCGCAGAGGTCTCCTTCAGCGGCGCCAGCGGTGAGTTCTCCGTTAGCGGTGAGGAGCTCGGTGTGAGCGTGGACTCGGCGGCGAGCGCGAGAGAGGCGTACTTGATCGGCCGCAACGGCGGCCCACTGCAGCGCGTCTCCGACCTCCTGGGCTCGTATACGGGAGAGACCCGGGTGGACGCCGAGGTCGGGTACGATGAGGAGGCCGCCCGAAGCGCCTTGAAGGAGATGGGTCCCATAGATCAAGAAGGGACGCTGGCGAACCTCGACCGGACGCTAGCAGACCTGAGCGGCGAGGTTCCCCTCGCCGAGAACGTCCCCGCTTCGGAGCCCATCGCCTCGGAGGCCGCCCCCGCGGAGGAGGCCGGAGCGTCCGAGGCTACGGTGCTCCTGGGAGAGTTCTTCACGGACTACGCGTGGGACCCGGACGAGGGCAGGCAGGCAAACCTCAAGATAGCCTCCGAAGCCATAGACGAGACAGTTCTCGCGCCGGGGGAGGAGTTCTCGGCCCTCTCCGTCCTGGCGCCGCTCGAATATGAGCCGGCGAAGGTCTTCGCCAACGGCGGCGTGGACTATGAAATAGGTGGGGGTCTCTGCCAGGTCTCCTCGACCCTGTACATGGCGGCCCACTACGCGGGGCTGGAGATCACCGAGCGCAACCCGCACTATGCCGAGCTACCCTACATCCGGCCCGGCTTCGACGCGACGGTCTGGTTCGGGGGTGCAGGGATCGAACCGCTGGACATGAAGTTCAAGAATACCACCGACGGAAACATCCTGATCCGGGAGTTCGTCAACGAGGACGGCTTCCTCGTCGCCGAGATCTACGGGGAGGAGCCCGGCGATAAGGTGATAAGCATGGACTCCGAAAAGATCAAGGAAGATCTCCAGAAGGGGATCGAGTGGGCCACCTACAAGAAGGTGATCAAGGACGGCGAGGTCGTCGAGGACGGCACCCTCTTCAAAACCACCTACAGCTACAACCCGCCCGTCCCCGAGGAGCTAAAGCACGAGACCAGCGAGCCGCGGGGCTCGGGGTGGTTGGATCAGAGCAACACCACTAACTGGAACGACAAAGACTAGCTCTTGGCATTCAGCCGGCTACAAAGCCGGCTGAATGTTGATGCGAACGAAAAGCGGGGCAAGCGACCAGCTCGCGACGGGTCCATCGGTCCCCGTATGGCTCCTTCAACGACGGCTCCCAAGCCTTCGTTAAAGAGTTGATTATATGCCCAGGTCTATGTAGACGGTCTCCTCCGATGCGAACCTCGCCCCTCCTACCCGAAGGCTGAGTCCCGAAGCATCCGAAGTCACCGGGAAGATGACCCGTCCTTCCTTGGTCGAGCCGGGTGCCACCTGGTTCACGAACACATTGTTCTCCGGCTTGATCTGCCTGAAGTTGATGTCGATGTTGGGCTCGAACTCGCGCCCTTCGCTGTCGACGAGGGTCATGAACGGGGTGGCGAACGTGATGTCCTGATTGGTGTTATTCGAGAAGGTTACGTCCACGATGACGAAGTTTCCCTCGTCGTTACCGAAGTTCGAGATGAGCTCATCGTACTGCTGGGCGTCGGTCACGGTCCACTGTACGTCCTCAACGCTGACGGTCTCTCCGACGGAGGCCACGGAGTCGTCCTCGGACTCCGTCTCCTCGGGAGCCGTCGCCTGCTCCGCTTCTTCTTGCGCGGTCGTCTCCTCGGCCGGGGGTTCGGAAGCCTCTTCTCCCCCACACCCGGCCACGAAGACGACGACCAACAACAGTAACGCCATGCCCACCGCGATCATCAGCGAAGGAATACCACGAACCGGTCTATTACCTATCACGCTCTCTCTTTCCTGATCTCACACAAAAGCCGGGCGCGATTATAACCGGGGACCGGTTCGCGTTTTTAGAAGGTGACCACCTTGTCGGCCTCGGCGCACAGCCTCGCCACGTCCGGCGGCGCCGCCCAAGTACCGCCCACGACCTCCAGGCTCTCCTCCGTCGCCCCACGGGCGACCGCGCAACCCTTTCAGACGTAGACGGGGACCTCATGCTCGCGCAGTTTCCCAACCAGCTCGCGCGCGGGCGGCACGCCGACGCCCTCCATTTGCTTTACGTTCTCCCCGACGATCAAGTCCGTCGCGTCCCCCGCGAGGACGACGGAGACTTCCTGCCCGATCTCCAGCGAGCCGTTGGCCGCGATGTGCAGTGGGACCGAGGCCAGCGTCGCGTCGTCCTTCCCCTTGGTGACTATGTACAGCATCTTCATAACGTCCCTCCTTACAGACCTTCTCGACATCCTAACCGAGAATAGCCCCTGCGCACCGCTAACTCAAGTCAGAAGAACGCTTCCCGACGAGAAGATCGCCGGAATCAAGGACGCGGGCGGCAGCCCGGGGACCGCAGTGCCCGGGCGATAGAAGACTCGACCGGCGACGCCCTACGTGGGCTCCCTGTATACGCGCTCTATGCTCGTCGCCTGACGGCCCTCTACGTCCATCTCTATCAAGACGGCGTTGAGAGCGGCAGTTCCCCCCGACACCCCTATGCGCGACGGACTTCCGAGGAAGAGCCCCATAAAGTCCTCCCGGTCGAACCCTATGATGCTCTCCGGGTCGCCGGTCATGCCCACGTCCGTGATGTAGGACGTACCGCCTGGCAGCACACGGAGGTCGGCGGTCGGGACGTGGGTGTGGGTCCCGACGACGGCCTGGACCCTACCGGCTAGATGGTAGCCCATCGCCTGCTTCTCGCTCGTAGCCTCAGCGTGTACGTCAACCAGGACGATGTCAGCCCCGGCCGCTTCCAGATCCTCGACCGCCCGGTCCGCCGCCGCGAAGGGAGAGCGCGACGTGCTATTGAGGAATACCCGGCCCAGTACGTTGGTCACCCCGACCCGCACATCTCCTACCTCGAACGTCCCCCATCCGTACCCCGGAGACCCCGCCCCGAAGTTCGCCGGTCGTACTATCCGCGGCTCCTGATCCAGGAACCTTCCTCCTTCTCCGGCGTCGTATGCATGGTTGCCCAGAGTAACGAAGTCCGCCACCGAGAGCAGTTGCGAGCCGGAGTCCGGCGTTATCCCTCGACCGGTTGGCGCGGAGTTCTCTCCGTTTACGACGACGGCATCAAGCCCGAGCTCCCGGCGCAAGGCGGGGACGAGCTCGCGGACCGCGGCGCAGCCCGCCTCCCCCATCACGTCTCCGATAAACAAGAGGCGGAACGTCAAGCGCCAACTCTCCCCGCAGCGTCTCTCCGGTCCTCCGCAAAAGCCGCCGGGCTTCGCAGCCTGGACCCTCCACCG
Source organism: uncultured Rubrobacteraceae bacterium (assembly GCA_902806075.1). GTDB lineage: Bacteria > Actinomycetota > Rubrobacteria > Rubrobacterales > Rubrobacteraceae > Rubrobacter_F. The sequence goes on from CADCVG010000040.1 coordinate 3,538, forward strand.
AAACATCTCCTCAAAGTCGCCATAGCACTCCTCGCAACTCTAACGTTAGATATTCGAAGACCAACCGCGAGCCATCGTAGCGTAACCTTCGCCGAGAATCTTCGATGCTGCCCGTAGTAGTCGGAGGCTACGGGCACCGCATCACGGAACGCGTGGCAGTGCTGCCCTCGGCACGCTCCTTGCGGCATAGCAAAGGGGGGGCGAGGTTACTCCGGGCGTCCGGGGGTGTCTGGTTCGTAGTAGGGGAGCACCAGTACCTCTCCGTCCCGCAGGCCCACCACCTGCACCCTCTGGCCCGGCTTTATCGTGCGCCCGCTAGTTCCCTCAGGGGTGGTTGCGAGAGTAGCCCGCCAACGCTCGCCGTGGACGAAGACCCAGCCCTGCAAGCCGGTACCGACGGGCGACCTGACAACGCCGACCTCCCCGATCATCCCCTCCGCCCCGGTCTTCACAGGCCTGCGTTCGACGGATGGCACCGACGCGACTACCCCGATGAAGAGCAGCGCCGTAAGAACCACGACCGAGACGAGAATCACGAACGAGGCCCACGGATAAGTAGCGGCCACACCGAAGACCATCGCGATGCCCAGGACGAGGAGCAAGACGCCCCAGGCGGCGGGCAGGCCGTGACCGGTCACCTTGAGGTCCACCGCAAAGAGCACCAGCGCAAGGAGGATCAGGGCTACGCCTATCCAGCTTACCGGCACCATACCGGAACCTCAAGATGCATAAGCGATCGTCGCATATCTCTGCAATTGTAATACATATTTCTTCAGATTCCGTAGACGACCTTCCCTCAGATGGGTGGGATCAGAGCCTCCGCGCGTTCCTTCCGCGCCTTTTGCAGAGTGTAATCGTCGAGGGGGATCCGGGTCACGCCGTACCGGATCTTCGCTTCCTCGGCGAGTGCTGTCACCACGTCTCCAACCTCTGCGTTGCTCCCGAGCTGACGCAGACTGCCGACGCTGCCGGGCCTCATGGGGAGGTCCATGGCGGCGTAGACGCGGGCGAGGACCCGGACTAGTTCCTCCTCACCCCACACCAGCACGATACCCCCGACACTCGTGGCTCTCTTCGTGATCCGCTGAGCGATGCCGACGAGCTTCGCGCCTTCTTCGTAGCCTCCGGCCCGTATGCTGTGGTCTCCGGGACAGAACTCGTCGCGCACCTCGCCAACCTCCGCCTCTTCAACGTCCAGCCGCAAGAAGGCTCCCAGCACCAGGGCGGCGGCCTCGTCGTACCTATCTTTAGGGCTCCGCCGTGCGTCCTCACCGGACCGGATGATGGAGAAGCCAAAGGTCCCGGGCCCGGCGGCGATAGCACCACCGCCCGCGCCCCTGACCAGGACCGGGTAGCCCTCCTCGCCCGCCGCCCGGACAGCCGCGTCGAACCCAAGCCTCAGCGTGTCGCGCCTCGTCACCCCGACGTGGCGAGCGGAGGGCGTGATAGAGATAGTCGGCCCCCTAACACCCGCCGCCACCTCCTCGAAGAGGGTTCTCTGGTAAGCGTAGGCCGTCCCGGGGTCTTCGAACCTGTCGGGCGTTAGAAGCTCCATCTCTACTCCTTATCTACAGGGGCAGCCCCCGGCTCGCCAACCCCAGGAGTTTACCAGCGCGTCTGTAGACTACGGTGTTCCCGGGTACGAGGCTTAACTCTCTCCTTCGGGGACGATGGCGAGGGGGCGGACAGGAGAGCCGGTGGCGCCGACGAGCTTGAGCGGGGTGCAGACGAAGTCGAAACGGTGGCGACCGGCGGCGGCAAGTTCTTCGAGGTTCAGGTTCTCTATGATGTAGATGCCGCGTCTTGCCAGCAGGATCAGGTGTCCCGGCAACGTACATCCGAGCTCGGGGTCCTTTAGCCCCGGCACGTCCCACGCCGTGTTGTCCGCCCCCACGGCCAGAACACCTCTCTCCGCGAGCCAGTAGGACGCGCTCGCGTCCATCCCCGGCCCGGCGAGGTATCGCTCCGTAGCGTCCCAGAGACTACCGTTTCCTGTCCGCACGAGCACGACGTCGCCGGGCTCGATGTACACGCCCTGCTCCTCGCGGCAGGCTTCGAGATCCTCATCGGTGACGGCGTGGCCGGACTCTAAAGACTCAACACCCTCCTTTGCGGCAACGTCGAGTAGCACGCCGGGCGCGATGATCGGCGGGATCTCCTCGACGCCGCGCCGGGTAAAGCCGCGCGAACTCTGAACCTCTCTGTCCACGGGGACGCCGCCGTAGAGCACGAGGGCGTCAGACTGGTGGCAGAGGGCGTCTATATGGGTGCCGGTGTGTTCCCCGCAGATGATGACCCCGGCGGCGCCGGTACGCGGCCCGGCCTCCTCGGGCCGGTACTCGTCCTCGTGGTGGCGGTGCAGGAGGTAGGAGTATCCAGCCTGCTGGTGGGCAAGGTGTATAGGCATCTCCGCGGTGCGTGGTTGCTCCAGGTCGAAGATACGCATGCCGTCCATCATGCTGGTGCTCCAGTTTCGTTCTTCAAGAGCAGCAAGGACTCCGGGCGGGCCGATCCGAAGAACCGGCCCGCCCACAACCCGGGCTCAAGTGCCACCAACAGAACGGTCGGCGCCGGGGGCCGTCCTCGGCCCCTCCCGAGAGGTTTCGGGCGCCCGGTCACCAGCCTCAGGTGCTGCCTGAACGTCTTCCGAGAAGTCCACGTCCTTGGTCTCGGGCCCCCACACCGCCCCCGCGACCATCAGTAGGGAGCCTATCGCCAGGAGGACGAGCACCGTGTACTCGAAGGGCATGAAGGCCGCCAGACCCGCCTGGTAGTAGGCATACAACGAGGGGAGGACCACCGCGAGGCTATAGCCGATGCCGAAGGCCGAGGCCCGGATGCCTGTCTGGAAGCGCTCGTTGATGTAGGCGGTCGTTATGCCCCAGCACGAGACGACCAGGAGCGTGATTATCGTCGTCAGTAGGATGACCAGGAAAAGGTTCTGCGGCGGCGCGCTCAACAGCAGGTAGTAGAGGAAGGTGCCGGCCACCGCCGCGACAAGGCCGTACACGATCAGGAAGAGCCGGCGTCCTACGCGTTGGCTGATCACGCCGGAGGCGATGTAGCCCCCGACCAGCACGACGTTGGATACGACGAGCGTTATCGTGGTGTTCGTCTGGGAGAGACCGACCTGGCTACCGAGTAGGCTCGGGAGGATCGCCGCGACCGTTTGCAGCGTCAACCAGAAGCCGGTCATCAGCACGAAGACCTGCAGGAAGCTCAGCAGGTTTTCCCGCTCGGTGAACAACTGCCTGAGGGGAGATCCGCCCCCCCCGCTCTCTTCGAAGAGCTCGGACTCATCCACGAAGTATACGTAGTAGATAACGAGGGCGAAGGCGAGGAGGGACCCGATGACGAAAGGTATCCTCCAACCCCACTGCACGTAGGGCGAGTTTATGTCGCCGGCCGGTATGAAGAGGAGCAGGACCGTCGTGATCGCGGAGATGGCGGCGAAGGCCAGCGGATATCCACTCATAATCAGCGCACTATAGAACCCGCGCTTCTCCTTAGGGGAGTACTCCATCGCCAGCGGGTTCGCCGAGGTGTACTCACCGCCGAGGAAGACACCGTCTACCAGGCGCAGAACTATGAGGAGGATCACCGCTGCCAGGCCCCACTGCTCGTAGCCTGGGAGCAGGGCCATGAGTAACGTTATCACGCCGAAGCCAGAGACGGAGATGATCGTCGTGCGCTTCCTACCTATCGAGTCCGCGAAGTGCCCGAAGATAATGGACCCTACGGGCCTGCCCAGGAGTGTAGCCGCGAAGATCGTACCTGAGATGACCGCCGAAGTGGTCGCGTCCAAATCGGGCGGGACGAAGTAGATCAAAGCGGGTGCCAGAACCACTATCGGCAGGTAGATATCGAACATGTCGACGAAGAACCCGAACCACGCTCCCCGGATAGCGTGCTTCGCTTTAGGGTCCAGGCTCTCCTGTTGCCCATTTGCTGCGGTAGCCATGCTACTCCCCCTTCCACCCTTCCACCACGTCTATTCTGCCACCTCGCGGCCCTCGCTGCCACCCATGGCTCGATAGCACCGCTTCAAGCAGGGACGTGGAGGAGATGCGAACTCAAGCGGATAGATCTTCTAGTCGCGGGAGGCTCGGTGGAGCGAGAACCATGCCAGGACGTTTATCGCGGCGGGTGGACCATGACCCGCAGGAGGTGCTCCAGTGCATGCTCGGGATCCCCGGTAAAGCCGGTATGCACGGGAGAGGGCTGCACCACGGTGCTGCGGGGCGCCACCAGCCAGCCGAAGCGCTTCCCGGGCGGCATGAGGCCGATGGCTCCCGCTTCGGGGCCGCCGGCGCACACTAGGCGGGCAGCCTCCAGGTGAGCCAGTACGGCGTGCGGGTCCAGGGTGGCGTCGAGGGCGAGCAGGCGCTCGGGGTCGAGGTGAACGCGCGCGTCGAGAAACTTCACCGATGGGCAGTAGAGCACGACGCCCGCGTTGATAAACTCCCCACGCTCGACCCGCGGCACCACGCGCAAGAGGGCGTACTCGAAGAGGTTGCTCACGGAGCATTCCCCGGCAGGGCATCCTCCAACACCCGGACCCAGGCTCGCGGCGCCTCCAGCCGCGCCGACAGATACTCGACGTAGGCGGAGCGGACCTCGTCCGGACCGGAGAAACCCGGCTCGTCCCGGAGCCACTCATCTGGTACGAGCCCAACCACCCTGCGCAACACCTCGGGCGTAAGGAGGAGACTCAGAGTAGCGTCGGCCTCCGGGAGGGCTTTGGCGAAGGGGAGCAGGACGTGCTCGCGAACGGCGGCGTACGGTCTCTGGCTCGCGACGGCGAGGGCGGGCCCATTGCGATCGGGCCAATTGTGGTGGAAGTACAGGGATGCGCCGTGGTCTATCAGCCACAGCTTCCCGTGCCACATGAGTAGGTTGGTGTTGCGCGGGGAGCGGTCCACGTTCTGCACGAGCGCGTCGAACCACAGTATGCGCGAGGCGAGCTGGGACGCGGGGGCGCCCGCGAGCGGATCGAAGCCCAGAGAGCCCGGTAGATAATCGAGCGCCAGGTTCAGCCCACCGCTCGCCCTCAAGAGGTCCTGTATCTCCGGGTCCGGCTCGGTGCGTCCGAGCTCTGGGTCCAGCCGGGCGAGCACGATCTCCGGCACGTCGAACCCTAATGTACGGGCCAACTCCCCCGCCACGAGCTCCGCGACGAGCGCCTTGCGCCCCTGCCCCGCCCCCCGGAACTTCAACACGTAAGTCCCGAGGTCGTCGGCCTCGACAATAGCCGGCAGCGAGCCACCCTCGCGCAGCGGTGTGACGTAGCGTGTTGCAGTGACGGTCCTGAGCAAGCTTCGAGTCCCTTGAGGATAGAAGACAACGGGTTATGGCGACGCGGCCTCCCGGCGGCCTACAACCTCACCGGGAAACGTCCCTCGATCCCGGCAATTGTCGCACCCGGCCGTTCGCCCGACAACGAGCCGCAACGTGAAAGCTATAGGTTAGGAGGTTAGAGAGCTGAAAGAACCGGAGCAGCTTGTACCACCGCGCAATGATCTCGGAGATCAAACGCCCCATGCCTCACGTTCTTCTATACCTGGCCACGGAGCTTCAAAGAAGCCCGGCGCCCCTCCGGGGTGATAGTGGGGAAAGGGAAAGGAGGAGTAGGGCGCCGGGTAACAGCTATATTCTTACCGCATATATCTGCGCGTGTCAACTACTAGAGTTGCAAAAAGCTCCCGGGAGCTCGTGAGCCTTTTCACGCCGCCTCTGTGTGAGGCATGGCGCGACGACCAGACCGATGCATCGCTGCTTACATATCGAGCTATGGGAAGTCCATAACGAGGGCCGCGGGCTCCCGTTGTGGAGATGCGTTCCCTCGCTCGTTGGGCGTCAGCATCCGGTCTTCTCTTGTGCGGGGTCTCAGGTGTCGAGTGGGGGCAGCTCCAGGTGCTCGCCGGGTTGTATCCCATACCCTCCCAGGTCATTCGCCTGCCGGATGCCTTCGATCATCTCCCTCGGGTCCTCTGAGGACGGGTAGTGTTCGACCGCTATCGACCACAAAGTTTCGTCCGGGGCAACGGTATGTTGCTCCGGCGAGCGTCCGGCACTGGCCGGGGCGCCGGCGTAGAGAGTACCGAACACAACGGCCGCAAAAAGCAAGACCGCCATTCGCCTGCGCCGATAGATCTGGTATCGTTTCTTCACCTTCCAATGATAAGGAACGCCCCCCGCTTTTCCAACAGTTTCTTGAGTAATCGTTCCACAACTCCGACGTGGAGGAGAGACGACGACCGCACGATACCCGCAGCGGTGATGGGGTACATTACCGGCATGCCGAACGAGGAGCCAGGAGTAAAGCACCACACCGCAGATTCAGCGGGGCGTGTGGGCAGGCGCACGGAAGACGAGCGGTTGCTGTGGACGCCGGACCCGGAAGGGGCATCGTTCACGCAGACCGACACCTGGCGGGTATTGAGGATCATGGGCGAGTTCGTCGAGGGCTTCGAGGAGCTCGCGGAGCTTGGTCCGGCCGTCACGCTCTTCGGCTCGGCCCGTATCGGTAACGATGAACCTACCTATGGGGCGGCGGTCGAAGTGGGACGGCTGTTGGGCGAGGCCGGTTTCACCATCATCACCGGGGGTGGACCGGGGATCATGGAGGCCGGTAACCGCGGCGCCAGAGAGGCCGGAGCTCCCTCGGTCGGCCTGAGCATCGAGCTCCCGTTCGAGCAGGCAGCAAACCCGTTCTTGGACGTCTCCATAGAGTTTCGCTACTTTTTCATCCGCAAAACCATGCTCGTAAAGTACGCTCAGGCCTTCGTCATCTTCCCCGGCGGCTTTGGCACGATGGACGAGCTCTTCGAGGCGCTCACCCTCACACAGACCGGAAAGGTACGTAACTTCCCCGTGGTCCTGTTCGGTTCGGACTACTGGCGAGGGTTACTGGACTGGCTGCGCAGCACGATGGTGAAAGAGGGCAAGGCCACCAGCGCCGACCTCGACCTGATGACCGTAACCGACTCGCCGTCCGAGGTGCGAGATTTGATCCTCGGCTCGGTGCGTAATCAGAGCTGGAGCGCGAAGCGGGAAGAGAGGGCGCGCGAGGAGACCCGTAAGGCGTTGGAGAAGTAAGTACCAACCCCGCATCACCACGAACCTTGACCTCCAGGCCGGGCAGCCCGACCCCGGATCAAACACGAACCACCGAGCTACGCTGGAAGATACCGATCCTCCCCACCTCGCTGCCCTCACCGGACCGCATCCGTCCGCTCTACGCAAGGCGGTGCGAAACTCGAAGCGGCTGTATGATCAGGGCTCGCCAGCCCTGGCCCGCGAGCGAATAGGATGGCGAGTTTCGTGCCAATAGGATGGCGCGAGTTTTTGAGAGGCTTCTGGTCGGCGTGGCGGTCTGCTACGCCTCGTTCTACGCCTCCCAGGGCCGCGAGAGGGTCTTCGAGACAGGTCAGGAGGACTCATGCAAAGCTGAAACCGCCCAGGAAGAGACTGTCTCTACGACGCCTGTCTCGGAGACGAACGGCAACCATCCGCATGACCGGCTCCGACAGTAAGCAGTTCGGCATCAACGACAGCGACTCGGATGAAAAATCACCCCCACTGACTACCAGGTCCGGGTCCGCAGCAGGTCGTAGCCGGCGACCGGATGGTCAAGGAGCCAAGTACCAACAAGACCACGAGGTCACGCCCATCAGGTGAAGCCCCCAACGAACGACAGCCGGGCGGGAGCACCACGCAAGGCGAGGCCTATCTAGCGCCGATAGAAGGATCCAGGCGCCCCTGAGACATGCCTCAGAGGTTTGACAACAAACCCTCGGCCTCTTCCACGAGGTTCGGGTCTCTCTCCTCGGCCTCCTTGAAACTGACGACTCGGATACCGCCATCTTCCTCGAAGATAGCCTCTTCCTCCTCCTCGGTATAGCTAAGGCTGGGGTCGGCGGCGGCGGCCCTGCTATCGAAGACCATCGCAAAGCCGGTCCCCTCGGGAGGGCCATTCTCGCGGTTGAAGTCAAGGAGCAGTATCCCGTCCCTCGGGGCGTAAGAGCTGAGGTCCTCGGCTATGAGGCGCATCTGCTGCTCCCCCTTCGCCTCGGTCCTCACGTCGATCTGGCGCAGCCCTTCCGCATCTCTCTCATCGAGCATCTCGT
>CADCVG010000041.1 GCA_902806075.1 uncultured Rubrobacteraceae bacterium
TCTACCTCGTGTAACGTCCCCTATACTACCGCACCCGGCAAGGACCGCGCTGTGTACCCTGTCGCGCTGCACACGATGATGCCTTGACTCGATGCGGAATGCTACGCTATCCATGATACAGGGCCCGTACATGGGGCGGCGCCCTCTCCAGGGGAGCCGGGGTAACGGCGGTGGGACCCGGCTCTCCTCGGCCTCATCGCGCCGGTCGGGTGACGTGCGGGGACCGCAGCCGGGTAGTGTTGTTTGCAATAAACTGCCAGCGGTTATCGGGCTAACGGAGACGGAAAGGGGAGGTTAGATGAACGTACAGCAGTTTCACGCCGGGGAGACGGCGGAGGCTACGGTGGAATTTATTCATGGCGACAGGGTAGGGAAGGTTACCGCAACCTTTGCCCACGCCGACGACCCGGCCACGAAGCTCCTGCTCTCCGGCGAGCCCGAAGAACAGGTCGCCTCCGGCGGCGCGGGGTACACCTACTGGCGCGTGACCCTCTCATGCGAGGTCACGACCGGGGAGAAGCTGGGGGAGTACCGGCTGGAGAGCCTGGAGGCCGAGTACCCGGGCGGGCGGAGGGTCCCCTTCGGGAACGCGCCCGACGTGGGCATCCGGCTCGCCGAAGAAGAGATACCTCCGCCCGAGGTCAGCGGGAATTGGGAGTGGGGCAAGGGCTCGTAGGGGGGTTAACCAAGCGATAGGGGGTCATCCGGTCGGGACGCTGTTCAGGAGACGTTGGCCACGCTGACGACGGCCCATCTCTCCTGCTCGTCCAACGCAAGATAATCTCCCCGCCAGTGGTCTCCTTCGAGGCTCTCGAAGAGGCGGGCCGACTCCTCCGGGTTCAGCCCCATGTTCGCGCCGACCGTCTCGATCTCGTCCCTCTCGATGCGAGTCTGGCCGTTCTGAAGCTTCTTGGCGACGAAGCTGTGCATCTGGAGCCTGTGCTTCTCGTTAAATACGGTGCCCATTCTACGCGGCACGGATCACGTCGGGCTGCCCTCTTCGAGGTCCTCCCCCTGTTGCTCTCCCCCCAGGTCCTCCTCCCCACCCGCCGGCCGCAGCCGGTCCACGGCCCGGCGCACCTCTTCGTCCTCGGGGTGTTGAGTCATCCAACGCTCCGCCTCCGCCCTGGCGTCCGCAGCCTCCAACCGCGACTGCGCGCCGGACAACCTCTCGAGGAGTTCCCGACGCCCGCCCTGCTCGCTACCTTCCGCCATAGGTACCACCCGCTTCCTCTCGCGTTCGTACATCGGTCCGCGCCCACTTTACCCGGTTCGACGCGCCGTCACTCAGGCGACGTCCGAGGCACGAAGAGAGTGGCAAGAGCACGACTCCCCAACCCTCTAAAGATCGGAACCCATCGTAGACGAACTCTCTACACCGGAGCTCCACGAACCTCCCCCGGTCCCCCGGATAGTTCGGGTCGTAGACGTACACCCGCCTCTCCTGGATCCGATACGGCACTACCGCATGCGCCCGCGCGAGGCAGTAGAAGAACCTCCGGTTGAACGACGGCCCGAAGCACAGTAGGTGCGGGTCCGGGCTCTCCCCCGCGAGCCGAAGCCTCCTAAAGGCTCGTCCCGGCCTCCCTCCTCCGGAGGCCAACCAGGCCCACACGACGGCGAGCACCACGCGCGGATGGAACTGCCGGAGCTGATACCCGCGGAGTACGGTGAGCAGGCCCGGCGCGAGCGGTAGCTCTGAGAGCGCCCGGCGGCGCGCCCCGGCCGGGCTATCCACGAAGTAGAAGAGCGAAGCGAGGACCATACCGAAGCAGAGGCCCTTCCCGTAGACGAAAGCGTCGAAGCGGCGGAGAATACCTCCTCCGCCGCTTCGGTTCGGAAGCCTGCCGACCAGGTTGCGGAAGCCGAAACCGTCACGGGCAGGATCGAATTTATTGCTACATATGGATCGCGTGTCCATCCACCGCCATACCGGCCTCGCCCATGACCTCGGAGAGGCTCGGATGGGCGTGGACGGCCATGCCAAGCTCCTGCGGGGTACCCTCGACCAGTTTCGCGAAGACACCCTCTGCTATGAGGTCGGTGACGTGCGGGCCGATGGCATGCATGCCAAGGAGTTGGTCAGTCTCGGCGTCGGCGACGACCTTCACGAAGCCGTTCGGGTCGCCCTCTATGAGAGCCTTGCCGATGGCGCGGAAGGGGAACTTCGCCTCCTTGACCTCGTAGCCCTGTTCCTCGGCCTGAGCCCTGTTGAGACCGAACGAGGCGACCTCCGGACGGCAGAAGGTGACGCGTGGGATCAGGTCCTGGTCGAGCGGCAGCGGGTCCTCACCGGCCATGTGCTCGACGGCGATTATCCCCTCGTGCCCGGCGGCGTGGGCGAGCCAGTAACCGCCTATCACGTCGCCGGTAGCGTAGACGCCATCCTCGTCGGTCCGGTAGAACTCGTCTACCTGGATCTCATTGCGGTCGTTCAACTCTACCGAGGTCGCGTCTAAATTAAGGTTCTCGACGACAGTCTTGCGCCCGATGGCTACCAGAAGCGCCTCGGCCTCCAACGTCTCGCCGCCGTCGTCGTCGTCCGTCTCACCAGCCGGGTCGGTCTCGCTGCCGTAGGTGCCCTCCTCGGCTTTCTCCTCTTCCTTTTCCTGCTCCTCCTGGCTTACGGGAGCAACTTTTATCTTCACGCCGTCGTCGGTCTTTTCGAGGGAGTTCGTGTCGGCCATGCTGCCTGTCATGACCCTTATGCCGCGATTCTCGAACTCCTTCTTGAGGGCAGCGGAGACCTCCGGCTCCTCGCTCGGCACGATGTTTTCCAGCACCTCTACTATCGTGACCTCGGTCCCAAAGTCGTTGTACATGCTCGCGAACTCAACGCCCACGGCCCCGCTCCCGAGGATGATGACGGACTTCGGGTAGTCCTCGTTGTTCGTCACTATGTCGTCACTGGAGATGACCTTCTCGTGGTCTATCTCCAGGCCGGGTAGAGTCCTTACCTCGGATCCGGTGGCGATGAGTATCTTCTCGCCCTCTAGCTCCTGGGTCTCGCCGTCCTCGCTCTCGACCTTTATCTTCTTGGGCTCGACGAAGCTGCCCGTGCCGGTAAAGACCTGGACCTTATTCTTCTTCATCAGGCCCTGCACGCCTTTGCGGAGCTGGTTGACTATACGCTCCTTGTTCTTGGCGGCCTGGGAGTAGTCGAACTCGAGGCCCTCGACCTTTATGCCGAAGTCCTCGCCACGGTTGATGTCGTGGAGCATCTCGGCGGTCTTGAGGAGGGCCTTGGTCGGGATGCAGCCCCAGTTGAGGCACGTCCCGCCGAGGTTCTCGGACTTCTCGACTATCGCTACGCTCATCCCGAGCTGGCTCGCCCGGATCGCCGGTATGTACCCCCCGTTACCGCTACCTATTATCACGAGATCAAAGCTGTCTGCCACACCGTCCCCTTTCCTGAGTTCCTAGACTAATCTTAGCTCTTGTTCCCCCCAGCGGCCATTCTCAAGCTGGCAGGAGGGACAGTAATGGGTCGGCCTCCCACCGACCTTCTCCCGGATGACCTTCCCTCCGCACTCCGGACACAGCTCTCCATGCTTCTCGAAGACACGCAGGTAGTTCTGGTGCTCGCCGGGCTGGTTCAGCACGTCCCGGTAGAGCCGCACCGTCGTCCCCCGATGCGCGACACCGGCCGCGAGGTTCGACCGGATCGCCGCGTGGAGCGCCTCCCATTCGCCGTCCGCCAGCGTGTTCGCCTTGCGCCTGGGGTGCAGCCGCGCGTCGTACAGGATCTCGTCCACGTAGATGTTGCCTATCCCGGCGACGACCTTCTGATCCAGCAACAAGGGCTTCACCTGCGCCCTCCGCGAGGATAGAGCTCTTCGCAGGTACTCCGCGTCGAACCCTTCCTCCAGCGGCTCCGGTCCCAGAGAGGCGAGCCGCGCCTCCAACTCCCCCGTATCCAGCAGACGAGCCCGGGAGAACCGCGTCCCGTCCCGCAGGAAGAGCCTCCGGTCCCCGTCCAGGTGAAGCACGAGCATGAGCGCCGTCTCGGGTTCCTCGACCGGCGGCACGAGCAGTAACTGGCCCCCGATCTTCAACTGGAACACGAGCGAGTCGCCGCCGTCGAGCTCTACGATGAGGTGCTTCGCCCGGCGCCGCGTCCCCGTTATCGAGCGGCCCGCGATCCGCCGGGTGAACTCCTCCGCCGAAGGTTGCTCGATGAGGCCGGGATCGAGTACCTCGGCACTCTCTATCCTCGCCCCCACAACCAACTCGCGCAGGTCCTCTTTTATCGTCTCGACCTCGGGTAGCTCGGGCATCTCAGAGGTTGGTGGCGCGCACCGGGCTGCTTTCGAGTGGGGCCGGCTCCCCGTAGACGACCTTGTAGAGTCCATCTAGCATAACGGAACGGGCATCGAGGGAGCGCATCGCGCCCTCGCGTACCTTCCTCTGTCCTTCCTCGTCCTCCACATAGGGGACGATGGCATCCATCATGATGCGGGCATGGGTGACGTCCATGGTGACGTGGCTCGTAAAGATCTCCAAAGCCTCGTCTGGGATACCGGCCGCCTTTTTGAGACCCTCGGTTAGGCGAACGTAGATCGGGGGCACAGGCCACTCGCTCGCCGGCCCGAGCGCCCCCAACCCCAGCCTTACGTCCGGGTCGCGCGTCAACTCGCGGTGGGCGCTTATGTACAGCTGTATCTCCGGGAGGGTCGGCGGCGCCTCCCACTCCTCCTCGGTAAGACCCAGAGCTACAAGGAAGCGCCGGTAGAGGGCCGGGTGGGTCTCGTCGGGTTTCAGATGGCCGTACTCGTCGAAGAGGATCTCCGCGAGCGCGAGCTGCAGCCTCTCGTCGTGCCCGCAGTTGGAGATGAGCGACGCCAGATACAATCGGCTCACCCGGACGTGACGGTAGTACTGGATCGCGAACTCCCTTACCCCCTCCTCGCTCGCATCCCCCTCCCCAAACCGCTCCAGAAAAGGATGCATCAGCGCCGGATGCCCGATAACCTCACGCTTTAGTTTTTCCAGAAACTCCCCTGAGTTCACTTACGTCTCCTTCCACTTCTTCTCTCTCAGTGTAACGCAAGCCTGCAGTTGCCAGAAGGCCGGACGGCGAAGCCCCCGTGCCGTATCACCTTCCCCTGGTTCGACGCAAGTATCGACAGCGGTAGTATGGCTCGAAGCCAAGATGCTGGTAGCTGACTACTGACTACCAGCATCTAAAATACTCTATTTGCAGGACATTCAATAGTGAAAAAGGGTGAATACGCAGTATAATTCGTCTATGACAGAGAAGAGACAAAACTGGTTGAGCGTTCCGCGACGGCGGGAGGAGGAGCGGCTGGATCCGCACGTCTACGCGCGCGGGGTCAACGGGCTTACGGTCGAGGAGGCGGTGGAGCGAGCGTACCCGCGGGTGATGGGGATATTGAGGAGGAGCGGAGAGCAGTATTCGGAGTTCGAGGGTGAGTTGGTGCGCCAGACGATACGGGCGTGCTTGATCTCCCAGGTCTCCAGGGCGAACCTCTACCGCATCGCCGGTATCCTCGTCGCCGACCGGCGCGACGAGGGCGCACACCTCGGGCGCTCTCTAGCGCTCGCCTACGTCGCCGCCTTGAGAGAGGCATTCCTGCCCGGCCTCTCCGTCGGGGAGCGGGTCGGCTCGGCCTTCGGTCACGGCGAGGTGCGTTACGTCTCCGGCGACGGCCACAACGCCGCCGTGCGGCTCGCCGGTGGTGGCGAGGTCTGGCTGCCGGCCATAAAGCTCTACCGGCTCGAGCACGAGGGAGGCCCGGAGGCCTCCGGGCCTCCCGTCCGGCACGCCTCCTAGACTGGCGCGGCCCGCTACCGGGTAGACTCTTCTGACGACGAGAAAGCAGCGAGAGAAGGGTAGCGATATGAGGGCTTCGGAGGCGAAGGTGCGGGTGATCTCCAACCCCTCCTCCGGCGGCGGAACGTACGACTTCGACCAGCTGCGCGACAAGCTGGACGGCCTGAAGCTCGACTGGGTCGAGACCGGGAGTAAGGAAGACGCGCTCGAGGCTGCGCGGGAGTGGAAGAGTGGTCTCCTCATCGTCGCCGGAGGCGACGGCACCGTAAACGACGTCGTCAACGGTTTGGGTAAGGACGGGTTCCCCAAGGATGTCACGCTCGCCCTCCTGCCATGCGGGACCGGCAACGACCTCGCGGCGACGCTGGCGATCCCCGAGGATCCGGACGAAGCGGTGGAAGTGATCCGTCAGAGCCGGATACGGACCCTCGACGTGGCGCGCGTCAGCTCCGAGGGCGTCGGGGAGCACTTCTTCATCAACGTTGCGACCGGAGGCCTGGGAGCACAGATCTCCGACGCCAACGACGAAGAACTCAAGGGCAAGTGGGGCAAGCTCTCCTACCTCCGCGCCTCTCTCGAAGTCGCCCGAAACTTCGACGTGCGCGAGGTAGCACTCACCCTCGACGGCGAGGAGCGCCTGGTGCGCGCCGTCAACGTCGCCGTCGGCAACGGCCGCTACGCCGGAGGTGGCTGGCCCGCCGTCCCGAGGGCCAACCCGGAGGACGGGCTACTCGACGTAGTCGTAATAGAGGATATCGGGCTCAAGGAGCTCCTCACGCTCACTCCCTCGGCACTGGCCGGTATTGATTACCTCGACCAGGAAGGCGTCTTCTCCACACGAGCCAGGGAGATACGGGTCGAGACCAAGCCCGGCCTCGTCTTCACTGCGGACGGCGAGGTAATTGGCGACGAGCCCGCCCAGTTCACCGTCTTACCACACGCCCTCAAGGTCATGGTAGGGCCGGAGTACACCCCGGAACCGTAGAGCCCCAATCTAGATCGGCCTACCTAAAAGCGGATAAGTTACAATAGCTGTAGTGGGGCCTGTACTCGATGTGTGGAGACTCACGTATCCGAGTGCGCAGGGGCTGAACAATTCCTCGTAAGGAGGTATGCGTATGGCGGTATGGCGACTGTCGCGGCGTGACTTCTTGAAGGCTGGTGGCGGCGCTCTAGCCGGTGCGTACGTCCTGGGGTTGGCCGGCTGCGGAGGCGGGGGTCAGGGGAGCGACTCTCTGGGGCTCTTCGTCACCGGTACGGACGATGCGCGCAAGAACTACTTCGCGGATCTCACGGCGGCCTTTCAAGAGGAATCCGGGCGGCAGTTCGAGCCGGAGTACGTCGGGATAGAGCAGTCCCAGCAAGAACTCACCACCAGGGTCGGCGGCGGGGACCCGCCGGCCACGGCCTACTACCCGGGCAGGTGGCTGCCGGACTTCGCGGACCTCGGCGCCCTGGCCCCGGTAGACTCCGCCGCCGTCGAAGGGTTCACCGCGAGCGCGGTCGAAGGCGGCATGGTGGACGGGGAGCTATACGGGATGCCGTGGGGCTTCTCGACGCGGGCGCTCTTCTACCGGACCGACCTTCTGGAGAGGGCCGGGCTGGAGCCGCCCGGAAGCTGGGACGAGATGCTCGCCGCCGCACAGAAGATGCACGACCCGGACAACGACGTCTACGGGTTCGCCATAGCCGGGCTTGACCACACCTCGACAGCGGTGCAGTTCCTGATCTGGCTGTGGGCCGCCGGCGCGGAGGTTCTGAGTGAGGACGGCACCGAGGCTCTCTTCAACTCCGACGCGGGCGTCGAAGCCCTGACGCGCTATGCGAGCGTGGTAAAGGACGGTTACGCCGAGCCCGGCGCCATCACCAACGACGAGCCAGCCCTGCACAGCCTCTTCCGCCAGGGCCAGTTGGGCATGATCATTACCGGCCCCTGGATGCGCGCGCTAATGCAGTCCGAGGAGACCACAGTCCAGATGGACCAGAACGCCGCCGTCATGCCCCTCCCACCCTGGGAGACGAGGGCGACTCTGGCGACGACGGACACTCTAAGCATCTTCACCGAAGGAGACCCCGAGGCGACGAATGAGTTCCTCCAGTTCGCCGCGCAGGACGACTGGGTCTTCGACTACTCCATAGCCACCCAGCTCCAGCCGGTCAAGGAGAGCGTCACCGAGAGGCCGGAGTTCGCCGACGACCCCTACTGGTCCGAGGCCTTTATCCCCTCTGGCGAGTTCGGCAGGCCCTACCCCAACGTCGTGGGCTGGACGGACGTCGAGAACGCCCTCATCGCCGCCGTCCAGCAGACCCTGCAGGACGAGGACCCTAGAACGGCGCTCGACGCCGCCGCCGAGAAGGCTAACGCCGCGCTCGATCGGGCCTAGAAGTGGCCCTCAATACCGTGAAGAAGGGCGAGCCGCGCCGGCGCAGCTTCGGGCCCTATCTGGCGTTACTACCAGGTTTTCTGCTGATAGCCGCCGTCATCTTCTACCCGATAGTCAACACCTTCTGGCTCTCGCTGCATGATGTAAAGCTGATCGGGACAGGAAGATTTCTCGGGCTCGAGAACTACCGCATTCTAGCCCGGGACCCGCTCTTCTGGCAGGTCGTGAGGCAGACCTTTCTGTGGACGTTCTCCTCAGTCATGCTCAAGCTGATCCTGGGGATGGCCCTGGGGCTGCTGCTCAACGAGAAGTTCCGGGGACGCAAGGTCTTCCGGGCCCTTCTGCTCGTCCCCTGGGCTATGCCGCTCGTCGCGGCGGCCATCGTGTGGCGCTGGATGTACGACGCCAACTTCGGCTACCTCAACGACCTGCTCCGCCAGACCGGGCTGATAGACGAGCCCGTCGTGTGGCTCGGCGGCCAGAACAGCGCCTTCGCCGCCGCGGTCGTCACCGACGCGTGGACGGGCCTGCCGTTCATGGCCTTCGTCTTTCTGGCCGGACTGCAAGGGATAGACCGGGATCTCTACGAGGCCGCGAAGATAGACGGGGCGAACGTCTGGAACCGGTTCCGCTACATAACGCTGCCCCAACTCGCCCCCGTTACCCTTGTCGCCACGCTCGTCAGCAGCATCTGGACCTTCAACTCGTTCAACATCGTCTACGCTTTGACCGGCGGTGGTCCTCTCAACTCAACCGACATCATGGTCACCTACACCTATACTCAGGCCTTCGACCGGCTCCAGTTCGGTCTCGCCGCGGCCCTGGCCACGGTAACGTTCATAATCCTGCTCGTCTTCAGCCTCGTCTACGTGAGGCTCTACGGCAGGGAGAATACGGTATGAAGACTTCTCTCGTCCGTCAGACGGTGGTTCTGGCCCTGCTGTTGGCGCTGTTTGGCTTTCTGTTGATGCCGGTCTGGATCATGGTCATAAGCTCGCTCAAGCCCTTGAACGCCGTGCAGACCCCGGACCCGACCTGGCTGCCGGCCCCGGTCCGGTTCGAGAACTTCGTCGATATATGGAGCGAGATCCCGCTGCTCTCCTACCTCAAGAACAGCGCCATCGTAGCCTTCTCCTCGACGGCGCTGGTGATGGCGTTGGCGATACCCTCAGCCTACGCTCTGGCCCGGTTCTCGTTCCTGGGACGGCGGCCGTACATGTTCGCTCTCTTGACCACCCAGATGTTCTCGCCCGTTATCATCGTCATTCCTCTATACCGCTTCATGCGCGAGTCCGGGCTCTACGACACCCTGACGGCGGTGATCCTCGGTGATGCCGCCCTCTCGATGGCCTTCGCAACCTGGATGCTAACGGGCTACTTCAGGTCCATCCCCAAAGACGTAGAGGAGGCGGTCTGGGTGGACGGCGGCACCCGCCGCGACAGCCTCCTTCGCGTCGTCCTGCCCCTGAGCGCCCCCGGGCTCGTCACCACCGCTATCTACACCTTCATCCTGGCCTGGAACCAGTTCATCCTGCCGCTCTCGTTCATCTCCAGCCTTGAGAAACAGGTCGTGGTCGTAGGGCTCTACGACTTCGTCAGCGAGGAGGGCGTGGCGTGGAACCTGCTCATGGCCTCGGTGGTGGTCGCAGTGATCCCGGTAGTCATCCTCTTTACCTTCGTCCAACGCTACCTCACCGAAGGTCTCCTGAGCGGGGCGACGAAAGGCTAGTCCCAGTGCTACCATCACCCTCATGGAAGAAGGAGTAAAGGTCCTGCTCTTCGGCGCAGCAGCGGACGCAGCCGGGACGCGTGAAGAAGAGATAACGGCCAACGGCGTAACCTTGAGCGAGCTGTTCTCGATGCTCACGCATAAGTACCCGGCTCTGGGGCCCATGCGTGGCACGCTCGCCTTCGCCATCAACAACGAGTACGCGAGCATGGACGAGACGGTCTCCGCCGGCGATGAGGTCGCGGTGTTGCCGCCCGTCTCGGGGGGCTAGTTGTTCCGAATCGTCGAGGAGCCTATAGACGTAGGCGTGCTCATCCTGGAGGCCCAGAGGCCGGACTGCGGGGCCGTCGCCACGTTCGTCGGGACGACGCGGGTAGACGAGTCTAGCAAGGCCTCGGTCGAGTACCTCGAGTACGAGGCTTACAGGCCGATGGCGGACCGGAAATTGGAGGAGATCGGGGCGGAGATAAGGGGACGGTGGGAGGTAGGACACATCGCGATCGTCCATCGGCTCGGGCGGGTGGACCCTGGCGAGGCGAGCGTGGCGATAGTCGTCGCAACTCCGCGGCGCGGGCCAGCGTTCGAGGCAAGCAGGTACGCGATAGAGCGGATCAAGGAGATCGTGCCGATCTGGAAACGCGAGGTCTGGTCCGACGGCTACGTCTGGGTTGGGAGCCAGGTCGGCACCCGTCAACCGGATCAATAGGTCTGAAAGGCTACGTCCCGACAGCTCTTTGGGGAGCGGCGGGAAGGTATACTCGGGCCTCATGGGCAAAGATCGATCTTCTTCAAATATGGACTTCGGCATCCGGGTTGGGACGGTCGTGGTGCGGGACGGGGCGTTGCTACTCGTGCGCCACGAGAAGCCGGGCCGGGAGCCGTACTGGGTCCTTCCGGGCGGCCGCCTGGAGCCGGGCGAGACGATCCCCAAGTGCGCCGAGCGGGAGTTGATGGAAGAGACGGGCCTCGAGGGCCGTTTCGCGGACGTACTCTACGTAAGCGAGTTTATGGCTGAAGGTAGACATACGGTGGATGTTACGGCGCGAGCAGAGGCGGAGCCGGGCGGGGAGGCGAAGCTCGGGAGCGACCCGGAGGTCGAGGAGGGCTCGGAGCCTACCCTCAAGGAGCTACGTTGGGTGGAGGTAGAGGAGTTGGGCGAGTTACTGTTGCTGCCCGGCTGGCTCCAGGAGAGGCTAATAAAAGACGCCGCGCGGGGATGGCCGTCGGGCGAGGTTTATCTGAGGAGCGACGAGGGTGCCTGAGAGGGCGGCCGAGTCGCTGCTGCTCGTGGTCTTGCAGGACGTCGTGCTCGTCGTGCTCGCGGTCGGACTTTTCTGGATCGGGGTCTCCGTGGCGCGGGGACTCGGGAGGCCGGCAAGGTACTCCCTGGCGCCTCTGGGCCTCTCGAAGCCGGACGGAGGCTATCTGGTCGGGGCGGGGGTTGGGCTACTCTTCGGTCTCGGAGCGCTGGTGGCGAGTCTGGCGATCTCGCCTCTAAGCATCTACGTCCTGCAGCAGCTCGGCTACTCGACCGAATCGACCATACAAGGACCCCTTATGGAGGGGCTGTCAGCCTGGATCGGGGAGAGCCCCGCGACGGCCATACCGTTGATCGTCGCCGTGGTCGTCCTCTTCGGCCCGGCGGTCGAGGAACTTTTCTTCCGTGGGGCCATCTTCGGCGGCCTCTACCGGCTGGGCCTCCTGCTCTCCCGCGCCTCCGGCGACAAGGCCGAAAAGGGGAGCAAAGGAGTTGCCGAAAAGGTTTCGTTTGCCGTTTCGGCACTTATCTCGTCGGCGCTCTTCGCGCTGGCGCACCTGGAGCCCACGATACTTGTGGTCCTCTTCGTCCTGGCAATCGCTCTGTGCGCACTCTACCGTCGCACGGGGAGCCTCCTGCCATGCTTCGTCGCGCACGCCACCTTCAACTCGTTCGCCGTACTGCTCATCATCTTGAGCGGTCTCGGGGCGCTGCCGGCGCTGCCCTGACCGCGGAAGAAGAACATGAAGGAGCACCCGAACTCGTGAGAGTCCCGGACGATAGCGCCCCGCAACGAGCCTCCGGCGTCCTTTAGCTGACCACCTCAAAACAAAAAACGACCCCCGGAAAATCCGGGGGTCGTACCCTTTGAGTGCTACGCAGGTATCTGGTCCAGCACGTCCGCCTGCAACTGTTGGAGAGGCGGATGGTTTTATAACCCAGTATCCCGCAGGGTTTTCAGTGGGCCTAGGTCAGAGCCACCTCTCCCAGAAGATACCTGCGACTACTACTCGATACGTCTATCTGGATCACCTCCTCTCCGTGCTAACAACGAGGGGAATTTTACTACCACTCCCAATATCCGACAAGGGCGATTTCTTCAGGTTTTGTCTCGCCCCAATATGTGGTGCCTGAGGAGGTCGAAGGCGCGGTTGGCGCTCCGCTCCCGGACGGCCTCGCGTGAGTGCTTCCAGGCTGAGAGGTCCAGCCTCTCGGCTACCGTCCCACCCTCGTCGGAGATCCCGACGAAGACGAGCCCGACTGGCTTCTCCTCCGTGCCGCCCCCGGGTCCGGCCACACCCGTGATGGAGAGGCCGTAGTCGGCCCCGGCTATCTTCCTTACGCCCTCAGCCATCGCTTCTGCCACGGGTCCGCTCACGGCCCCATGCTCGACGAGGAGGTCGTGAGAAACCCCGAGCAGTCGCTCCTTTGACTCGTTGGAGTAGGTGACGAAACCCTCCTCGAAGTACGCCGAGGAGCCAGCCGCGTCGGTCAGGCGCTTGGCTAGGAGGCCGCCGGTACAGCTCTCGGCGAGGGCGAGGGTCTCGCCCCTCTCGGTGAGGAGGCGTCCAACAGCGCCTTCGAGGGTCTCGTCATCGGCGCCGAAGTAGTAGTCGCCGAGGCGGGTGAGGATCTCCTCGGCCACCGGCTCTATCTTCTTCTCGCCCTCCTCCAGGGTGGCGGCCCTGGTGGTGATGCGCAGCCTGACCTTACCCTGGCTCGCTAGCGGGGCAACCGTCGGGTCGGAGGCGTCGAGGAAGTCCTGGACCTTCTCGGCCAGGGCGGACTCGCCAATACCGGTGAAGTGGAGGGTACGCGAGACGATGGCGCCCTCGCTCCGCTCTCTTACGAGGGGTGCCAGCGTCCCCTCGAACATACCCTTCATCTCCACGGGTACGCCGGGCAGCGTGGCGACCAGAGCACCATCGAGCTCGAAGAGCGCGCCCATCGCCGTGCCCAGAGGGTTCGGGATGAGCTCGGCCCCCTCGGGGAAGAGGACCTGCTTGTAGTTCGACGGCGTCGGTTCGCGGCCGAAGGTGGCGAACTTCTCGTCCACGTGCCGCCTCGCCTCGGGGTACTCGACCATCTTGCGGCCCGCCGCTATGGCTAGACACTCGTTGGTCAGGTCGTCGGAGGTCGGCCCGAGACCTCCGGTGGTAATGACGAGGTCCGCCCGCGAGGCGGCCTCCGAGAGGGCGGCGATGATGCGCTCCCGGTTGTCCCCGACGGTTGTGTGACGGTACAGGGAGACTCCCAAAGATGCGAGCCTGCTGCTCAACCAGGCCGAGTTCGTGTCCACCAGGTCACCGAGCAGCATCTCGGTCCCGATGGTGACTACCTCCGCGCTCCCTATAGTGCCAGCCTTCTCAATAGCTTCGGTTTTCGTCTTCTCGTTCTGCATCGTCTTATTCTACAATCCCCGCCATGATGAACCACTCCCTCCTCGAGACCGCCGAGAATTATGCCCGCGAGCGTCTCTCCGACAAACGCCACGCCCACACTCTACGCGTCGCCGACACCGCCGAACGTCTCGCGGGGATCCACAACCTCGACCCCGGACGAGCACGCCTCGCCGCCCTCCTGCACGACTCCGCCCGGGAGACGGGCAAGGAGGAGATGTTGCGGATAGCTGGAGAGACGGGCATCCAGACGAACGACCTCGAACGCGAGCGGCCGATGCTCCTGCACGGTCCCGTCGCGGCGAAGCTTGCGAGAGAGGAGCTGGGGGTCGAGGACGACGAGGTACTGGACGCGGTGCGGGCGCATACGACGGGCGAGCCCGGGATGGGGCCGCTAGCGCTCGCGTTATATGTGGCCGACAAGATCGAGCCAGACCGCGACCAGCCCGGCGTGGAGATCCTGCGCAAGCTGGCTTTGAAAGACTTGCGGAAGGCCGCGACGGTCGCCCTGGACCGTTCGATCTCCCACAACGAAGAGCGCGGCCGCCCGACCCACCCCAAAAGCTACGAGGCCCTGGAGTGGTTAGAAGGTCGCGGAGGCGAGCGCTCTGGAGAGCGCGGGGTGTAGAGCATAGATCCCTAACCCCGCCGCCGCGACTACGACGACCGCCACGGCGAACTCCGCCGCCCCTCCCGACCTGATCCCCCCCGGCAAGAGCCTCAAGGACCGCCCCACCGGCCATAGGAGCGGCACTCCTCTCATGTTCAAAGCGTCGGCGAAGAGGTGCGAAGCGTAGCCGGCCACGAGGGCCAGGAACAGGTCCGGGGAGAGCGGCGCGAGCGGTGAGATCAAGAGACAAAAGATCGCCACCCCGAGTAAAGAATGCGTTAGCGTCCGGTGCCCGACGGTGCGGAAAAGTACAAACGAAGCGGCTCTCAAAGCCCAGCTCAAAGGCCGGGTCAGGAGGTTCAACACCGGGTTCTTCATCCGGCTCAACCCGTTTCCGAGCCGGCTGCGCGGGTTGTCCACGTCCGGCAATAATGCGGCCACGACGGCAGCGGGGTAGGCGTAGAGCGGCGGCTCCTCTCCAATGAGCAGGAAGGAGCCAGCCAGGGCCGCGACCCCGAAGATAGAGTGTGTGGTGGCATTCATCGCGGGGCAGTCTAGCAACTCTCACGGAACGCGGGATTACTTCTCCGGTCAAACGAGGAGCACGGACCGGAGACGCCCCGCTAGCGGCAGTGTCAGGTCGAGCGGGCCACGGCCCTGACCATCGCCCTCTTTGAGTCACGTGCGAAGCGTCTCTGTAGCGCGCGGGCGAATGGGTAGCCGGGCCAAGCGAGCAGGTGGTTCGGCCGGGAGAAGGCGAAGACGTCGTAGTGGACCGAATCGTCCTCGCGGCTCCACTCGATGAGGAATCGCTCCTCACCGCGCTCGCCATGGCCGGGTAGAGTACCGTACCCGAACCCGAACCGCTCCACCTCGCCCGACTCCTCGATCACGTAGACGATGCGGGCAGTATTCAGCGACCAGAAGCCATAGTGCCGTGCGAGCACGCCGACCGTCGCGCCGACCTCTATAGGTGTGTCGGGCCAGCAGAGCCGTACCCATCCGAGGTCGAACTGTCGCCACCCGCGCAGGGCCTCGACCGCTTGCGCGTACGCCTCCGGCCCCTCGCCGAGCCTCACCCGGTAGCGGTCCACGACGTAGCCCCGAGGCGCGGCACCTTCCCTCGAAGCCCCGACCTCCTTGTAGGAGAAGGGCAGGTTCTCCTGCGAGGAAACAAAGCGCCGGACAGCGACTTCCGATGGTCTACTGAGCAAGAACACACGCCGAATATTACCGGCTTCGCTTCAATCTGCCTCCATCGACGCTGCGAATAACCTGGAACAGGTTCTCGAAAACTCGGCCTGCTACACCCATCGCCGCACGCTTGCTTTGTAGTTCAGGTACTCCTCGCCGAAGGCACGTTCCAGATAGCGCTCTTCGCGCCCGATCACCTCACGCTGGATCACGTACAGCACTGCCGGCAGCAGGAGGATAGCCCAGAGTGTGTTTCGGAGAAAGGCTATCCCGAGGTAGATCATCGCCAAGGAGAGGTAGGCAGGATTGCGAGAGTATCGAAACGGTCCATCCGTCGTCAGTCTCGTTACGGGCTTGTCACAGCGTATCGGCGCATCGGCGCTGAGCATTGTGCGGTAGAACCAGCCTATGAGTACCATTCCGCCTCCCAGAAGCACCCACCCAAGGCTGCGTGCTACAGCGGGCAGCAAGAAGGGGACGTGAAACCTCCTGTCGAGTAGCAACCCCGAGACCAATGGCACCATATAGATCAATGGTGTAGGCACCTTGATACCCGGATTGTCCCGTTCGTCGTTAGCCACGTGTTCTCGTCCTCCTTCCCTTGTCTCTTTTGATAAGAGGGGCTCAAGAGGAGTTGGTCTTGTCGAGGGCGGCTCTGAGCCCTTGCGCCAGCGTCTCGGCGTCGTCGTTAGCCCAGAAGTGCATGTAGAGGAGGCGCGGTTCCTCGTCTATGTGGTGGTTGTGCAACGCCACCACCTCGATGCCGTTCTCGCGCAGCGCCCGTATGACGGGGTTGACCTCCTCCTCGGTCATCACGAAGTCGCCGTTGATCGCCGCCTGCCCGTCTCCGGTGGGCTGGAAGTTGAGCGCCGTGGCCACACCCATGCCGGGTGGAAGCTCCGTACCGTCCTCGGTTGTGACCGACTCGCCGCGCCCGATGCTGTACTTGTGGATGCCGCCCTCCGTCTTGCCGGTGTGGCCTATGATCTCGTCGAGCTGCTCAGTGTCGAAGTCGACCTCCTCCGACCCGCCGCCCGATTCCGAGAGCGGGGTGCCGGTGAGTTGGAGCGCGGCATTGATCGCCTCGGCCATCTCCACCGGCTCTCCCCGCCCCTCTATGTGGGTCCACCAGATGGCGGGGGACTCTTCGAGCAGGTGCTTGTGGATCGCCGTCTGCTCGATGCCATCCTCTTGCAGCTGCGAGATCACCTCGTCGTACTCGTCCTCGGTGAGCACCAGGTCGCCCATCACAAGCGCCTCGTTCTCGCCCGTCTCCTTGAAGGCCGCATAAGACCCAAGCGCGAGCCCCGGCTTTATGTCGACGTCCTGGGAGGTGACGCTGAGGTCGCTGCGCGGCATGTTGACGCGGTAGACGCCGCCGTCCATCTGCTCGCCTTCCTTACCGATGGCCTGCCCGACGGCCTCCCAGTCCACGGAAGACCCCTCCGAGGTCGTCTCCTGAGCCCCTCCTGCTTGCGCGTTGGAGCACGCGCTCAATCCCGCGAGGAGAACGGTGGCGACCGCAGCCATTGATCCTATGGTGAGGGGGTTTCTTCGATAAGGTCTGTTCATATTCTTCATCCTTCCTGGTTTGCCGGTCTTACTCACGCCGCCTCGACCAAGACGTTGTCGAAGCAGGTTACGGAGTCGGCTTTGGTCCAGAGCCCTACTCTGCCCGCCGTGAACTCGTCGTCGGTCGTCTTGACTACCTGCTCATCGCCCAGGAAGCCACGGAGCCGCTCGCCGACGGCCTCGACCCGAAGCTCCTGCCACTCACCGGAGGATACGTCCACAGACTCGCTCCGGATCTCGCTGCGCCGGCCGTCACGGTACTTGTAGATAGCGACGTTGTCCTCCAGCGCGTTGGCACGCACGATGTAGTAATTGCCCTCGTCCTGGACGCGGAAGATAAGCCCGGCGGCCTGATCTTCCTCGCCGGAGATCGGCTTGAAGCTGGTGGAGAGCACGACGTCCGTGTACACCACGTCTCCCAGCACGAGTGCGGGAAACTCCGCCACCCCCGTCTGGCAGAGGGCGTTCGGAGCGGTCGGCGCGTCGGACTCGGAGCGTACCTCCCAGGTGTCCCCGAAGTTCTCGGCATACGGCGGAGGGCTCCCGGTCGCGTCTTCGTCGAAGATCCAAAGCTCTTCTGGGCCTTCGACGCTCTGGGGAGAGGGCTGCTCACTGCCCTGGGAAAGGGCTCTTGTCCACCGCAGCCGGCCAGGAGCACGATCGCGAAGACGACAACCGGCCAGGTCCATGCTCGGACTATCGCGGTTCTCACCTGGAACGCTCTCCGAACACTCGGAAGATCCAGTACAGGCCGGAGAGGAAGATGAGAATGAAGACGAGATCGTCGAGCGGGTCGGCTATCGCTTCGAGGGCTACGTCCAGGATGTTTATGTCGGTCACGAAGAAACCCCAGGCGAAAGCGCCGATGATCAAGAACACGAAAGCGATCCAATCGAAGGTATTCTGTGGGCGCATCAGTTAACTCCCTTCCTTGTACGGTGGGGATGAGGCCGATGGATCAAAGCACCTCCCGGCCGAGGTAGGCGTAGAGGCCGTCGTAGAGCGCATCGGTGTGGCGGGTGAGGACCTCGTCGTC
This sequence comes from uncultured Rubrobacteraceae bacterium, assembly GCA_902806075.1. Taxonomy (GTDB): domain Bacteria; phylum Actinomycetota; class Rubrobacteria; order Rubrobacterales; family Rubrobacteraceae; genus Rubrobacter_F. The sequence continues at coordinate 17,977 of CADCVG010000041.1, forward strand.
CGGCAGAGCGAGCTGCATACCCCTGACTATCGCGTCGAGACCCTCCGACTCCGGGCGTCCGTACTTCTCGTCCATGAGATCCGCGTCGTGGACGATCTCGGCTATCTCCAGTAGGACGGGGTCCTGCAGGTCATACTCCTTCAGGAAGGTCTCGAAGGAACAGTCGTCACCGTGGTGGGAGAGCCTGGCACCGGCGACGTCGAAGAGCTCCGCCCCTTCGGGGGCCTCTGCCACGTCTCTGAAGAACGCGAAGACCGCCTCGCCGTCTACAAAGCGCCGGATCAGCCATATGCAGGCTGTCCTATCCACATGACACCCCCGGCGGGTGGCCCAGAGCACTAGCCCCCGCTCCCGGCGCCGAGCCCTTCCGCTTTTCCTTGCTCCCTCACGGCCTCCCGAGCATCCTTGAGCGCGTCGGCGGCCTGCTTCCTGAGCGGGGACCGGAAGTAGTCCCGCCGGCGCTCGGCGCGAAACTCGCGCTCGGCCTTTGCAAGCTGCTCCCAGAGCCGCGCGTTTTCGGCCCCAAGCTCAGCCTTGCGCCTTATCCTCTCTGCTTCAGCGATGAGTACCTGGTAAGCGCTTTCCCTGGAGGAGCGGAACGCCTCGACTAGCTCTGTGTCCTCAGCCGTCGTGTTAGGTCGGGCCTCCCAGATTGTCGCCTCGCCCCCGGCCTCCCGGACCCTTACCTGGAGCCACTCAAGCTGCTCGCGCGTGACAGCGTCCTCGGGCAGCACCGCGACCCCGTCCTGCAGGTAGAGGGCCCCTAAAGTCTTCAGTTTCCTCCACACCGCCACCCGGTAGCGGGAAGGCTCCCGGGGGATGCGGTAGATCAGCACGAGCCAGCGCGTCTTCTCCACACTCGTTACCTCAGCCGCTAAGCAGGGTCCACGCCATCCCGGCGAGGGCACCAATCGGCACCATCAGGTAGATCGGGACCTTCAGCCTCTCCAACGTCACGAACGAAACCACCGCCACAACGAGGGCGAAGGCATCGAGCCCACCTAGAAAGGCCCCGCCCGAGACGCCGTCGGGAAACAGGACTCTGCCCGCGAAGAAGACGGCTAGGTTCGCGATCACCCCAACTACAGCCGCCGTCACTCCGGCGAGGGCGGCCCGCAAGCGCCTGTTGTTCGCTAGCAGCTCGACGTACGGTGCCAGAAGAAAGATGAACAGGAAGCAGGGCAAAAAGGTCACGTAGGTCGTGATCGCAGCGCCCAACGTACCGTAGAGCAAGGGGCTGAGGCCTTCCGGAGGATTGTTCCACGCGCCGATGAAGCCCACGTACTGCGTGACCATGATGAGCGGCCCCGGCGTGGACTCGGCGAGTCCCAACCCCTGCACCATCTGATCCGCCGTCAGCCATCCGTAGCTATTAACCGCGACGTCGGAGATGTAACTCAGGACCGCGTACGCTCCCCCGAAGGTGACGAAGGCCGCCCCCGTGAAGAAGAGGGCCTCCCGAAAGAGCACGTCCTCCCCACCCCGCCAGCTCCAGATCGCCCCCACCGGCACCGCCCACAGCACCAGAAAGGTCCCCAGGAGCCTCAAGTTCCGTAGCACGGAGGGACGGGCAGTCTCCGGCGCCCGGTCGATGGCCGCGACCTCTTCCCCCTCGGCAGAGCCGTGACCATGAGCTTGAAATGCGGCGGGCACGAAGCGTTGGAGGATCACCCCGCCGAGCGCGGCGGCGACCACCACCAGGGGGAACGGTACGGAGAGGAAGTACAGGGCGACGAAGGCTAAGAGCGCGAAGGCCACGAGTGCCGCATGGTTGAGGGCTCGTTTGCCGATGCGTAGCACCGCCTCGACCACGATCGCTATCACGACGGGCTGCACCCCGTAAAGGAGGCCTGTGATCGCCGGCACGTCAGAGTAGGCGACAGCGAGCCAGGAGAGGAGGAGCAGCACGAAGATCGAGGGTATAACGAAGAAGGATCCCGCCACGATCCCGCCCAAACTTCCGTGCAACCGCCAGCCGATATAGGTCGCCACCTGCTGCGCCTCCGGACCGGGCAAGAGCATGCAGAAGTTCAGCGTCCTCAGGTACTGGCCCTCTGAGACCCAGCGCTTCTGCTCGACCAACTCGCGGTGCATGATCGCAATCTGCCCCGCCGGTCCCCCGAAGTTAATGAACCCTAGCTTCACCCAGAACCAAAACGCCTCCCAAAACCCGACCGGCTTCGTTTCCCTCTCCGCCCCGACCGCCCCCTTCTCCATCCACCCTTTCTCAATAACGAACAAGCTATAGAGTAACCACGGTTACTCTACAAATCAAGGTAGCTCGACTGCTCGGACCACGCTTCGGAGAAGGGTCTCCGTTCCTCTTGATAAGATGGTTATTCACCTGACTTCCGAGAGGTCTCGGAAGTCAATATGCAGCCGCATGCATGAGCTCCCGCCCTGGAGACGATTTTACTCCCCGATAGGTCAATCCTTACAAGGGCCGAACACAAGATCTTGCGTGGGTGAGTAAAGGTTCATTGAGTTGCATACCACGCTCCTTCGACACGCCTTGTATAATTTTTGCCTTGTTTCGGGACTGGGCCACAGATTACAGCTGTAGCGCTTCTGCTAAGGGAGGCCGGATCTCCCTGTCATACGCCTGCTCCAGCTCGGACTCGAGTATAGACAAGCTTCGTTCAGCGAGCTACCTTCGGACCCGTCTCCCACCTTTACGAAATCGGTCGCGAGCACGTGACCATCGTCGCAAAGAACAAGAGTCTTTCAGCAAGAACAAAAAGGCGCCCTCTGACGGCTGATGACTCGGGCGGAAGGCTCAGTCCTTCCGCACGTTGCTCTAGGAGGTCCCCGAAGAGCCGAAGCCCCCCTCACCGCGCTCGTCGGCGCCCTCTTCGAGGAGGTCTACGTTTACGAAATGGGCCTCCGCCGCCCGCACGAGGACGAGTTGGGCGATCCTCATCCCCACCTCGACTTCGAACTCCTCTTCGCGGTCGTGGTTTATGAGGGGGACCATGAGCTCTCCGCGGTAGCCAGGGTCTATGAGCCCGGGCGTATTGACGAGCGAGACCCCGTGGCGCGTCGCGAGCCCACTCCTCGGGAGGACGAGGCCCGCGTATCCGTCGGGGATGCCGACCGCTATCCCCGTGCCGACGATGGCCCGTCCGCCCGGCTCCAGTACGGTCGCTTCGGCGGCGGCCAGGTCGTAGCCGGCGTCCCCGGTGTAGGCGCGGGATGGCGCTCTGGCTTCGGGGCGTAATAGCCGGAACGCTACCTTCAAGGCGTGAGTCCTGAGGGGATAGAGGTTTCGTGGGGGCGTGGGTAGTCCATACGGGGCGGCATGTTAGCACGACTCTCCGAAGACTCTCCGGGCTTCGTCAGGGGACGTTTGTGATGCTATTCTTTATCCATGAGCGAGAGAGACGTAAGTAGCGGGAGAGGGCGTTACCTGGTCACCTCGGCGTTGCCGTACGCCAACGGGCCGTTGCACGTCGGCCAGATCGCGGGGGCGTACCTCCCGGCGGATGTCTTCGTGCGGTACCTGAGGATGCGTGGCGAGGACGTCGTCTATATGTGCGGCACCGACGAGCACGGCGTCCCGATCACCCTGACCGCCGAGCGCGAGGGGAAGGACCCGAAGGACGTCGTGGACTACTGGTGGACGCACATGAAAGAGACCTTCGCCCGCTTCTGCATCAGCTTCGATAATTTCTCGCGCACCTCGACGCCGCTGCACGCGGAGAATACCCAGCTCTTCTATCGCAAGCTCAAGGAGGGCGGCTACATCTCCGAGGCAGAGAGCAAGCAGATGTACAGCCCGACGGAGGGGCGTTTCCTGCCCGACCGCTACGTCGAGGGGACGTGCCCGGTGTGCGGTTACAAGGAGGCGCGGGGCGACCAGTGCGATAACTGCGGCTCGTGGTACGAGGCGTACGAGTTGATCGACCCGCACTCCAAGGTGACTGGTGGACCGGCGGAGGTCCGGGAGACCACGCACCTGTACCTGGACCTGCCGAAGTTCTCCGACCGCCTCAGGGAATACGTCGGCGGGCAGGAGCACTGGCGTACCTCCGTCAAGAACTTCATCCTGGGCATCATAGACGGGGGGGTGGAGAAGCGGCCGATCACGCGGGACATACAGTGGGGCGTCCCGATCCCGGAGCCCGGCTTCGAGGACAAGCGGTTCTACGTGTGGTTCGACGCCTGCATCGGCTACGTCTCCTCGACGATGGAGTGGGCCGAGAACATCGGTGAGCCGGACCGCTGGCGCGAGTACTGGCAGGAGCCGGATACGAAGCTGATCCACTTTATCGGGAAGGACAACACGGTCTTCCACTCCCTAGTCTGGCCCGCGCAGCTCATGGGCACGGCGGAGGACGGCGAGGAGCCCTTCATCCTCCCCTACGACGTGCCGGCCAACGAGTTCATGAACCTGGAAGTCGTCGTGGACGGGGAGCCGCGCGCGATGCAGATGTCCACAAGCCGCAACCTGGCCGTGTGGCTGCACGAGGCGCTTGACAGCTTCCCGGCCGACCTCTTGCGGTTCTACCTCGCCTCCAACCTGCCGGAGACCGGGGACGTCGTGTTCTCCTGGCGCGAGTTCCAGAGCCGGGTGAACTCGGACCTTATAGGCAACCTCGGCAACTACATCAACCGCACCCTCTCGTTCATGGAGAAGTACCTCGACGGTGAGGTGACGCGGCCTGGAGACGCCCTCCGGGACGCCCGCGAGGCGCTGGACGACGTGAAAGAGATCGAGGCTCGCTACGAAGAGCGGATGTACGCCGGGCGTCCGAGGGAGGCACTCGGGGAGCTGATGGCGATGAGCCGGCGAGCCAACCAGTTCTTCGACGCCTCAGCCCCCTGGAAGAGTCGCAAGGAGGACCCGGAGGCGGCGCGAGCCGCGCTGTACTACTGCTGCGTGCTGCTCGGTACGATCGCCTACCACGCCGCCCCCTACGTCCCGGAGGCCACTCAGCGGCTGCGGACGTTCTTCGACGGTCCCGTGGAGCGCATCTCCGACCTGCTGGCCCCGCCGGAGAGCTACCGCGTATCGGGAGCGAAGCCCCTCTTCCGCCGCGTCGAGGACGAGGAGGTCGCCGCCGCCGAGGAGAAGCTGCGCCGCGCGGCGGAGGGCGATGCCTGATCTTTTGTCAGCATTTCAGCCTGTAAACTTTTCGTTCTCGCTGCTTGGCTTGTGTTTTGACTTCATGGATGGCGATAGGCGCCAGCAGTAGCCGATAGCTTCTCATGGTTAGAAACACAAGCTAAGTTCTTTCCCGCTCACGGTCACGCTCGCCCTGCCGGCCTCCCTCCTGGTCTCCGTGAGGATCATCCCGGTCCTCGTCAGCGTGTTGATAAGGCGCTCGACGTCCCGTGACTACCTGTGGGGGAGCCTGTTCCGGGGAGCCGTCCGGCGCGTAGGACGGCGCGTGGCGGCCTTCGCCCTCGCGGCAGCTATCACGAGGGCGCCGGGCGGCGTCTCGTCCTGGTCTTCCACTCCCCCAGACCGCCGCTATGGTAGTCGCGGACGAGCACGCCCGGATCTCCCGCCTTTGCGGGGACTGAAATCCGTACTCTGCGCGCCCGAAGAAGGTTAGCGCCGGAACCATTGGGACACCTTTAAGTTAACATTGCCGGTATGGCGTCTATCTTTCGAGCGGTGCTCTCAATATCGGCGGTAACCGCCCTCTCGCGGGCGACAGGGTACGTGCGGACGATGGTGGCGGCGGCGGTTCTGGGGACCGGGGTGGTAGCACAGGCTTACACCGTCGCGAGCGGGTTGCCGACCATGATCTATGAGCTCTTCATGGGCGGCATCCTCTGGTCGATCTTCGTCCCGCTCCTCGTCGAGCGGATGACTACCCACGGTGAAGAGGACGCCCAAAACCTTACCAACGCCCTTCTCACCCTGATCCTGCCGTTCCTCGCGGTGCTCTCCGTGCTCGGCATCGTCTTCGCCGAACCTTTAGTGAACCTCTCGACGCTCTGGGAGAGCTCTAATCTCTCGGAGGAGGCCGAGCAGCAGACCTTCGACCTGGCGGTCCTCCTCTTCCGTTTCTCCATCCTGCACGTCTTCTTCTACGGCATCGGCACCATCGGTACCGGCGTCCTCAACGCCCACCGGCGCTTCTTCCTCCCGACCTTCGTCCCGGTCCTGAACAACGTGTTCGCCATAGCCTGCTTTCTGGGCTACGCCCTGCTCGCCCCGAGGAACCCCGACGTCGCCGTCTACCTGCTCGCCGCGACTACTTTAGGGGTCGCGCTCATGTCGCTGGCGCTGCTCCCGGCTATGTACCGCCTCGGCTACAGGATTCGCCCGGTCTTCGGACACCCGGCCCTGCTGCCGGCCGTCAAACTAGCCGGACCGATGCTCGTCTTCGTGGCGGCGTCGTTCGGCCTCCAGTTCATCGTCACCCTGCTAAGTAGCGCGTTCTTCGCCTCTATGCAGGTCGGTTTGGCCTTCATCGTCTTCTCGCTCCCCTACGGGATCTTTATCATCGCCCTTGAGACGGCCCTCATGCCGGAGCTCTCCGAGCAGCACGCCCGCGACGACCTGGAGGGCTACCAGGATACTCTCTCCTTCGGCCTGAGGACGATGGCCTTGATCATAGTCCCGTCCACGGTTGGCCTTGTAGTTCTCGCAAATCCCATCGTTGGTCTGCTCTACGAGCGCGGAGACTTCACCCCGGAGGATACGGCCCTCGTCGCGAACATCCTCGTCGCCTACTCGGTGGGACTCCTCGCCTACTCGGCATACTTCCTGATCGTACGGGCGTTCTACTCTCGGCAGAACACCCGTACCCCCGCCCTCCTGAACGTTGGGGTCTTTTTGCTCTACGCGACCCTCGCCTACGGCCTGACGAGCCTCGTGGGGGTGATCGGCCTTGGGCTCGCCCTCTCGGGCACCAGCACCGTCTTCGCCCTTGTTGGCCTCGCGGCGACGAGAGGGGAGATAGGACGCCTCGGCGGCCGGCGTCTGGCACGCTCCTTCTTCAAAGTCCTGGCCGCCGGAGCCGTAATGTACGCCGTCGCCCTGGCCGGTACGGCCCTCCTCGGTACCGGCTCGGGCTTCCTCGAACGCGCGCTCATCCTCTCCGTCGTGGGGAGCGTCTCCCTCACCGCCTACCTCGGAGCAGCGTACCTCCTCGGCGCCGCGGAGCTAAAGTCTGTCATCGCCCTGCTACGGCGGAGAGTTGGTAAGTAGTAGCTATGGATTGTTAGCGGCCAACCAGAGAGACGCTCGTATCCTTGAACGGAACACCGCAAGCCCGGCAAGGAGAACGCCGCTGTAACTGGAGAGAGCACCGCGTCCGGGCGAGCCGCGAAGTAATTCGAGGATGACAGCTATTTATTGGCCGCTCTGCGCCTGCCAGACGCCCTCGGAGACACCTCTGAGGAGGGCCTTGCCTTCCTCCACGTCCGCCGAGCCATGCTTGCTGAAGATGGCGATCACGTAAGGGTTGTCCTCGTGGGCTACGATACCCGCCTCGGCGTAGACCTTGAAGAGCCAGCCCCCCTTGTTGGCCACCTTCGTGCCTACGGGCAGGCCGTCCTTGAGGGACGACTGGAGGTCGTTTCGGCGCATGAGGTCTACCATCTCCTGGCAGCTCTCGGGGCTCGCCGCCTGTCCCGCGTAGACGTTCTTGAGGATGGTAGCCATGTCGCGGGACGTGGTCCGGTTGTCGAGGAGTGGGACGGCGGCCCGCTCGCTGGTGACCTCCTGGTAGAGTACCGTGTTCGGAGCTCCCAAAGACGCGGCGACCGCGTTCACGTACTCGGGGCCACCGACGATGCGCGTGAGGGCGTTGGTCGCCACGTTGTCCGACTGGGTCATCATCACCCTCAGGTACTCTTCGACCGTGTGATAGCCCCCGGCCTCCTGGAACTGTAGCGTGCCGGCCCCGGCCGCCCAGTCCTCTGGGGCCGTTGGGAACTCCTCATTCAAGGAGAACTTGCCCTCGTCTATCCGCCTGTAGACGGCGATCATTATCGGGATCTTTATGACCGAGGCGCTGAAGAAGGTCTCGTCCGGGTTGACCCCGTAGCCCCAGCCCCCTTCAAGGTCCTGCACGTACACCCCGGCGGTCCCGTCGTGGGCCGTTCCGTACTCCTCGATGGTCTTGCGTGCCTCTTCGAGCCCCTCCTCGACCCGCTCGCGCTCCTCATTGGGCACCTCGTCGGCGACCGCCCTGGCCGCCGGTACCTCCGCCGGCTCGATGGAGGGCAGAGAACCCAGCTCGACGGGTTCGATGAGAAGACCGGAAGGCTCGGCCGTGGCCACGTTCTGAGGGTAGACGGAGCCCACGAGGTCCTCTGGCACCCCGTCCAGCACGACGTTCTCGTACTCTGGTTGTTCCGGCTCATCGGCCCGGATAGACTTCAGGGCCGTCCAGGTCTCGCCCTCCCGTTTGAGGAAGAGTACGTAGACCCCCTCGTCCCCCGGTCCCTCGACACGCACGGAGGCCCACGCGGGGTTAAGCTTGCTCTTGTAGACGCCCTTGATGCTCTCGGAGGTTATGCCCGGCATCTCGGCTGCCACGGCCCCGTAGGCGAGGCCCTCCGGTGTATCCTCCAGTTGCTCCGCGGCAAGCTCCGGGACAGGTCCCTCCTCCGGGACGGGGGCCTCCTCGGGGAGAGGCGGTTCTTCATCCGACGAAGGAGATACCCCGGTGGAGAACGCCGAGAGGTATTCCCCGACGCTCCCCGTCCCGCCCGAGGCAAAGTTCAGGGCGAGAAGGGCACAGATCACGGAGACCAGCAGTACGGCCAGTACGCCCAACGACCGCCACCGGCTCCGGAAACCGGGACCGAAGAGCCGCCTTAGGTGCTCGTCCGCTCTCCAGCCGTCCTCGTCGGATCGGAGCCACGACCAGAAGTTTTTGAAGCGTTTGATCACGCCCGGCCTCTCCTGAGAAGTAGGCCAGGCGGGCAGACTTGAACGAACCCTACTAATACTGCGGGCAGGATAACTGCCCCCTCGAACCCTTCCAGGTAACTGATTCTGTGTCCCCCGAGGTCGCTCTACGACTATCGCGGCCTTTTGCCATCGGGTATCCTAGCAGCAAGGTCAACATCTTGCTCCGGGGTGGGCGAAAGGTCCGTCGCGAGTCCTCCGGGCACCATCCCGGCTTGGACTTTGCGGGGTCGCTCCTTTACACTCTGGGTCTTGATCTATCCTACACGGCAAACTTTATCGAGTAGATAGTAGAGTTGCGCCACGACGAAGGAGGAAGAAAGGTAGTGGAGACGGACGGGCGGCTACACCGGCGTCCCGGCGGAGACCCCGCGGAGAGACCGGAGGGACGATCGGGGTCCGCAAGGTGAAGGTGAGGGTCCAGCCGCTCGACGACAGCGCCGAGTTCCGCGAGGGCACGGACAGGCTGCGCGCGCTGGTGTATCCCACCGCGCAGGACTCCCACGACCCGAATTGGCACCGCTCCCTCTGGAGTTGGTTGGAGAGCCATCCCCTCGCAGCGGAGCACATGCACCGTTGGGTCCTCGCCACAGAAGCGGATGAGGTGGTGGGCCACCTCGCGGCCACGCCCCAGTGGTACCGGGTCAACGGACAGCGGGTAATCGCCCATACACCCGCCGACTACCAGGCGCTACCCCAGTACGGCTTCCAGGCCATCTTGCTCATGCGCAAGTTCTTCCGCACCATCGAGAACTGCGTCTCCATAGACATGGTGCCGTCGGTCATCGCCGTCGAGACGCGGCTCGGGGCCGAGGAGGCAGGGGAGATGCAGTACATGGCGAAGCTGCTCAACGTCTCCAGGCTCCCCGCTCCGCCGCTCCCCGCGCGGGTAAAGAAGCTCTTGAACCTCGAGGAGCGGCAGGTCCTTACCACCCAGCCCGGGACAGACCCGCAGGGCTTCCACGAGAACGTCATACCGCTGCCCGTACGCCCGCGCGCGCCGATCCCCAAGCCCGTACAGGGGCTTATGAACGGGGGCCTCCGGCTCGCTGATAAGGCTCTGAGCAGCGCCTTCGGTGGCAGGTTGAAGGTGGAGGTGCTGGACGGGTTCGACGAGTCCTTCGACGAGATGTTCGAGAAGGTCGCCTCGGAGGTGCCCGTGGTGCCGGAGAAGAACGCGGAATTCCTGCGCTGGCGCTACGGGCCCGGCTCGCCCCAGCACCCGGTGACTATCCTCGGGGTGAAGGGCAGGGAGGGCCTCCTCGGATACGCCGTGCTCGGGGTGACAATAAAGGGCTTCGTCGACCGCCTGCGGGACGGCTACGTGCTCGACCTCGTGACGCTCCCGGGACGTCACGACGTGGCACGGGCGTTGCTCCCGGAGGTGGTACGTCATTTCAGGCGGTCGGGGGTGCCCCTCTTCAGGTACCGGTTCCTTGAGTCGCCCACCTCGCCCCGCAGGAGCGACCTTCTGAAGATGGGCTTCTTCTCGCGCAAGGGACGGCGCAACAGGTTGCTGGTGAAGTTCGCGGACCCCGTCGCGCATAAGGCGGCCCGCGACATAGACAACTGGTCGTACAGCATCGGCGACGGTGAGGCGACCTTCTGGGTTCGTTTAAGTTAGATATAGGAGGTATCAGGCATGGCAGTTAACACCGAGAACGTGAGCGCCGGTATAAGGGAGTGGCTCCAGGGAAACGTGACGGGCAGCCGGGACATCCCCGATGACTACGCGCTCATCGAGAACGGCGTCCTCACGTCGCTACAGACGGTCGAGTTGGTCATGTTCCTCGAGGACAGGTTCGGCATCACCGTCGAGGACGAGGAGCTAGACGAGGAGAACTTCGGCTCGATCAACGCGATCACCAACCTGGTGGCCGGCAAGACGGGTTGAGCATGCGCCCGGAGTTCACGTTCAACGACCTGCTCCACAACTCCGTCGAGCGCGACCCCGGCAAAGTCGCCATCGTCGACGGCAAGAGCGAGCACACCTATGAGGATCTGGCGCGAGAGAGCGGCGCCCTCGCCGCCGCGCTCCAGGACACGGGGGTGAAGAAGGGCGACCGGGTCGGCATCCTCATGGACAAGTACTGGGAAGCTATAGTGGCGATGCTCGCCGCAACGCGAATTGGTGCGGCCTTCGTGAACGTCAACCCCATGCTCAAGCCCCCGCAAGTCCGCTACATCGCCGAGGACTGCGACATCCGCGTGATGATCGGCGACTCCCCCAAGCTCGACGATATGGAGCCGAAGACGGTCGAGAGGGCGTTCTACAGGGGTGAGAAGCCGGGCTCGGGGGGCGTCTCCGGCGAGCTCTTGGACCTCGCGGAGGCGCTGCGGGGGAACGACACGCCCAAGGAGGCAGACGTCTCCGAGGTGGATCTAGCCACCATCCTGTACACCTCCGGCTCGACGGGGATGCCCAAGGGAGTCTCGACGAGCCACCGCAACTTCGTGGCGGGGGCCCAGATCGTCTCTACGTACCTGGAGAATACCAGCGACGACCGCATCCTCTCGGCGCTCCCCCTCAACTTCGACGCCGGGCTCAACCAGTTCACGACCTCGCTGCGCGTCGGCGCAACTCTGGCCCTCCTTCGTTCGAGGTTGCCGGGGGACCTCTTAAAGGGGCTGCGCCGGCACGAGATCACGGGCGTCACCGGGGTGCCGCCGCTGTGGTCGCTCTTGCTCCGGGGCTCGAAGTCAATCGACGAGGCGCCGCTCACCCATCTGCGCTACATCTCCAACACCGGTGGGCGTATCCCCCAGGCCAACCTCGACGAGCTCAGGCGCCTGTTGGAGCCCTCGGGCACCAAGATCTACCTGATGTACGGCCTCACGGAGGCGTTTCGCTCTACCTACCTGCCGCCCGAGGAGATAGACCGCGGGACCGAGTGCATCGGCAAGGCCATCCCGGACACCCAGATCATGGTGATCAACAAACAGGGCGAGGAATGCGCCCCGGGTGAGATCGGCGAGCTGGTCCACCGCGGCCCGACGGTCGCAATGGGCTACTGGGGCAAGGAGGAGGCGACGCGCAAGGCGTACCGTCCGAACCCGCTCGCCCCCCCCGAGCTGTTGGACGTCGAGAGAGTAGTCTACTCCGGCGACCAGGTCCGGCGGGACGAGGAGGGCTTCCTCTACTTCGTGGGTCGCGAGGACGCGATGATAAAGTCCCAAGGGTACCGGATGAGCCCCGAGGAGATAGAGAACCTGCTCATAGGCTCGGGCCTCGTACACGAGGCGTGCGCCTTCGGGGTGCCGGACCCGAACGTGGGTCATCAGGTCATGGCGGTCGTCTCGCTCAAGAGCGATGGTGAAGGCGTTATAGACGAGGTCCGGGAGTACGCCGTGAAGAACGGGCCACCGTACATGGTGCCGAAGGAGATAACGGTCCGGGACGAGTTACCGAAGACTCCTTCCGGCAAGATCGACCGAAAAGGGATAAGCAATGCTTACGCAAACAGATAAGGCCCAGGACCTCGCCAAACGCTTCGGCGGGTGGCAGGATGGCGAGTTCGCCCCCGGCGGGACGACCGTAAGCCGGATCGCCGAGGAGTACGGCACGCCCTTCTACCTCTACCACGGCGATATGATCGTGGACCGCGTCCGGCGCGTCCGGAACGCCCTCGGCGGCGACGTCGAGGTCACCTACTCCGTCAAGGCCAACCCGAACCTCGCCGTCTGCCAGCTCATCGCCCGCGAGCGTCTCACCGGCGCCGAGGTCGCCTCCTCGGGCGAGCTAGTCGTCACGCGCGCGGCGGGCTTCGATCCACAGGACATCGTCTTCGCCGGTCCCGCCAAGACCGACGAGGAGCTCGGGATGGCCGTGGAGGAGGGCATCTTCGCGGTCAACGTCGAGTCGTTGAACGAGATCGACCGTCTCGCCGCCACCGCTAAACAGCAGGGCAGGAGAATAGGCGTCGGGCTCCGCATCAATCCCGCCGCCCAGCTCATGGGCTCACAGATGCGCATGGGCGGGACGGTCGGGCAGTTCGGCCTGGACGAGGCCGACCTCGCCGAAGCGGTCGAGAGGACGCTCTCTCACCCGGACTACCTGACGCTGCGGGGTATCCACGTCTACACTGCGACCCAGGTCTTCGACGCTGACGCGCTCCTGGAACACTGCCGTAACATCTTCGAGCTAGCGTTACAGACCGCCGACCTCGCGGGCAGGCCGCTACAGATGGTCGACTTCGGCGGTGGATTCGGGGTGCCGTACTTCGAGAAGATGGAGGACTTCGACCTGGAGAGGTTCGGCCTGGGGTACCAGGAGCTCCTCGCCCGGTACCGCACCGACCCGCGCCTCGAAGGTTGCCGCTTCGTCTTCGAGCTCGGGCGCTACCTCGTCGCTGACGCGGGCGTCTACGTCACACGGGTGGTGGACGTCAAGGACATGAAGGGGAAGACCTTCGTCACGACCGACGGCGGGATGAACCACCACCTTACGGCGACCGGGAACATGGGGCAGGTCTTCAGGAAGGCGTACCCAATCCTTAATCTCAGCCGCATGGGAGGGGAGCCGGGCGAGCCGGTAGCGGTGGCGGGGCCCTGTTGCACGCCGCTGGACATGTTCGGGACCAACATACCCATCGGCGAGCCGCGGCCCGGCGACCTCGTCGGGGTGTTCTACAGTGGGGCGTATGGTTTCAGCGCGAGTAACCTGGGATTTTTGAGCCACCCCAACCCGGCGGAGGTCTTGATCTGGAAGGGCGAGCCGCACCTGTTGCGCCCGATCGGCAAACCCGAGGACGTCCTCGCGGGCCAGAAGGCGCTCCTCTAACACCCAGACGATAGATTCCAGTCACCTGGTAACGGGAGGAGTACACCCTTGAACCCGCAGTCCACGCAGACAACGGCCCTCTATACGGTGAGAGAGGCCAGGAACGTCGCCAGGAACGAGTGGGACGGCTGGCTCGAAGGCTCGCCAGGTGGCGGACACATCTTGCAGAGCTACGAGTGGGGCGAGTTCAAGCGGCGCCAGGGCTGGAAGCCCATCCGCGTGGTGCTCGAAAGGGACGGCGAGGCGGCAGGCGTCGGACAGTTCCTCGCCTACAACACGGCTCCAGTCCCCGGCAGTCTCTGGTACTGCACCAAAGGTCCCTGGCTGCCCTGGGATGACGAGGAGGCCGTCAGGGCCTTCTTCGAGGGGGTGCGCGAGGTTGCCGGGCGGCTGGGCGCGCACACCGTCAAGATCGAACCCGAAGTCCCGGAACAGCAGGAGGATGTGAAGGCCCTGCTCGCCCGTCTGGGCTTCCAGAGGGCCCGCTACGACCTCAACCAGAAGACCACCCTGGTCGTGGACCTCGAGCCGCCCGAGGAGGACGTGCTCGCGAACATGAAGGGCAAGACGCGCTACAACGTCCGCCTGGCGGCCAAAAAGGGCATCGAGGTGATCGAACCCGACGACTTCGAGGCGGCCTTTGACACGTTCTACGAGTGGATGAGGTCCACGTCCGAGCGTAAAGAAGGAAACTTCCTCCGGAGACCGCGCGGTTACCTCCACGGCGTGATGCGCGAGATGCGCGAGGCGGGCCAGGGGCACCTGTTCTTCGCTACGCACGATGGGGTGCCGTTGTCCGGCATGTACGTGTTCACCTTCGGCGAGAAGTACTGGTACATCTACGGCGCCTCGGGTACCGAGAAGCGCAACCTCAAGCCAAACTACCTCCTGCAGTGGGAGGTGATGAGCTGGGCAAAGCGCCGCGGCTTGACTCACTACGACATGGTCGGCATCCCCAAGCCTGAGGACCTCCACGAGGGCAGCTCCTTTTGGAGCGTCTACAAGTTCAAGGAGGGCTTCGGTGGGGAGATCTCGGACTCCATCGGCTGCCTCGACCTGCCGGTCAAACCGCTGCGCGCCCGCGCGTGGTACAGGTTCGAGCCCTACTACTACCGCCTGTACTACAAGCTGAAGAACAACGTCTTCTACTAGCTGCCGTGTCACACCCCCTTACACCCTCCCTCTCGCGGACCGATCCGTCCGCGCCGGGAGCGCCGGATAACGTGAAGGAGCCGTCGTACGCCGTGAAGAGAGAGAAGAAGCAGAGGGTCCCCGATCGCGTAGGACCTCCCGCCCAGCGGGGGATCGGGCGATGAAGTCGGTAGTCCGGCCGTTCGAGAGTAACGACCTCGAGGGCGTCAACGCCTTACGCATCCAGGCGTACCCCGGTTTCCCCGAGACCCGCGAGGTCGAGTATTACACCGCCGCCTACGACTGGTTCGGGCGCCACCCACTCGGGGGCGAGGTGCGTCGCTGGGTCGCGGTCGCCGACGGACGGGTGGTAGGGCACCTGGCGGCGACGCCTCAACACTACAGGATCAAGGGTCAGAGGGTCGTCGCCCACACGCCCGCTGACTACGAGGTGCTACCCCAGTACGGTTTCCAGGCCATCAGCCTGATGAGGACGTTCTTCCGCGCCACCGAGAACTGCGTTGCCTGCGACATGGTGCCGGCGGTGATCGGGGTCGAGTCCAGGCTCGGGGCCGAGGTGGCTGGGCAGTTGCGGTACGCGGTGAAGCTCCTGAACGTCTCCAGGCTCCCGGCGCCGTCGCTCCCGGCACCGGCGAGGAGGCTCCTGAACCTTCGGGAGCGAGGCGAGCCGGCTCGCGGGTACACGACGGGCCAGTCTGGAACGCCGCGGGAGGCGGAGGAGCCGGCCGCAGCCCCCCCGGCGCGCCCGCGGGCACCGCTCCCCGCGCCGGTAAAGAGGCTGCTGAACGGTGGGCTCCGGACGATCGACGGAGCTTTGGGCGCCGCTTTCGGAGGCAGCGGCCTGAAGGTGGAGGTGCTGGAGTCCTTCGACGAGTCCTTTGACGAGCTCTTCGAGAAGGTCGCCTCGGCTGTGCCTTGCGTGCCCGAGAAGGATTCGGCCTTTCTGCGCTGGCGCTACGGTCCCGATTCCCCCCAGCCACCCGCGACCGTACTTGGGGTTAAGGGAGGGGAGACTCTCCTAGGCTACGCCGTGCTCCTGACGACCTCCACGGGCCAGGACGGCTACATACTCGACCTCACGACGATTCCGGGACGCCGCGACGTGGCGCGGGCGCTGCTCCGCGAGACGGTACGCCACTTCCGGCGGGCGGGGGTCCAGATCATCCGTTACCGTTTCCTCGAGTCGCCCGACTCGCCCCCGACAGAGGACCTGTGGCGCCTCGGCTTCTTCCTCCGCAACACCAGGCGCAACACCTTGCTGGCAAAGTTCGCAGACCCGAGCCTGCACGAGGCGGCCCAAGACGCCGCCAACTGGTCGTACAATATCGGCGACGGGGAAGCAACCTTCTGGACCAGGTAGCTCGTAGAGCAGCCAGCACCGGCGACAAGAGGAAGTCGCAACGGAAAGCTCCACACTAGATCCTACCCCTTGTCCGCCTCAGAGCAGCGAAACAGGAGCTCCGGTTTCGGACCTGTTATTAAGGGTTTACGGGCGCTATCTCGAGCTCTTCCGAGTCGGCCGCGATGACCTTGCCCTTCTCGTCCGTGAGGGGCTTGTAGGAGTCCTTATGGAGCTCGCCGTCGAAGATCACCTTGCCGTTCTCCGTCACCTTCTGGTGGGTGACCCACTTGGCCTCTTCGGGGCTCCTGGAGACGGGCTGGGAGTCCATCTCCACCTCCTTGCCGGTGGGCTTGCCCCAGACCTCGGCGTAGATGTAGCCGTCGTCCGCCACCCGCTCCTGGAGGAGCACGTAACCGTCCGTGGTGTTCTCGAACTTCATGTCCAGTGCCCCGAACCACACCGTCGCGTCCAGACCGGGCCGGATGTAAGGCAACTGCGCGTAGTGTGGGTGTCGCTCTATGACGTCCAGCCCCGCGTAGTTGACGGCCATGTACAGCGTTGAGGCGACCTGGCACAGCCCGCCGCCATCGGCCTTCTCCTCCCTGCCCTCGATGATCACCTTCGTCTTGTTGTACTCCAGCGGAGCGACGACCTCGTTGACTGAGAAGACCTCGCCCGGCGCCAGGAACGTTCCGTTTATGGCACCTGAGGCGGTCGCGAGGTTCTCCGCCCGTTCGCCCTCCTCGTCGGGTACTATCGCGTAGTTGGTCCGGTAGCTTCCGATAAGCTCGGTCGGCTTGAGCGCCTCGGCCTCCTCGGTAGTCATCTCCGGCTCTGAGGTCTGGACCGGCACCTGGAAGTTGCGCTGGCCCTGGAAGAGGCCGGTCTCGACCTCGCCGAAGAGCTGCTCTTCCTCGATCCGCTTGCCCGTCTGGCTCTCCGTGACGGAGACTCCGTTGCCCTGGACTTTGAACCCGGCCTCGACCGCCTCGACCGTGAGCGCGTCGTACATCTTCGACATGGCCTCCTGGAACTTCTCCTGGTCCAGGCCGACCCGTACCTCGCCACCCTCCGGCGTGAAGCTCAAAATCTGCCCGATCCCCTCTGGTGAGAGCGTCCAGTTCTCGCCGTCGGAACTCAGGGTAACCGGTCCGGGCGTCATCGCCTGCTGCGCCTTCGCGGCCGACTCCTGGGCGGCGGGGGTCAAGATCGCGGGCACTTGCGTTTCTCCGACGACCTCGACCTCTCCGTTCATGGTCTCGAGCGCCTGGTCCACGTTCGCCGCTGTAGCCTCGACGTCCAACTTATACCCCTCGCGGGACTCGGCGGCCACGGCCTTGTTGCCGCTGATGTTCACGGCGGCGTCTCTAGGCTCCGCGTTCATGCGTGCGGCGAGGTTCTCGATCTCGGCGCGCGCGGACGCCCGGTCATAGTCTGTGACCGGCGGGATGGTTACCGTGCTCCAGGCCGCCACCATCCGGTCACCGAGGCGCTTGAGAATGCTGCCCTCGCGCCCGACGTCGTACGCATCTTCCACGGTGCTGCCCGCGTCGAAGCTCAGGCCCAGCTGCTGTGCGCTCAAGGAGAGCTCCTGTGGCCCACCGGTGAAGCGGACCTCCTGGAGGTCGCTCGCTGCCTGCTGCTCGACCAGCGCGCGGGCCTCGTCAGGGGTCTTGCCACCCAGGTCCACGCTCCCCACCGCGACGCCACGGTAGATCTCACCTTGATTGCTCCAGTAGTCCGCCGCCACCAGCAGGGCAAGGACGGCGCAGAAGACGAGCACGGGCGCGATGATCCTCCGCCGGCCACTCTTCGGCCGACGCTTGTAGGAGCCACCGACGGTGCTCCTGACCAGGAAACCGTCCCCGGGGCTTATCCTATCTTTGGAATTTTTGAGAGTCAAAAGTTTATCCTCCACACGTGGTACCGTGTTGACCGGCGTCCAGCCTTCAGAGAGGTTCCCTCCTCCTGCCTATCCACAATACCTTGGGCCCCCTCCTGCCTGTCCACAATACCTCGGCCCAGCCTCGGCAGTGCTTCGCCGGTAAAGGCTAACATGGTCCGGTGGGTTACGCCAGCTTTTGTGGCACATTCGCGCACCCGTATACAGGCGCCGTTTTGCGCGTTCTTCCGCCCTTCTACTAGGCCTTATCTCCCTCGTCGAGAGAGTTCTTCACGTAGACCCACCAGGGGCCTATCTTCTCGGTGTGGTAGCGGGCGTTGAGCCGGCCCATCAGCTCGCGCTTGTGTTCGTAGGTGAGGTGCTGGGTGAACAGGATCTGGCCTTCGGCGAGGAAGGTGAGCACGTCGGGGTTGGATGCTTCGAGGTCGTCGAGCCAGCCGTCGAAGCCTCCGGGCGTCTCGCCCTCTATGTAGCCGTCTACCCCGGCGGAGAGCCAGAGGTAGGGGCTGGGGTTCTCCCGGTGGAGGAGCACCAGGACCTGCGGCGAGCCTATGGAGGCTATCTTTACGTCCTCCCCATACCGGGCCTCTATCTCCTCTGCCCCCGCCCTCTGGACCGGCAGGGTCACGGTCGTGCCGGTTAGCCTCTGGGCAGCGCTAGAGTTGATCGCCTCGAAGGTGTTGCCCACGGCTACCGCGAGGAGGATCGCGGCGAGGAGTGCTGCCGGGACCCGCGGCGACTCGGCCCGCCGGAGCCGGGCGGCCACGAAGGCGCCGAACCCAATGGCCGCATACGGGAGGAAGACGTAGAAGTCGTCGGCCAGCTGGAAGTCCCGTATGGACCACAGGATGGGACCAGGAAGGGTGACGAGGATCGGGGCAAAGCGGTACTCGTAAGGCCGCCTCGTGTAAAGGCGTAGGATCACGAACAGCCCGATCAGGATAGGCGCCAGCATCGTGGTGTACGGCAGGATAATGTTGCCCGCCGTGCCCGCCAACAGCGGCGTGAGGTTGAAGCTGCCCCGCACGAGGTACGTGGTGTTGAACACATACATACCGTCGAGGAGGTACTTCAGAGCGCCGTGGTAGTAGTAATACGCGAGGATGGCCAGGAGCGGCACGGAGATCCCCGCCGCAGCCCGCAGCGCCGCCCCGAAGCGCTCCTCTCTAGGGCGAAGAACGGCAAGAAGGAAGGTCACGAACGGGAAGAACCCCATTAGCTGCCACACAAGGAACGCCAAAGAACCGAAGAAGCCCGACCAGAACCACCTCTTCTGGGTCGCGAAGAGGAGGCACAGGATCTCGAAGAGGACCATCGGGGTCTTTGGCTCGGGCCCCGAGGAGGCGGGCTGGGCGAAGCCGTAGAATCCGAGGAAGGTCAGGGCCGCGAAGAGCCCCGCCCTCTCTGATTGGAACACGTTCTTGCCGAGCAGGTAGACCCCGACGACCGCGAGGCAGGCGGTGGCGAAGAATACCCCGCGCACCGTATAGATGTCGTCCCAGCCGAAGATCTCGGAAATCACCACACCAAGCCCGGCGATCATGGGCGCGAGAGGCCCCTTGTGGTCGAAGACGCCCGCGTAGGGCGGGACGCCGTCGGCCACCCTCTGGCCCCCATAGAGGTAGATGGAGTAGTCGCGGAGCAACACCCCGTCGAAGCCGTAGAGGCCGTAGACGAAGACGGCTAAAGCCAGGATAGAGAGCGGGAAAGCTAACTCCCTCACCCGGGCACGGCTGTCCTTACGTGTGGCGCTCTTGCTTACGGTGTGGCCTCTCACAGAGCTTGACAAAGCCCGGTTATGATAAACGTCCGTCGAGCCCTTCGCAATCGCCGAAGGGCTCGGAGCCTTCCCCGAGATCCTCCGTCCGATGCGTCAACGGGGGGAGCCTGTCCCCGAAAAATAGTGCTCTTAGAGTGATGTGGCTGGTTTCGACGGCTGATAGGGTCCCGGTAGGATAGAAAGGCCGAGAGGAGCAAGCCATGAGCGGACTGCGCACGCTGCAATCCCTCCTAGAGACGCTCCCCGAGTGTGGCTACCGGCCGGTCTTGCTGGCGCTGCACAAGGAGGATACCGAGCACTGGTCCTACGCCGGTTTAGCCGACCACGCGCGGCGGTTGGCCCGGGGCCTCGTCGAGAGGGAGGTCGGGCGCGAGGACCACGTAGCGCTGCTCGCCGCCAATCGGTCCGAGTGGATAATGGCTTGTCTTGCGGTCATCGGGGCGGGAGCGGTGATCGTGCCCCTAGACGCGCAGATCGGGGATAAGATGCTCCGCAATGCTCTGGAGGACAGCGGTGCGAAGCTCGTCTTTACAACTGGGGAGGGGGCCGGCCGGATCGAGGGCCTGGAGATGGAGGCCGCGCCGGAACTCGTCCTGCTCGACACGTAGGACGACGATCTTGGCTAGCGGCGACGGCACGACGAGGACGGCGAAGGGCGTACCACTCAATCATCGCAACCTCGCATTTCAACTGAACACGCTGCTCGAAGCGGACTTGGTGGCCGAGGACGACCGAGTCACGCTGCCGCTGCCGCTCCACCACGTCTACCCGTTCGTGGTGAGGATGCCCACGCCGCTGGCGGCCGGGTTGCCGATCATCATGCCCTACTCGCCTACCGGGCCCCAGATCGTGCGCGCTCTACAGAAAGGGCCGTTCGTAATAACGCCCAACCACGTAAGCTACCTGGACTCGTTCGTGGTCGGCGCGGCGCTCGACTATCGTCGGCTGCGGGGAACGTACTGGGCCGGCTGGAGTGGCGCAGCCTTCGGCAACCTCGTTACCCGTACGGTGAGCAGGCTCGCCCAGGCCGTCCCCATAGACCCCGCCCGGGTCGGCTACGTCGAGCCTCGCCTTCGGTGCCGCGGTCTTGCAGCGTGAGAAGAACCTCGTCTGGTTCCCCGAGGGCCGCACTCCTCTAACGACGAGTTGCAGAAGTTCAAGCGCGGGATCGGGATGCTCCTCGACCATTACCGGGTACCGGTGGTGCCGGTCTTTATACGGGGCACCCACGAGGTAATGCCGCCGGGGAAGGCCAGGATCCGTCCCTGCAAGGTCACGCTCGTCTTCGGCAAGCCAATCAGCGCGGACCACCTCGAAGACAGGGCGACGGAGCCGGCCCTCAGGACCGTATCCTCAACGGCCTGCGTGACCGTGTAGAGGAGCTGGGCGGCCTCTCGTAACGGGGCTACCCGGAGAACGAGAACCTCAGGCATTTCCGGCGAATCGGGGCAGGAGCGCTGTCCCGGTCTCCGGCGCTGGTTCGCGAACGAAGTACCTCTCCGGTACTCTCTTTATTGAAACGTTTGTTAAACTTCCCCTTCGTATGGCACAAGCACGAGACAACGTGGAGACACGCCCAGAAGCATCGCGCTCCCTCCTGAGCCGTCGCGACTGGGTGTACTTGTTGAGCCTGCTGATCCCCTTCGTCCTGTACGACCTGACCCTGAAGGGCGTCCTCGTCTTCTCGCGGCCAGAGGATCCGGGGTTCTGGGGAGCCTGGGGGCTCATGCGCTCGGACCTCCTGTTCAATCTGGGGTACGCGCTGCTCTGGATCGGGTTG
>CADCVG010000042.1 GCA_902806075.1 uncultured Rubrobacteraceae bacterium
CCGGGCAGATGTACCCCGACCAGAGCCTCTACCCGGCCGACTCGGTGCCGCACGTGGTCAGGAGGATCAACCAGACCTTGCAGCGTGCAGACCAGATCCATCACGTCGAGGGCAGGAACGGCGTTCACTGGTTCGCCCCAATAGTCGCCGACGCCGAGGCCGGCTTCGGCGGTGCTTTGAACGTCTTCGAGATCATGAAGGCCATGATCGAGGCGGGCGCCGCCGGCGTCCACTTCGAGGACCAGCTCGCCAGCGAGAAGAAGTGCGGCCACATGGGCGGCAAGGTCCTGCTGCCGACGGCTCAGGCCGTGAGGAACCTCATCTCCGCCAGGCTCGCCGCCGACGTGATGGGCGTTCCGACGGTCATCGTCGCGCGGACCGACGCCGATGGCGCTGACCTCATCACGAGCGACGTCGACCCGAGCGACGCCGAGTTCCTCACCGGGGAGAGGACGATGGAGGGCTTCTACAGGACGAGGGCTGGTATAGATCAGGCTATCGCCCGCGGCCTTGCCTACGCGCCGTATGCGGACGTGGTGTGGTGCGAGACCTCGACGCCGGACCTGGAGCAGGCCGAGAAGTTCGCGGCGGCCATTCACGAGAAGTTCCCGGGCAAGCTGCTCGCGTACAACTGCTCGCCGTCGTTCAACTGGAAGAAGAGGCTCTCCGACGAGGAGATCGCCACCTTCCAGGAGAGGATCGGGGAGATGGGATACAAGTTCCAGTTCGTGACGCTCGCGGGCTTCCACGCGCTCAACAACTCGATGTTCGAACTGGCGCACGACTATAAGGACCGGGGCATGGCCGCCTACTCCGAGCTCCAGCAGCGCGAGTTCGCCAACGAGGAGAACGGCTACACCGCGACCAAGCACCAGCGCGAGGTCGGCGCAGGCTACTTCGACGAGGTTGCCCAGGTCGTTGCGGGCGGCATGGCCTCCACCACCGCCCTCACCGGCTCGACCGAGGAGGCCCAGTTCGCTGACAACAACGACGCGGACGACGACCCTCGCACGGAGATAGTCGATGAGAAGGGCCCGCTCTTCAAGTAGGCGTCAGCGGTATCTATTCAGCTTCTGGAGGGGTCGGGATCCGGCCCCTCTTCTTCGTCCCCTGATACGCGTACAATAAGGCCATGAGCTTTAAAGATAGGCGCGAACGCCTCCTGCCAAACGGGGTCCCCCGCTACGTGTGAACTTACGACGACGGTGGCGTGTCCACCGGACGTTACACGGCAGTGTTCACTGGCCTCCTGACGTTGAAGAGGCCTGGAGAGTATCCTTACCTGTCGATGGGTGAAGAACCGCTTGTGCCCGGGGAGAGTTCCATGCGGCGCGGAGAGCCGCCCTACGAGCGGATGGGGCGCGAGATCCCCTTCGCTGACCTCCCCGAGGACTGCAAGCGGTTGGTGTTGAAACTTTATCGGGGGCTGTGGGGCCTGGAGGAACACGACGTACCGCGCTCCACACTCGCCGGGACCGTGGGACTGGAGACCCCGGCGAGACGTTGAGGAGGAGCAGTTGGGACGTTTGCCTGAGGAGTTGGTGCTGGTGTTCGATGGGGCGTGAGGGTTCTGCACGCGGTCGGCGCGTTGGGTGAGGGCGCTCGACCGTAACCACCGTGTGACGGTGGTCCCTTACCAGAAGCCCGGCGTCCCCGCCTCGGCTGGTCTGACCGTGGAGCAGTGCGAGAAGGCCGCCTGGGCCGTTGGGCCCGGGGAGGCCTCCGGCAGGCGCTGCTGGCGGGGAGCGGGCGCCATCAACGCCTCGCTCGCGGTCGCGCTTGGCGTCAGGCTCCCGCTCTCTTTCTACGAGTTGCCGGGGGTAAGCCTCTTACAGGAGAGCGTCTACGGCCTTATAGCCGCCAATCGCGGTAGGCTACCCGGCGACGAGCCCTACTGCGACCAACGCCCGGAAGAGTGCCGGTGAGTCAGCCGGAGAGAAGGATTACCGACCTCGACGCCCTCATAGAGAGTCTGCTGCCGGAGGAACGGGAGTTAGCGCGGCGTCTCTTCGAGGTGATCCCCGCAACGGGCCGCATGGAGGTGCCGGAGGGGATGCGTGACTGGGTGGAGAAGACCTTCGGTTCCCTAGAGGCCGTGCGGGAGCAGAGGATCATCCGGGTCACCGACCGCGTGACTCTGGAGGGAACGCTGTTCAACGAGCTACGCGCCTCGCGCCCCTTCGACGCTAGTGAAGCTGGGGGCGCCTCGAACCTCGAAGACGAGATCGAGAATGCCAAAGGCGATCCGTTCTGCCGTCCCGAGGAGGCGACGCCGGCCGACGTCTTCGGGCGCGTCCGGGGAAAGCACTGCGTAACTGCCTCGAACGTCGCCAAATACGACGGCTTTCATGGCCTCATCGTCTTCGACGACCACGATCCCCTCGATTTCACCCCGGAGAAGGTAGACGACTACGTCTCCGTAGCCCTCGAATGGCTCCGCGAAGCCCGTAAGGCCGACCCGGAGGCGAAGTACCCGTTCCTCATGTGGAACTGCCTCTGGCGAGCCGGGAGCTCCGTGGTTCACGGGCACGCCCAGGTCACCGCCGCCCGCGGCTCACACTACCCCAAAATCGAACGCCTCCGCCGGGGAGCCGTAGCCTACGCCGTCGAGCACGGCTCTGACTACTTCTCCGACCTCTACCGGGCACACGAGGCCCTGGGGCTCGCCATCGAACCGCCTCCGGGGAGTCCTCAGGATGTGCGCGGATTCGTTAGCCTCACGCCCGCGAAGGAGAAGGAGGTTGTGCTCCTCGGCCCTGACCTCGGGGAGCATCTGCGCTTCTTCCTCGCCGGGATCCTCTCGCGCTACACACGGGACCTCGGCGTCTCGTCCTTCAACGTCGCCTTCTACATACCGCCCGACCCGCCCACCGGAGAGGACTGGTCCCGGTTCCCGGTCGTGGTACGGGTAGTGGACAGAGGAACCCCCGCCAACCGGACCTCGGACATCGGCGCGATGGAACTCTACGCCGCCCCCGTGGTCTCCTCGGACCCTTTTCGGGTGGCCGGCCTCTTGAAGGGGTGACGGAGTAGCTCTTATCTGGCAGTATCGGCGTAACCTAGGGAAGGAGAGACGGAATGCGAGCTACTGGCTTCACTCACGTTAGCGTCCACGCGCATGATCTGGACGAATCAGCACGCTTCTATGCGGAGGTCTTCGGGATGGAGGAGATCCCCGCGCCCGCCTTCCCATTCCCGGTGCGTTGGCTGCGCGTGGGCAACCTCCAACTTCATCTCTTCCAGAGCGAAGACCCGGCGCCTCGAGGCCACCACTTCGGCATAGACGTCGACGACTTCGAGGCGGCGTACGAGAAGGTGAGAGAGCTAGGCGTACAGGAGAAGGAGGGCTACTTCTCGAACGTCTACGAGTTGCCCGATGGGGCGGTCCAGCTCTACTTGCGCGATCCGACGGGCAACATGGTCGAGGTCAACTGGCCGGATGTCTCGACGCTCGACCGCTCCGTGGTCGGCGAGATCGAGAAGGTAGACGCCGGAGAGAGCGGGGCCACGCTCTACTTGCCGCGGTAGCCCGGACGGTTGCGAGATGGACGGCAGCCGCCGGTTATTAGCCGAGGCCGGCCTCGCGGGCGCGGATTATTGCCTGCGTACGGTCCACTACCTGTAGCTTGCTCAAGATGTTCGAGACGTGGTTGCGCACCGTCTTGGGGCTGAGGTAGAGGCGTTTGGCGATCTCGAGGTTCTTGTGCCCTTGGGCTATGAGGTCCAGGATCTCACGCTCGCGGTCGCTGAGCT
This sequence comes from uncultured Rubrobacteraceae bacterium, assembly GCA_902806075.1. Taxonomy (GTDB): domain Bacteria; phylum Actinomycetota; class Rubrobacteria; order Rubrobacterales; family Rubrobacteraceae; genus Rubrobacter_F. The sequence continues at coordinate 3,754 of CADCVG010000042.1, forward strand.
CGGGGAAGACCTGAGGGCGAACGGCGGGACGGATGCCGGTGAAGTAGTCCATGAGCCGGACGGCGAGCTTGGGGCTGAAGATAGCCTCGCCGTTACCGACCGCGACGATAGCCCGGAGCATCTCCTTGTAGTTCGCGCCCTTGAGCAGGTAGCCCCGCGCCCCGGCGCGCATCGCCTTGAAGACCGTAGCGTCATCCTCGAACATAGTCACGACGAGGACGCGGACGTGTGGGCTGTCCTGAACGACCCGGCGCGTCGCCTCGATGCCGTCCATGCCTGGCATCTGGACGTCCATGAGTATTACGTCGGGTTGTAGGTCAGCGGCTAAAGAGACGGCTTCCTCCCCAGAGATAGCCTCCCCGACCAGCTCCGCGTCAGGGGTCGAGGCAAGCAGCGCTCGCAGACCGTCGCGGAACATGGGATGGTCGTCGGCGACTAACACCCGGAGGGGCTCGACGGCCGCGTCTCCCGAGTTCACGTTTGCCCCTTCGCCGGTCTCTCTTCCCCGGGCGCGAGGCTCGAACTACTGTTGGAGGGTTCGATGGCTGGTAGGGGCAGGCGGGCGAGTACACGCGTTCCACCGGTAGGGGAGACTTCAGCCGAGCACTCCCCGCCGAGCTCGGCGGCCCGCTCGCGCATCGAGGAGAGCCCTACGCCCGCGGTGCGGTCCATGGGTAGACCTACGCCATCGTCAGAGATCTCCAGCCGCAGTTCGTCGTCTATTAGAAGGCGAACGCCGCAGTTCCTGGCGCGAGCGTGACGCACGACGTTGGTGAGCGCCTCCTGCACGATGCGGTAGGCTGCCACCTCGACAGCGGCGGGCAGCGCGGGCAGTAGCTCCGGCGTGTCGATCGAGACCTTCAGGCCGTTCGTGCCGTATTGAGTTGCGGCTTCGCGGATGGCGCCGATGAGTCCCAACTCGTCGAGAGCGGGGGGCCGCAGGTTGTAGACCAGGCGACGGAGGTCAGAGAGGGCCGTTTCCATGTCGTCCTCCAGCTCGGAGAGCAGCGTGTCGGCGGCGGTGGGGTCCCGAGGGTACAGAGAACGCGCGGAGCCAACCTTGAGGGTCTGCGCGGCCAGTTGCGGTCCAAGACCATCATGCAAATCGCGGCGGAGCCTGCGGCGCTCCTCTTCGCGGGCCGTAACCAGGCGCTCGCGTGAGCGCTGCAGGTCGGCGGTAAGAAGCACGGCATTCACCGCCGTCCCGGCCTGTCGAACGAGGTCTTCCAGCAACCTCTCGTCCGAAGCAGAGAGAGCCTCTCCCGGTGATCTTGGGGCCAGGATCAGCTGTCCTACCGGCTCCCCCTGATATGCAAGGGGCAGAACCACGGGTTCGCCTTTCGAGGTTCCGTACTCAGCCGCCGCCACGAACTCGTCGGCCTGCTTGAGCGTGATCGCAACGTATGGCAGCTTCAGGGCCTGGGCCACCGTCTCTACGATGGTCTTCAGCGCCGCATCGGGAGCGAGCGTGGCTTCGAGCCGCTGGCCCAGACGCGAGAGCACCGCGTAAGGGTCGTCGCGCTCACCATACATCAGGCGGTTCACACCGCGCTGGAAGCGGTTCCGAAGCGGTGCGAACAATGTGGCGACGAAGCCCGTGGCGAGAAGCGAGATCAGCAAGTTGCCCCGTGCCTGGAGTAGCGTGCCGAGCCCGCCAACGACGAGCACGTAGAACCCTACGACGCAGGCGGTGAGCATACCGTAGACCAGCGTGCGGTTGATGATGACGTCGATGTCCCACAGCCGGTAGCGCAGGATCGCAACACCGATGGACAACGGAATGAACAGGTAGGAGAGGGTGATACCGGTCAAGTCGATCAGATCGTAGAGGAGCGCCGTCGAGCCGGGCTGAACCAGTGAGGGGAAAAATTCGACGAGCAACGGGAAGACGACCTGGCCCGAAATCGCAGTGGCGATCCCGAAGACGATCCATTTCGTCTGCTGGCGCTGGAGCGGGGCCGACACCCGTGCGTAGCGGTAGATCTGGGCGACCACGCCGATGGGAAGACCGACCAGAATCAGCAGCGCGAGCCAGACCCCGGCGGGTTCGGCGAGGGAGTCCCCGGTAAAGATCGACGCGACCAGGAGCAGGCCGAGCCAGGCTGGCACCAGGACAAGTGTCCAGCGGGGGACGAAACGTCCATCGGGGAAGAGACAGAGGAACAACATAAGGGACGCGAACGTAAGAAAGAGCAAGCACTGGGTCAGGGAAGCCAGAGCCGGATACATCTCCCCTAGCGCCTGCATGTTGGGGGCGTTGGCCGTACCCAGCAGGACGAGAAAGAGCGAGACGAACATCGCCATCCCGTCGTCGGGCTTGCGCCGGGCGATCACGGCTGCAACGGTAAAGCAGACCAGAGCGAAGACCACCAGGAGCATGGTCACGTACGCGGCGTAGAAGCCGGTGGAGAGTCCGAGTTGCACCAGGCCCGCCCGCGCGGTATCGGAGGGAGAGCTGTGTTGCGTGTACAGTGCCGGGACGGCCGCGACGAAGAACCCCAGCGTCAGCAAGATCAGGACGCCCCACACGGTCCGGGCTAGGATCAGCCAGCGGCCATGCAGGGCGTCGGCTTCGGGGCCGGTACTCGCGATCGGTTCTACCGTGGCGTTTTGCGGGCTCATGGTCAGGCTTCCGCTTTGATTCTACGCTCCGACGCCGTCGCGCGCACGCTCATCCGCGAGCCGCAGCCCGAGGCGCGGAGGCGGGAGCGCGTGCAGAAGATGGCGAAGTCTCGTCGGTACGCCGTATCAGAACGACGCTGACCGCCACGATCCAGATCAGGAACAGGAAGGCCGGAATCTCCACCAGCTCTCCGGTCGGCGCCGCCACCGCGGCGAGTGACGCCACGGAGATCACCACTGCGCTCCAGCCGAGCCAACGAGGCAGTGCGCGCGTCCTCAACGCTACGACCGCCGTTGCGGCCAGAAAGAGCGCCTGTACGGCCCAGCTGAGGGCGTAGGTGCCGAGGTGCAAGTCGTTGAGCACCGTCGCGACCTGAACATCGACTCCGGGGCCTGCCTGGTAGTCCGCCACACCCCAGAACGCGAGCGCCAGGAGCGTTATGCCGGCGAAGAGCAGGCCGGCGCCGAGGACGATGTTCGAGACCCACCCTGTACCACCCTCGGCGCGCTGCAGGGTGGCCCACAGCCGGGCGGCGAAGACGACGAAGAAGAGGAAGGCTACAACCTGCAGGTACAACCCAATCCATACTCCAGTAGTGGCGGGGCTGGCGAAGGCCTGGGCGATCTCCTGCTCCGAAGCCCCGAGCCTCGCATTCACTAGTTCAGGGACGCTAACGACCAGGACTCCTATCCCGGCGATCGCCAGCACCACGCTGAAGATGCCGCACGCGGCCCCCAGCCGCAGCAATGATCGCGCTGTCACAACTGCCTCCTTTGCTCTCCGGGTACTCCAAACCGTGGTCTCGCAAATCCGCCAGATGCTGTTCGATAAGCCACGAACTACCTCCCCGCGTCTCAGGCGACGGGCTGTGCCTCTTTCGCTCGGGTCAGAGATTCTGGTCGTTCGTGTCTCCTCCAGAGTGTGTACCCACCCCAAGCGTATCCCAGGAAGGTCAGGTAGTACAGCATGGCTATAGGCGATAACATACCGCCCTCCGAGAACACACCAAGCGGCACTAGCGCGATACTCAGAAAGAACACGGGGACGCTGGCGATCTGTAACCATCCTGACCAGCGCGGAAGGATGCCGGAGCGCACGGTCGCTATCCCGAGTAGCGGAAAGGCCAGTACCGACAAGAAGCCGAGAGGACCAAGCGCCCCTGCTCCGTGTGCCAGCGGGCCGTCCTCGATCAGGGCTTGCGTGGCTGGATCCTGAGCGAGCAGGGTAGTCGCGTAGGCTTCGTATAGGAGGAGGTAGAAGTGGTATGCCACGGCGAACATGGTAGCGATAAAACCGATCAGACCCAACACCCCCGCCCGTTGTGCCTGGCGAGCGTAGAAACCCGGCAGACCGAGCAGTGCGAACAGCCATGACACGAACAGTATGACGTGCGCGGGTCCGTAAGTGGGCTTGAGCACGTCCATTACTTGCTCGCTGGGGGGATGAAGGACGAACCCCACTATCTGGAGTGGCAGGGCGATGAGCAGGGCCAGCCCGCTCAGCCGGAAGAGTGTTGCGGAAGACATCGTATTCTCCTTTCTGCTCGTGTCGAGCACCAGTGTGTCGTTGCTATGAGGCCAACAGCCCCTGCGTCTCGCTACCCAGAAGCATCACTCCTCTCAGGGATCGGTGTTCGGTGGCGGAACAGCCAGAAAGGAACGGTAGCCTCTGGCGATCTGCCAGCATTACTCGTTCTCAGGTAAACGGAACGGGTCATCTGTGTAGCCTCCTTCCTGAGTACGCGCTTTCGTTTCACTCTACGGCCCGAGGTGTCACGCTGTAATGAGTCCGGTGCCCCGATCTCTGTCCCGTTGTGTTCGGGACATCTGTGGGACACAAGAGTACGGTTCGTTAGGGATGGCTACGCGCGGACTGGTGGTAAGGAAAAGGGGCCGGAGTTATCGAGTTAACCGGCCCCTCGGATACGAGCTTCGGTAAGACGAAGCTACCCTTGCCCTCTTCCGTGTGCTTCATGGCAGATGTAGTCTCGTCCTTCTACGTGCCGCCGATAGAAGAGGGTCGGTTCAGTCTACCGGTCATCGTGCCCACTGCGCTCATAGTCTCTTCAGGCCCTTCTCAGGTGGCTCGTCTCCTGAAGGGAGATCGGGGAGCGTAGAGACGCCGGTCCTCTCGTCGGGAACGGCCGGCCTCGTCCGCGCCCGTCGCAGGTGGTGAGCTGGGAGACCCGCCCCGAACCGGGCGCGTGGCCCCATCTAAAGCCTCACCCGTCGGTTTGGATATCCCTGATCCCCTAGATGAGTGTTGCGAGGATGTCAGGCCCACAGTTCCTTGATGCGCCCCTGTGGTCTGCCCAGCAGCCGGTTGACGTAGAGACCGTAAGTGTAAGCGGTCACCTTCGCCGCGATCCGTACCGCCAGCCCCACCAGCGTCTTCGCCAGCGTCTCGCCCAGCCCGAAGGTGCGCTTGAGGGCCGCGAAGCAAACCTCCACCTGCTGACGGATCGGCGCCCGCCGATGCGCCTTCTCGGTCGCCAGCAGCACGCCGGCCTCGGCCAGGTTCTCCCCGAGCGCGCCGCTGCGGTAGGCCAGGTCCCCCAGTAGTCTCCTCGCGACGTCGCCCTCGTCGAGACCCGCTCCCTCCAGGAGTTCCCGCACGAGGAGCACGTCCGCAACGTTCGCCGCCGTCAGCTCGTAGGAGAGTGGCACGCGGTTGGTCGAGCAGAGGAGGTGCAGCTTCACGCCGTACACCGCGAAGGAGCCCCACCTCGCCCACGCCGCCCCCTCGAAGCCTGCGGCCGACTGCTTTACCTGCCTGGGGTGCAAGACCGCAAGCAGCGTCGAGTCGGCGATCAGCGTCTCGGGGTCGCCGACTAGATCGGGCAGAACGCAGCGGCGCAAAGGCTCCAGGAAGCGCCGGAGCTTGCGCACCCTGCGGTGCAGTGAGGAGGGGGCGAGCCCCAAGACCCCGGGGAACAGGTGCGCGAAGTACCGCTGGGCGTCGCGCAGGAAGGAGCGTTCGCTCTCCGTGCCCCGAAGCTGCTGGAAGAGGGCGAGCGCGAGGACCTCGGAGTCCGAGAGCCGCTTGAGTGCCTCGTAGCTCTGCCACCTCGGATTGAGGAGGCGGTAGGTGTCGTCCACGAGGCAGAAGAGCACGGTCAGGGCCTCTTCCGCCTGGGAAAGCCGTGGGGTAGTGTACGCATGGGCCATCCGGGGTTCCTTTCGACGGGGATTCGGATGGCCCCGTTTTACCGTCGATCCACGCAACACTCACCTAGTGGTCTCGCGCTGCACCATCCCTAGTCCTGATCGGTGGTTAGCACCACCTTGCCGGTGCTCCCGCGTCCGGCCTGTGCTTCGAGGGCGTCGGCGGCGCGCTCCAGCGGGAAGGTGCGCGAGGGGCGGGGATCTAGCGCGCCCTCCTCGTACCAGCGTAACGCCTCGGCGTTGGAGGTTTTGACGGTCTCGGGGTCTCGTCGCAGGTAGCCGCCCCAGTCCAGGCCCATCACGGCGCAGTTCTTCAAGAGGACCCTCCAGGCCGGGGCCTCCGGTATCCTGCCGCTGGCGAAACCTATCGTGAGGATCACACCTTCCCACGCCACGCAGCGCAAGGAGGCGTCGAAGGCATCGCCGCCCACCGGGTCGAGAACCACGTTTGCCCCCCTGCCGGCGGTGATCTCCATCACCCTGTCACGGACGTCCTCCCGCCCATAGTCGATCACGTAGTCGGCCGCACGCCTGGCCGCTACCTCAAGGCTCTCCGGGCTGCCTCCGGTCGCGATCACGGTGGCGCCCAGGCGTTTGCCGATCTCGACGGCGGCACGGCCCACGTTGCCGGACGCGCCATGCACCAGCAGTACGTCTCCTGTCTCCAGATTTGCACGGTAGGTCAGGGCGAGGTGGGCGGTACCGTAGGCGACCGGGAAGGAGGCGGCTGTGTGGAAGTCCATCCCTTCCGGTATCTGCACGACGTTCGCCTCGGGGACCACGACCTCCTCGGCGTACCCGCCGTGCGGCAGCGCGGCCATCACCCGGTCGCCGACCCCGAGGCCCGCGACGTCTCTGCCGGCCTCCGCTACCACGCCGGAGACCTCGAAGCCCGGGCTGAAGGGGAACGGGGGCTTGAACTGGTACTTGTCCGCGACCATCAGCGCGTCGGCGAAGTTAACGCCCGAGGCGCGCACCGAGATCCGAACCTCGCCGGCGCCCGGCACCGGCCGCTCGACCTCCTCGATCTCAAGCGTCGAAGGCTCGCCCCACTCCTTACAGAGCACCGCTCTCATGGCCCTCCGCAGTCCTCCTTCCTCCCGGCGTTTGAGCTCGGTCGTGAGACGTGCCCTTACCAAATGTGAGCTACGCGGGTATCTCCAACACTATCTTCCCGATTCCCTTGCCCTCTTCCATGTGCTTCAGGGCAGCTGGGGTTTCCTCCAGGGGGAAGGTCTCGTTGATGACCGGGTGCAGATCGTGTTTTTCGTAGAAGTCGAGCATCGAGCGGAAATCGTCGGGACTGCCCATGGCGGTGCCGAAGATGTCGAGTTGCTTGAAAAGGGCGATGAGTATAGTCATCACCTTCTGCGCCGGCCCCGCCGTCGCCCCCAGGACGACGATGCGGCTGGCGGGGTTTGCCAGTTGGATCAGGGTATTGAAGACCTCGCCGCCGATGCTGTCCACCGAGAGGTCCACACCCCCGCTCATGCTCTTTAGCTCTTTAGACCAGTCCTCGGAGTTGTAGTTGACGCCACCTTCGGCACCGAGTTCTTTGGCCTTCTCGATCTTCTCGTCGCTCCCGGAACTGACGAAGACAGTGGCACCCGCCGCTTTCGCCATCTGGACGAGGAACGTTGCCACTCCGCCGCCGATGCCTGGTACAAAGACCGTCTCGCCCTCCTGTAGCTGCCCGCGGGTGAAGAGTGCCCGGTAGGCGGTCAGAGCGGCGAGCGGGATCGCCGCGGCCTCCTCGTGCGAGAGGTGCGAGGGTTTGGGGAAGACGTAATCGGCCGGAACCTTGACGAACTGGGCATAGGTGCCGTCGTCCGGGAAGCCGAGGATGCGGTAGTCCTTGCCGGGTATACGGGGGTTGTCTCCCCAGTACAGCGCCGGGTTGATGACGACCTCTGCACCTTCTTCGGGACCCTCGGCGCCGTCGCCCTTGGCCACGACCTCGCCAGAGCCGTCGGCGCCGGGGATTGCCGGTAATATGTCCGCCTTTATGCCAGGGTACATGCCCTGGGTAGCGAACAGGTCACGGCGGTTGAGGGCCGCGTTGCGCAGGCGGACGACGATCTCGCCGGAGCCCGGCTC
>CADCVG010000043.1 GCA_902806075.1 uncultured Rubrobacteraceae bacterium
GAGGGCGATGAACGCCACGTTCCAGAGGACGCTGCCGAGGACGGTGTAGGCAAAGAACAACCCCCAAAACGGCATACGCTTGAGGCCCGCAGGTATTGAGACGAACGCGCCCACGCCCGGGATGAGGTGGCCGATCAGGACGGCCTTCCCGCCGTGCCGCTCGAACAGGAGGCCCGCCTTGTCGAGGTCCGACTCGTCCACGAGCACGAACCGCCCGAACCGCCCGACGAACCGGCGCAGCCTCTCCTCGCCGAGTAAACGCCCCGGGAAATACAGGACCAGCGAGGCGCCCAACGCCCCCGCCGTCGCCGCCGCCAGCATCGGAAAGAACGAGAAGTGCCCCTCGCCGACCAGGAAGCCGGCGAAAGGCAGGACCAGCTGCGAGGGGATCGGCAGGTGCAGGTTCGACAGGACCATCAGGAGGGCCACGCCCGGGTAGCCGAAGTAATAGACGACATCGGCGGCCCACTGTGCGAGGTGGGCGAGCAGGTCGCTCATCGTTCCGCGCGCACCCGTCGCGATTCGTTTCTAATTCCGGGCGTGCAAAAGGTTCCCACGAAGCCAGCTTACGGCAGGGGGCACGGCGAGGCAACCGGTGGCAAAGAGGGTAGGCTGGGAGTTGCGGTCGAGGATGGAGGAGATCCTCTGCACGGTGCTGCACGAGACACACCGGCAGCAGTTAGAGGAGACGATGGATACCTTCCGAGGGACCAGAAGTATTCTACAAGAGTTGCTACGATTGGTGAGAACGTCTTGTTCGACGCGCCCCACGGTCGGCGCGAAGCGGGGAAGAGGAGATACGATATGTCGGCAGAAGAGGGCTCATGTGGGCCAGTCGTGGTGCCCCCCGCCGTGCTTGAAGGGCTGGAGACGGTGAAGCGGTCTGGCGCGCACATGGTGGAGAGGGCCCACGTGCTGGTCCTGGCCAAGCGCATGGACTACCGGCAGACCGTCCGTTGGGTCGAGGAGAACCCCGAAGACTACGCGCGCGGAACCCTATGTGGATTCGAAGCCGGCGAGTAAGGAACCCTAAGCTGGGCGCGTAGTTTCGCTGAAGGTCTTGGGTTGAGATGGTCGCCTTAACTCTATTCGTTGGTTGCAAAAGAGGGAGCGGAACTTACTAGGGGGTTCCGGCATCCCTGGATCTATGGTATGAGTCATTGCACAAGCAGGTCGCTGAGGATTGCCGAAACAAGGCGGTTTAGGAACCGGTTCGGGGCCGAAGAACGGTCCGCGGAAGGAGGACTCGCTATGGGGGTCACAGCGATAAAGAGGATCGAGAACAACACCGAAGGCAGAATGGCAATCTGGAACCGGGAGAGTGGACAATATGCGGTAGCTCCTCCACGTGAGGCAGTAGACTGCAATATGTGGATCCCCTGGTGCACGAGTTCGAACGATTTTAAGCGTAGTCACTACATGGTAATCGGACGGCCCGGGTACACTACAGGTGGCGACAACGTCTACTACATTCCTCCGAAGTATTACTGGTGGGTTTGGCAACACGGTGACTTCGTGCGCTGCTCAACGGGCGGCTGATTCTACTTCAATGAGACTCGTATTCCCGGCGATGCTTGGGTCAATGGGGACAGGATCCTGGAGATATATTGGCCGGGTGATACCGGGCGGATATCGTTACGAGCTTGACGCTTTGAATATCCTTTGATGGCCAGAGAGAACTTTGGGTGACCTCTATACCCGGCGTGGGGGCGCACTGGATCCTCGCCCGCAAACCCCGATGAACCAACGAGGGCCGGATGCCACGGAGGATGCCACGCCGCGCGAGAGCGTGGCCGGATGGCTCAGGCCGGCGTTCACGATATTGTTCCTCGCGGCGTTCGGAGTCGCGTACCTGCTCTCGGGCCCTTTTCGGGCCGAGGTGGACCGGTCGGTCGGGGTGCTCGCGAGCGGGGACATCGAGGCCCTCCGGGACTACATCCTCTCTTACGGGGCGTGGGCGCCGATAATCTCCGCGGCGCTCATGGTCTTGCAAGCGCTCCTGGCGTTCCTGCCGTCCTTCGTCCTGGCGTTCGCGAACGGGCTCGCCTTCGGGGCGTTCTGGGGAGGGATGCTGAGCCTTGTGAGCGCCGCGCTCGCGGCGGCGATCTCCTTCGGCATCGCGCACGTCCTGGGACGTGCGTTGGTCGAGGCGATTATAGGCAGGAATAGCCTCGGGACCGCCGACAGGTGGTTCGCGAGGTACGGGGCGTACGCTGTCCTCATCGCACGTCTTGTCCCCGTCGTCTCGTTCGACGCGATCTCCTACGCCGCCGGCCTCACGCGGATGGGCTTCTGGCGCTTTCTCATTGCGACCACGATCGGCATGGCGCCCGCCACCTTCGTCTACTCCTACCTCGGCCAACGCGCCCCACAGTACATAGACGTCTTCCTCATCGTCTTCGGCATCATAGTCGCCGGCGCGGTCGTCGTCGCCGTGGTCCGGCGTCGCCGCCGGGGGAAGCCGGTCCCCTAGACCGGTCGGCTCTCAGCCGTCGGCCATCAGCTTGTGATCCACGATAGCCAGCAGCTCCTTGAGGTTCCGCTCGTTCTGGCCGAGGCCCCATACGCCGATGCGCGAGGCGCTGTGGAACGCGACGTGCGTATTCGTGTGCGCGCCGGAGGGGCTCGGGGTGAGGCGGACGGTCACGTCGTCCGTAAACCCGAGACGCGTCCCGCGCGACGCCCGTATCTCCGTCCCGCTCGAACTTTCGAGCGACCAGCGGGGCAGCTCTCGGACGGCCTCTTCGATGGTGCGGGCAAGCTTCTCTGCTCGCACAGGGTAGGTGCGGGCGGTGCCCGCGGAGCGCAAACTGTTCGGATCGAGAAGTTTCACGATGTTTCCATTGTAAACTGCCGGTGTGGCCCGAAGGCGGGATTGTACCGGAAATTTTCGATAACGAAGCTGGGAGTTGTTGGCTTTCGACCATGGGGTTGGGTCCGGAGATTCTGGAGGTTTGTTACCGTGCGGGCGCGTTCCCGATGGCCGACGGGTACGGGAGGACCGAGTTCTACCGCTCGGACCCTCGTTCCGTGTTGGAGTTCGACTCGTTGCGCGTCTCCAAGTCGCTGCGGCGTGTGATCCGGCAGGGTAAGTACGAAGTTCGGATCGACCATGACTTCGAGGGGGTGATCCGGGCGTGCTCCCGGCGTCCGGAGACCTGGATCAGCGAGGAGATCATCAAAGGCTTCGTAGCACTGCACGAGAGAGGCAAGGCGCACAGCGTCGAGGCGTACAGGGAAGACCAGCTCGTGGGCGGCCTCTACGGGGTTACGTTGGGCGGCGCGTTCATGGGCGAGTCGATGTTCAGTTGGATGCCCGACGCCTCGAAGGTCTGCCTCGTGTACCTCGTCGAGCGGCTCAAAGAGCGGGGGTACGTCTTACTCGACTGCCAGATCCAGAACGATCACCTGGCGCGACTCGGGGCTGTCGAGATCTCCGATAAGGAGTACCTCAGGAGGCTCAGGGAGGCTCTGGAGCTTCCACGTAGCTTCACCTGAGCGGGGGTTGATGCGTCCTTGCACCGGCGTGGTAAGCTAGCTATATGAACGAATACATAAACCTGGAGCGGCGTCCGGAGTTGGAGCGTCCGATCTTGATAGCCGGGTTCACGGGTTGGAACGACGCGGCGGAGGCGGCGAGTCTCGCTGTGAGCACGATCGGCGAGGAGTTCGGGGCACAGCGGTTCGGGAGTTTCGACGGCGAGGAGTTCTTCGACTACCAGGCGACGCGGCCCCAGATCCGTCTGGTCGAGGGCGTGACCCGCACGATAGAGTGGCCCGAGAACGAACTCTCGGCCATCGGACCCAGCGTCGCCGCCTTGGGCGGCCGGGGCGCGGTCTTGCTCTCCGGTCCCGAGCCGAACTTCCGGTGGCGGAAGTTCTCGCAAGGGGTAGTGGACCTCGCCCGCGAGCTGGACGTGCGTCTGGTCGTCACGCTCGGAGCCCTACTCGCCGACGTGCCCCATTCGCGTCCGGTCGCGGTCTCGGCGAACGCCCAGGACCCCTCGCTCGTCGAGAACCTGAAGCTCTCGGCCTCCCGCTACGAGGGACCGACCGGCATCACCGGCCTCCTGCACCGCTACTGCGCCGACAAGGGCCTCCCGGCGGTGAGCTTCTGGGCCTCGGTGCCGCACTACCTGCCCTCGGTGCCTTCGGCGCCGGCAGCCCTGTCGCTCCTCCAGAACCTCTCCAGCCTGCTCGGCGCGCAGTTCGATACGTCTCACCTGGAGCGGACCTCTGAGGACTACCAGCGGCAGGTCTCTGCCGCCGTCGCCCAGGACTCAGACCTCACCGCCTACGTCGGCACCCTCGAAGAGCGCTACGACGCCCAGGTCGAAGGGGGAGAGAGGAACCTCCCCTCCGGCGAGGATCTCGCCCAGGAATTGGAGCGCTTCCTCCGCGAGAAGGGCGACGAGGAGTAACTTATTAGCAGTCAGCTGAGAGCTGACTGCTAATAGAACAACGCCGCCACGAAGACGATTACGCCGACCAGACCCAGTATTGCCTGTACCGCGGCGCTGAAGAGGTAGCCTACCAGCACCCCGCCCGCGGCCCGGGAGACCCTCCGCCAGTCCGCGCGCCCGAAGCGAGGGCCTTCTCGTGTGCCTTCTCCGGTGGAGGTTTGGCGTTGGCGACGAAGGTACTCGCCTACAAAGACGCCGCCGATGGTGCCGGCGAGCAGGCCGAAGAGGGCGCCGATGCCGAAGAACAGGGCGCCGGCTAGAGTGCCGATCAGGCCGCCTATTGCGCCTCCGGCGGTGCCCCAGTTACTCGCCCCGAAGCGCCTGGCCCCGTAGGTCGTGGCGAGGAGATCGGCGACGAAGGCGAGGAGGGCGAAGAGGCCCAGGAGGACGAGGACGGAGGCGCCGACGACCTCGAAGTCCGTCACGTAGGCGTAGACCAGGGCCGAGGCGAAGATCAAGGGTACGCCCGGAAGCCCGGGGAGGACGCTGCCCGCGAGACCGACGAGCATGACGAGGAGCGTGATCCAGAGTATCGGCTCGTTCTCCACCACGAGTAACTACCCGACCACCGGCAGGGTCTTCCGAGCCTTCTTGCCGGGCTTCTTTAGGGCGGCGTTCAGCGAGCCGGACCTGTAACCGGCGAGGTCGAGCGTCACGTACAGGAAGCCCGCCTCCACGAGCTCGGCGGAGATCTCCTCGCGCTCCATGAAGGCCCGATCGAGCTCCCCCTCGCCGACCTCGAGACGAGCGATCTCCCCGTGATGCCTCACCCGCACCTGCCTGTAGCCCCGCGAGCGCAGGAACTCCTCGGCCCGCGCCACCTGGGTTAGTTTCTCCGCTGTGATCTCCTGCCCATACGGGAACCGGCTCGATAGACAGGCGAGCGCCGGCTTGTCCCAACTTGGCAGCCCGAGATGCTTCGCCAGCTCGCGCACCTCCGCCTTCGTCACCCCCGCGAGACCGAGCGGCGAGACGACGTCTAACTCCTTCGCCGCCTTCCTCCCGGGCCGGTAGTCTCCCTCGTCATCCTTGTTCGCCCCGTCCACCACACACCCGTAGCCCCTCTCCACGGCCAGCCCCGCCAGGTCCGAGTACAACGTGCTCTTGCAGAAGTAGCAGCGGTTCGTGGGGTTCTTCGCGTAGTTCGGGTCGTCGAGCTCCCGCGTGTTCACGACCAGGTGCTCGACGCCTAGTCTTTGGGCGAACTCCTCCGCGAGCCCCAACTCCGATGGCAGGTACGTCTCGTTGTTCGAGGTGACGGCGAGCACCCTACTCTTGGGGAGCGCCCTCGCGGCGACCGCCAGGGCCAGCGACGAGTCGACCCCGCCAGAGAACGCCACCAGCGCGCTACCGTAGGGAGCGACGATACGCTCCAGCTCTTCCAATCTCTTCTCTAACGAAACGGTCTGCATGTTCGTGTCCTCTCCAGCAGCGCGCGTCGCGTCGCTACGAATGCGTTCAGGGCGGGTTCAGGCGGCTCCCCGGCGGAGCCATTCGACGACCTCCCGGGCGTTCTCGCCGGGTGGGAAGACGGGGTAGAAGACCGTCTCGACCCTCCCGTGGTGGATGACCAGCGTCAGCCTCTTGACCAGCGTCATCCCCTCGACCTTGAAGGTCGGCAGGTCCAGGGCCTTCGTGAAGGCAAGCTTCTCGTCGCTCAGGAGCCTGAAGGGGAGATGCAGACGCTCAGCAGCCTCGCGCTGGTATCCGGTACTTTGTGTGCTGAGGCCGAAGACGCGTACGCCCAGAGCCTGGAGCTCCGCGTGGTAGTCGCGGAAGGCGCACGACTGGGGCGTACAACCACGCGCCCCCGGAATGTCGTCCCACTTCCGTGGCAGTTCCTCATCCGGCCGGCCGGTGAGCGGGTAGCAGTAGATGACCGTGCGTCCTGGGAGTTCAGAGGGATCTATCCATTCCCCTGATGTCGCGGGGAGCGCCACGGGGGGAAGCCGCATCCCCGGCAGGTGGTCGCAGGCCCCGTCGTCGGTCGGCTCTGGGAGGCCCTCCGGCACCTCGTAGAGGTCTCTAGCCTCAGCCATGGGTCCTCCCTAAGCCTTCTCCAGGACGACCGCCACGTTGTGCCCGCCGACGCCCAGGTTCGCGCACAGGGCGACCTCCAGGTCTGGGGCGCGGCGCGGCTCGTCGACCACGTAGTCGAGCTCGGCGCAGCCCTCGGCGAGCTCTTCGAGGTTCCGCATCGGGGGGACCATGCCCTCCTTGACGGCCAGAGCGCTGACGGCCATCTCCACGGCCCCGGTCGCCCCCATCGAGTGTCCCAAAGTCGCCTTCGTCGCGGAGACCATTACGGAGGGGTTGATCCTATGCATAGCCCAGGACTCCGGGGGGTCGCCCGCGGGCGTGCCGGTGCCGTGCGGGCTTATGAAGCCGACCCGCTCGCCCTCTACGCCAGCGTCCTTCAGGGCGAGTTGCATCGCGCGCAGGAGTCCCTTGCCCTCGGGGTCGGGGTCGGTTAGGTTGTAGGCGTCGGTGGTTCGGCCGGCGCCGGTTATTTTGGCGTAGGGCTCGGCGCCCCGGCGCTCGACCGACTCGGCGCTCTCCAGGACGAAGACAGCCCCGCCCTCCCCGATCACGAACCCCGAGTGGTCCTTGTCGTAGGGTCTACACGCGCCCTCGGGGTCGTCGTTACTGCGGCTCATCGCGCGCATCGCTATAAAGCCCGCGACCATGACGGGGCTGATGATCGCCTCGGCCGCCCCGCAGACGACCATATCCGCGTCACCCCGCCGGATCAGGTCTAGCCCCAGCCCCATGATGTCCGTGCCGGAGGTGCAGGCGAGTGCGTTGGCCGACGAGGGGCCTTTCATGCCGAGTTGGATGTTGAGGTGGGCGGCGGCGGCATTAGGCATGATCTTGGTGACGGCGAACGGGTTGACCCGGTTCGGACCCTTGTTGTCCATCTCCCACTGGGTCCGCTCGATGCTCATCACCCCGCCGATGCCGGTGCCGAGCAGGACGCCTACCCTCTCAGGGTCCTTCTCCAAAAAGCCCCAGGCCCCGGCATCTTCAAGGGCCATCTTCGCGGAGGCAAGCCCGATCTGGACGAAGCGGTCCGTGCGTTGGGCGACCTTGCGGTCCATGAAGTCCTTCGGGTCGAAGCCCGTACATTCGGCGGCGATCCTGACGTCGAAGCCGTCCGGGTCGAAGAGCGTGATCGGACCGACTCCGCTCTCGTTTGCCAACAGCGAGCTCCAGAACGCCTTGCGGCCCACCCCGATGGGGCTGACTACCCCGACCCCTGTTACGTAAGCCGCACGGTCTCCACGGCCGTTCTCCATCTAGCCTTCCACCCTTTTCTCCAACGTACCCATAGTAGACGTGCATCTTAGCATCCTCGCCCCGCCTCGCCGAATTACGGCTAAAGCCCACGCCTCTTCCTGCCGATAATCTTTGCAGGGCACCCGAGGATGGGAAGGGGAACGCCGGTGAATTGTTCTGGTCTTCGTTGGCGATGACGCGCAATACAACCCTGACAACCTGGAGAATTAACGCACCCGCCGGAATCCGCTCCTCCAGTGTCTACCACGAGGGCTGTACAATGATGCCGTGGCAAGGAAACACGACGGCAGAGCGTCCCGCACGCAAACAACTGGTGTCTACGGAGGCGTAGGGGAGGGCCTTAAAGAGCTTTGATCTTCTTCGCCGCCACCGTCCTGTTTGTCCTGAACTTCGCCCTGGGCATCCTCGTCCAGCTCCGCATAGTTGACTCGAAGCCGTTTCGCTGGCTCCATCACGCCCTCTTCTTCGCTGTCTTCGTCTCCGCGGCGGCGGCCGTGCTCGCAGGCTTCCTCTCGGATGCGCCCTACCGCTGGGTGCTCCTCGCGGTCCTCGCCATCTTCGCTGTTTTGCCCCGCGTGCGGGCGGGCACGATCGGCCACGCCGCACTCGCCTGTGGAGCGCTGCTCTTCTACGCGGCGGGCGTCTGGCAGGCTTTGTAAACTATCTAACCACCTTACCCGATGTCTTGGGGTAGCTTCGGTCTCGACTGACCTGTCCGTGAGAGGAGCATCCCTGGCGACGAGTGCTACAACGAGGAACCTGTCCGCGGGGGTGCCGGTCCGCACGGTCGAGGAGACCGGGTGCTGCATCGTGGGCGCGGGGCCGGCGGGGGTGATGCTGGCGCTGCTTCTGGCGCGCCGGGGTGTGCGGGTGTCGCTCCTGGAGGCACACGGGGACTTCGAGCGCGAGTTCCGGGGGAACACCCTCAACCCGGCGGCCCTGGAGACTCTGGCGCGGCTTGGTCTCGCCGGAAAGGTAATGAAGCTCCATCACGCGAAGGTGCGGCGGTTTGTTCTGCAAGATGCTCGCGGAAGGCGCGAGACGTTCGCTGACTTCACGCGCCTGAAGTCAGCGTACCCTTATGTACTGATGCTCCCGCAGGCGCAGTTTCTGGAGCTGGTTGCCGCCGAGGCGGAGCGTTACCCGAACTTCCGGCTCGTGATGGGCGCGCGGGTGAGGGAGCTGGTCGAGGAGGACGGTATAGTCCGCGGCGTGCGCTACGGGGGGGAGGACGGTCTGCACGAGGTGCGGGCGGGGCTTACGGCCGGCACGGATGGACGATTCTCGCGGCTGCGGAGGCTCGCGGGGCTCGAACCGGAAGTCGGTAGCTCGTCGATGGACGTCTTCTGGTTCAACCTGCCGCGCCTACCGGACGACCCGGAGGAGGCGGGTGCGGTCTTCCGGTTCGGTAGGGGGAGCCTGCTGGTCATGATGGACCACTCGGACCACTGGCAGGTCGGGTACATTATCCCGAAGGGCCACTACACACGTCTCAAGGAGAGGGGCCTACCGGCGCTCAGGCGGTCGGTCGCCGCGCTCGCCCCGGAGCTTGGGGACAGGGTGGAGATGTTGGAGGACTGGGGGCAAGGGTCGTTGCTCCCGGTGCAGTCAGACCGGCTGAGGCGCTGGTACAAGCCCGGGCTCTTGCTCATCGGGGACGCGGCGCACGTCGTCTCGCCCATTGGCGGGGTCGGGATCCACCTGGCCATCGAGGACGCGGTGGTCGCGGCTAACGTGCTGGCTGGTCCTCTCCTGGAGGGGGATATCCGGCAGCGTCACTTGAGGGCAGTACAGCGGCGCAGGTCTCTCTCGGTGCGCGTGGTCCAGTACGCTCAGAACCTCGCCCAGCGCCACGTAGTTATGGACGCGCTCGACCACGAGGAGCCCTTCGAGCTTCCGCGCCTCCTGCGCTTGCTACTGCGTACCCCCGTCGTGCGCGACCTGCCAACCCGTCTCATCGCTTACGGGGTCTGGCCTGCGCGGCTGAAGTAGAAGGAAGGCCGCGACTTCGCGGTGGACGGGCCGCCGCAAAGCGCCTATGCTGCGCGTTATGTACGTATTTAAGGGATCGCCGATGCGCGGACGTTGCCGGGAGGCCGGTCCCGCGCGCGACTATTAGGAGGAGACCTGGAGCTCTTCGAAGCCATCCGGCGGCGCAGGACCACCAACGGGCCGTTTCTGCCCGAACCGGTGAGCGTCGAGCACCAGAGGATGCTGGTCGAGTTCGCCGGGATGGCGCCTTCGCACTTCAACAGCCAGCCCTGGCGTTTCGTCCTGGTGGACGACAAAGACATCATCGAAGAGGTCGCCCGCATAAGCGGCGAGTCAATGCGCCGTCTCATGGAGGAGGGGACCTTCTGGAGGCGCTACCGGCCCTACTTCAGGTTCTCCGAGGAGGAGATGGAGGAGCGCAGGGACGGCATACACATAGACCAGTTGCCCAGGGTCCTGAAGCCGTTTCGACGCCAGATCTTCTCTAATACCGGACAGTCCGTGATGAATCGGTTCGGCGTCCCGAAGATGCTCGCCGAGGATAACCGCAAGCTCGTCGCCGGCTCACCGCTGCTGCTCGCTGTCCTCCTCGACAGGACCGAGTACCGGCCCGGCGAGCTCTCGGGGTTCTACTCCGTCTTCGGGATGGGCGCGGCCGTCGAGAACGTCTGGATCTCCACCACCGCTCTAGGCATGGGCATCCAGTTCGTCTCCACGCCGATGGAGATCCCCGAGAAGTGGCAGGAGATCAAAACTCTCCTCGCCGTCCCAGACGACCTTGAGCTGATGGCGGTCTACCGTCTCGGCTACCTCCCCGAGGAGAAGCGCCGCCCGACGATAGACTGGTCGAGCCACCAGCGCAAACGCCTCTCCCAGTACGTCTTCCGCAACACCTGCGCCGCGCCGGAGGCCGACGCTCCGAAGATGCCCCCACGATAACCCGAAACGCCCGGCGGAGAGTGGGCCGCGCGCTTGCTCGTGAGACGATCCAGGGTACACTCGGTAGTGAACCTACGCACCACACGTTGCTATGAGTTGCGGTAGTGTCAACGCGCAAGTTCACAACGGCGAAGCCGGAAGCAAGGAGAGAGATGAGGTCGGAGATCCCCGTATCCAGAGATAACCCAAGCATACTCTCGGTCGCGACGGCGGTGCCGCAATACCGCGTCTCGCAGGAGACGGCCAGGGACTTCGCGCGGCTGATGTTCTCGGAGAGCTTCAAGAATGTGGAGCGGCTGCTTCCCATCTTCGACAACGCTCATATACAGAACAGACACTTCTGCATGCCGCCCGAATGGTTCGGTGAGGATCACCCCTTCCACGAGAAGAACGCCCTTTATATAGAGCACGCGCTGGATCTCTCGGAGAAGGCGGCGAAGAGGGCGCTGGACAAGGCGGGGGTGGAGCCCGGGGGCATCGGCGCGATCTTCTTTGTCTCGACCACGGGCATCTCCACGCCCTCGCTTGACTCGAAGCTCATGTTTCGGCTCGGCTTACCCGAGCACACAAAGCGCGTCCCGCTCTGGGGTCTGGGATGCGCTGGCGGGGCGGCGGGCCTGGCCCGCGCCGCCGATCACGTCCGGGCCTACCCGGAGAAGCCAGTCCTCTTAGTCGCCGTCGAGTTATGCGGACTCACCTTCGTGAAGGGGGATCGCTCCAAGAGCAACCTCGTCGCCACGAGCCTCTTCGCCGACGGCGCGGCCGCCGTGGTCCTGGGCACGGGAAAGGGGCCTAACCTCCTCGGCAGCTACAGCACGACCTGGCCGGAGACGGAGGACGTGATGGGCTGGGACGTTATCGAGGAGGGGTTGAGGGTGCGCTTCGCGAGGAGCGTCCCCCAGATAGTTCACGAGAAGATGCACGGGAACCTCGAAGCCGCCTGCGACTCCCTGGACCTCGCCATCGAAGACCTGCGGCACTTCGTCCTGCACCCCGGAGGCCCGAAGGTGCTCGAAGCCTACGAAGAGACGCTCGGGCTCTCGCCCGGCGGGCTCGACCTCTCCCGGGAGATACTCAGAGACTACGGAAACATGTCCAGCGTCTCCGTACTGTTCGTTCTGGAGCAGTTCCTGGAGGACTACCCGGCGGGGAGCGGCGAGCATGGGACCATCTCTGCATTGGGGCCGGGATTCTCGGCCGAGCACGTTCTCTTCCGATGCTGACTTCAGCTGCCAGACACCGCCAGAAGGGCTCGTCCCGCCTGCTCGCGGGCGACTTTAGAGGCTCAAACCCCGTGAGGACCACCACGAGAGTCGCTCTTTGAGCGAGGTCATCCTCGTACTCGCGGTGGCTCTCGTCGCCGTCCAGCGCCTCCTCGAACTCTTCCGCGCCCGCCGCAACGAGCGTCGGGCGCGCGCACGCGGCGCCATCGAGCGGGGCCGGGGCCACTACCCTTACATCGTCGCCCTTCACTCTCTGTGGCTCGTCTCCACCCTCGTCGAAGGGCTCCTGCGCGGCCCGGAGCTACCCGCCCTCTGGCCGGTCCCGCTCGCGCTCTTCCTACTCGTCCAGCCCTTGCGCTACTGGGCGCTCTCCTCTCTGGGCGAGAGCTGGAACACCAGGATACTCGTCGTGCCGGGCGCGAGACCCGTCCGGCGCGGGCCGTACAGGTACCTCAGCCACCCCAACTACGTCGTCGTGGTCGTCGAGATACTCACCTTCCCCCTGATCTTCGGCGCGTGGATGACGGCGCTCGTCTTTACGGTGCTCAACGCCGCCGTGCTCTTCGTGAGGATACGCGAAGAGAACCGGGCGCTCACGGAACTGGCGGGCTAATATAGAGCTTGTCAGCTAGTCCGCCAGTCACCAAGAAGCAAGAGCTGAAGCGCTGACTAGCTGAAATACTGAGAAGCTATCAATAGGAGCTGTGCCTTGTTGGATCTCAAATTCATCCGGGAGAACCCCGAAGCCGTCGCCGAGAACTGCAAGAACCGCGGGGTCGAGGCGGACGTGGACTTGGTCGTGGGGCTCGCCGGGGAACGTTCTGAGCTGATGCAGGAGTTGAACGAGCTCAGGCAGGGACAGAACGAGATGGCGAAGAGCGTGGGTAAGGAGCGAGACCCCGACAAGCGCGAGGGGCTCATAGCCGAGTCGCGGCGGATGAAGGAGCAGATCCCCGAGATAGAGGCCCAGCTCGCGGCGGTCGAGGGGAGGCTGAGGGAGGAGATGCTCAAGATTCCGAACATGACCCACCCCGATTCACCCATCGGCAGGGACGATTCGGAGAACGTCGAGATCCGGCGTAGCGGCGAGCCTCCTACCTTCGGCTTTGAGCCTAAAGACCACGTCGAGTTGGGCGAATCTTTAGGCATCATAGACTTCGAGGCCGGCACGAAGGTCGCGGGGAGCAAGTTCTACTTCTTGCGCGGCGACGCTGTTCTGCTGGAGCTTGGGCTGGTGCGCTACGCGCTTGATAAGCTCATCGCGCACGGCTACGAGCCGACGATCACGCCGGACCTCGCCCGCGACGAGGCGCTGGTCGGGACCGGCTTCATCCCACGCGGCCCTGAGACCCAGATCTACTCGATAGAAGACTCCGATCTCTCGCTCGTCGCGACCGCCGAGATAACCCTCGCCGGCTCGCTGGCCGGGGATATCCTCGACGCGGAGAACCTCCCCGTCCGCCTCGCTGGCCTCTCCCACTGCTTCCGGACCGAGGCGGGCTCGCACGGCCGCGCGAGCCGCGGCCTCTATCGCGTCCATCAGTTCACGAAGGTCGAGATGTTCGGCTTCACCACGCCCGAGCACTCCGAGGCGATGCACGAGGAGATGGTCGGGATAGAAGAGGAGATCTTCCAGGGCTTGGGCCTCCCGTACCGGGTCGTGGACATCTGCACCGGCGACCTCGGGGGGGCCGCCTACCGCAAGTACGACCTCGAAGCCTGGATGCCCGGCCGAAACGCCTACGGTGAGATCACCAGCACCTCCAACACCACCGACTACCAGGCGAGACGGCTACAGATTCGCTACCGGCAGGACGGGGGCCGTCCCCAACTCCTCCACACCCTCAACGGTACCGCCATAGCCGTCAGCCGCGCCCTAATCCCCCTCCTGGAGAACAACCAACAACAGGACGGCTCCATCCTCGTACCCGAAGCATTGGTGCCATACGTCGGTAAAAAGGTGCTCGAACCCGCCTCGCGTAACTGAAACCTCGCCTCCCATAGAGCATTAACAGAACCTGTGAAAAGGGCAGTGCTTGCTGTGTACCCCGATTTGACTAAGCTGTTGACTAAGCTTAGGATTACGGTGACTACCGTAACAGATCGGAAGGTAGGTCGAGGCGGGTGAGTGAGGTAGTAAACGTCCACGAGGCCAAGACGCATTTATCGAGGTTGTTGGATCGGGTGCAGGGGGGTGAGGAGATCGTCATCGCCAAAGCTGGTAGGCCGGTTGCCCGGTTGGTGGCGGTGGTGGAGCAATCCGGACGGCGTACGTCGGGGAGCGCGAAAGGTTTGATCTCCTTGAGCCCTGACTTCGATGATCCGCTGCCGGAGGAGATGCTCGAAGCCTTCGAGCGTTGAGGGCGCTCCTCGATACCCACGCCTTTCTGTGGTGGATAACGGACGATGCGCGGCTCTCCGATCAGGCACGGGAAATCTTCGCTGACGGCCGCAACGAGCTGTTCTTCAGTGCGGCCAGCGGGTGGGAGATCGCGATCAAAGCCGCTCTGGGCAAGATACAGGTCCCCGAAGATCTGGAGAAGTTCCTGGTCGAGCAGCTCTCGCGCAACGCTATTCAGGTGCTCCCGGTCCACCTGAGCCACACGCTCCACGTCTATACCCTGCCCAACCACCACCGCGACCCCTTCGACCGGCTCCTGGTCGCCCAGGCCCTCATCGAAAAGGTCCCCATATTGAGCTCTGACCCCTACATCTCTCGATACCCTGCTGGGACCATCTGGTGAGACCCTAAAGACCTGACCGCCTCGAACGCTATACTCTCTCGAACAAGACTTGCATCGAGAGAGGAGCGTCTGAATGGTCGAGGCGGTCGAGAAGCTAACCAAAAAGAGCGAGGACCCGAGTAAGTGGTACCTGCAGCTTGTGCGGATGGCGAAGCTGGCGGACTATGGGCCGGTGCGCGGGACTTTCGCGATACGTCCCTACGGGTTCGCTCTCTGGGAGCGCATCCAGCGGGACCTCGACGACCGCTTCAAGGCGACCGGGCACCAGAACGCCTACTTCCCGCTGCTCATCCCGGAGAGCTACTTGAAGAAAGAGGCCGAGCACGTCGAGGGCTTTGATCCCGAACTGGCGTGGGTTACGGTCGGGGGGCGGGAGGAGTTGGAGGAGAGGCTGGCGATCCGGCCGACCTCCGAGAGCATCATCTGCGACTTTTACCGCAACTGGATCCAGAGCTACCGCGACCTGCCCATCCTCATCAACCAGTGGTGCAACGTCCTGCGCTGGGAGAAGGTGACCCGCCCCTTCCTCCGCACCGCCGAGTTTCTCTGGCAGGAGGGCCACACTGTCCACGCAACCGCCAACGAGGCCCGAGAAGAGGCCCTGCGGATGCTGAGCGTGTACCGGGACACCTTCTACGAGACGCTGGCGATCCCCGTCCTGACCGGCATGAAGAGCGAGTCCGAACGTTTCGCGGGCGCTATCGAGACCTATACCTGCGAGGGGTTGATGGGCGACGGGCGGGCGTTGCAGGCGGCGACGAGCCACGACCTCGGCCAGAACTTCGCCCGCGCCTTCGACATCACGTTCCTGGATGAGAACCAGGACCGGGTCCACCCCTTCCAGACCTCGTGGGGCTTCTCGACACGCACCATCGGCGGTCTCATCCTCGTACATGGGGATGATCGAGGCCTGAAGCTACCGCCGAAGCTCGCGCCGACGGAGGCGGTGATCGTCCCGATCTGGCGGGGCAACAACAAGGGCGAGGTGCGCCGTGAGGCCGAGAAGCTCTACATCGAGCTTCAAACCGCCGGCTTTCGGATGGAGGTGGACCTCGACGAGGAGCACTCGCCGGGCTGGAAGTTCAACGAGCACGAGCTACGGGGCGTGCCGGTGCGCATCGAGATCGGACCCAAGGACATAGAGAATGAGCAGGTCGTCCTGGTGCGCCGGGACGTAGCCGGTAAGGAAGGGAAAGAGTTCGTGCCGCGCGAGGGACTTCCCGGGCGGCTGCGGGCGCTGCTCGGGGAGATCCAGGAGAACATGCTGGCCCGGGCTGCGGAGTTCCGCGAGACGAACACCCGGCGGGCGGAGAGCTACGGGGAGTTCAAGGAGATCATCGAAGAGAAGCGCGGCTTCGTCCTGGCCCCCTGGGACGGCACGCCGGAGACGGAGCAGAAGATAAAGGAGGAGACGAAGGCGACGATACGCCTCCTCCCCTTCGAGCGCGAAGAGGGGAAGGACCTTGTCTCCGGCAAGCCGGGCAGGATGGCCGTCTTCGCCCGGGCCTACTGAGGATACCGGCCGCGCTTCGCGCGTAACCGTGGTTCACGCGCTGGCCGCCTCCGGCTTTGGGGCGGAGAGATCAGGGCGCGGCTGGAGTCGTTTGAGGATCGGTGGCGTGGGTGGAGCTTCTCGTGTTGTTGTTCGCAGTTGCGGCGGGGGCCGTGGTGCAGGGGTCGGTCGGTTTTGGCTTCGCGCTGGTGGTAGTGCCAGTGCTGACGTTCGTCCGGCCCGACGTCCTGCCGGCTACGGTGCTGCTACTCACCCTGCCGCTCTCGGTGACGATGGCCGTCAGGGAGAGGCGAGCGGTCGAGGTCGTCGGCCTCGTGTATCTGCTTGCGGGACGCCTCGTCGGGGCTTTCGTTGGCGCGGGGCTGTTGCTCTTGGTGTCGGAAGAATACCTCTCCGTGCTCTTCGGGGGCTTCGTCTTGGTGGCTGTGCTCACGAGCTCGCTCGCCCCGGAGGTTAGCTTGAGCAACCGGACGAAGGTTGCGGGCGGGGTCGCCTCGGGGATCATGGGCACCGCCGCCGGGATCGGGGGTCCTCCGCTCGCCCTGATCTTCCAGAGCCGCTCGGGGCCGGAGATCCGGGCAACCCTCGCCGTCGCCTTCGTGTTCGGGACGACGCTCTCTCTCCTGATCCTCGCACTCGTCGGGCGGCTCGGGCCCGAACACCTCCTTCTCGCCCTGGAACTGCTGCCCGTGCTCCTCCTCGGTCTGTGGGCCGCCAGCTTCATGGCCAACCTCCTGACCGGACGCTGGCTACGCCCGGCGATACTCCTCTTCGCCGCCGCCGCCGGACTCGCGGCCGTGCTCCTCGGACTTACCGGATAACATCCGGCATCGCGCCGGGAGCGCCGCTTGGACTGAGGATGCGCAATACGTAGGTATTGGACGGGAGCTACCGGGCTACCGTATCGACGAACGGGCTCTCTCCCGGGTCCCGATAAAGAGGCCGGGCCGTGGAACACCCGCGATACTTCTGAGACCCGCCGGAGAATCGCTCCAGGTGGAAGAAGCTCCGCTGTGGCCTGCCCGAGCCTGCGTACCGTAACGACTGTAACAGGGGCAAGGACGAGTTTGAAAGATACTCAACCTGGCCGGTATAGCCCTCACACCTGCCGCGGCTTCACGAGGCGGAACCCGGAACCTTCGTCTCGCTGCACTTGACGGTACCAGCCGCTTGTTTTAGCATTCCGCTCTAGCGCGGACTCGCATCGAGAGCGGCGGAGGGAACTGGCCCCGTGAAGCCGCGGCAACCGGCGGAGAGCTGGCGAGAGCTATCTACCGCAAGGTGCCAAGTCCAGCAGGATCTGTAGGCAGGTCCTGGAAGATGTGGGGAGAGCCAGACACGGCCTCTTCTACGGAGCGGGTTGCGCGAATGGGCGAGAGTCGAAAGGCGAAGCCAGGCGGAAAACCCGATTGTAGAAGGAGGCTGTATCACTACTGAGTATGACACTAGACCCGGGGGCCGGGGCTAACCGCGCCCCGGCCCGTCCGGACAAGCATTTTCATCGAATAGGCTCTTTCGAGCCCGAGCTTGGCGGCTCCCTGGAGGAGGTCAAGCTCGCCTACGAGACCTGGGGCGAGTTGGATGCTTCGGGCGAGAACGCCGTGCTGGTCGTCCACGCTCTGACCGGGGACTCCCACTGTACCGGCGGCCCCTCCGAGGCGTACAGGCGGGGCGGCTGGTGGGACGAGATCGTCGGGCCGGGTCGCACGGTCGATACTGACGAGAGCTTCGTCGTCTGCTCGAACGTCCTCGGAGGCTGCTCCGGGAGCACGGGCCCGGCCTCCATCGACCCCGGGACGGGCCGTCCTTACGGGATGCGTTTCCCGATAGTTACCATCCGGGACATCGTGCGGACGCAGAAGCGGCTCCTCGACGACCTCGGGGTGCGGAGGCTCAGGGCGGTGATCGGGGGCTCCATCGGGGGGCAGCAGGCGCTCGAATGGGCGGTCGAGTACCCCGACTTCGTAGAGAAGGTCGTCCCGATAGCGGCGACGGGGGCATTGGGGCCGCAGGGGATAGGGATGAGCGAGATCGGACGCCGCGCCATCATGGCCGACCCGGACTGGCAGGGGGGCGACTACTACGGCACCGGCCGCTCGCCCGAGACGGGCCTCTCTATCGCCCGCATGGCCGGGATGATGACCTACCAGAGCGCCGAGGGACAGTGGGAGAGGTTCGGACGCAACCCCGCCAGCCGCCCCGCGCTGTACGAGGAGTTCGGCGGGCGGTTCGAGATCGAGAGCTACCTGCACTACCAGGGCCGCGACCTCGCCGGACGCTTCGACGCCAACTCCTACCTCTACCTGACCCGAGCGATGGACCTCTACGACGCCGGCGCGGGGTACGCCTCGCAGGAGGAAGCCTACTCGCGTATAGAGGCCGAGATGCTCTTCGTCGGCATCTCAAGTGACTGGCTCTTCCCGGCGTCGGAAGTGCGTGAGACGGCCGAAAGGGTTAGGAATGCCGGAGCGGAGGCGCGCTACGAGGAGATAGAGTGTAAGAGCGGGCACGACGCCTTTCTGAAGGATTGGGACCAACTGCGGGCGGTCGTGGGACCGTTCCTGAACGACTAGGAGGAGAAGATATGGATACTGCCGACCAGAAACAGCAGGAGCGCGACTATGGGTTCGACACTTTAGCGTTGCACGGCGGGCAGGAGGTTGACTCGGCGACGACGGCGCGGGCGGTGCCAATCTACCAGTCGACCTCCTACGTCTTCAACGACACCGAGCATGCCGCGAACCTCTTCTCGCTCTCCGAGATGGGCAACATCTACACCCGGATCATGAACCCCACCACCGACGTCTTTGAGAAGCGGGTCACGCTCCTCGAAGGGGGCGTCGGGGCGCTCGCAACGGCCTCCGGCCAGTCCGCACAGACGCTCGCGATCCTCAACATAGCGGGGGCGGGGGATGAGATCGTCTCGGCGGCGGCCCTCTACGGGGGTACCTACAACCTCTTCCACTACACGCTCCCCAAGATAGGGATAAACGTCAAGTTCGTGGACACCCGCAACCCGGAGAGCGTCCGCGAGGCGATAACGGACAGGACGAAGGCGCTCTACGCCGAGACCGTCGGCAACCCGCAGCTCGACACCCTGGACATCGAGACGGCGGCATCGGTCGCGCACGAGGCCGGAATCCCGCTCATCGTGGACAACACCCTGCCCTCGCCTTACCTCATGAACCCGCTCGCGCACGGGGCGGACATAGTCGTCCACTCGGCGACCAAGTTCATCGGGGGACACGGAACGTCTATCGGCGGTGTGATAGTGGACGGCGGGAAGTTCCCCTGGGACAACGGCAAGTTCCCCCAGTTCACCGAGCCCGACCCCTCCTACCACGGCCTGGAGTTCTACCCGACCCTCGGGGAACTCTCCTTTATACTCAAGGCCCGAGTCCAGATGCTCCGCGACTACGGTCCGGCTCTGAGCCCGTTCAACAGCTTCCTCTTCTTACAGGGCCTCGAGACGCTGCCCCTGCGGATGGAGCGCCATTCGCAGAACGCGCAGGCGGTCGCCGAGTTCTTGCAGGGCCACGAGAAGGTCAACTGGGTGAACTACCCCGGCCTCCCCGATCACCCGTCGCACGACCTCGCCAAGAAGTACCACCGGACGGGTATGTTCGGCGCGATATTGGGCTTCGGAATCGACGGCGGGCTGGAGGCCGGCAGGAAGTTCATAGACCGGCTGGAGCTGCATAGTCTGCTGGCGAACGTGGGCGACGCGAAGAGCCTGGTCATACACCCGGCCTCGACTACCCACTCGCAGCTCAGCGTGGACGAGCAGAAGTCAACCGGAGTGACGGACGACTACATCCGGCTCTCCGTTGGGCTGGAGTCGATCGACGACATCCTCTACGACCTGGATCAAGCACTAAACGGAGCGTGAGATAGATTGAATAGACCCCTCGTACTGAAGTTCGGGGGCACCTCGGTCGGAAGCGGCGCGGCGTTCCTGCGCGCCGCCAGCATAGCCGCCGAGGCCGCCCAGCATCGTCCCGTAACGGTCGTCGTCTCGGCGATGGCCGGGACTACCGACGCCCTGCTCGGCCTCGCCCGAACGACCGCCGGCCCGGCCCGCGAAGGGTCTCTCGCGAAGCTCCGCCGAACCCTCTCCGAACGGCACTCACACGCGGCCCGCGAGGCCGTGCCCGGGATGCTCCTCCCCGAAGTCGAGATGCGTCTGCACGCCCTCATCGGGCGACTGGCGGAGGTCGTGAACTCTCCCGTAGAGGATCCGGCCGCCCGCAGGGACGCGGTCGGCTCGTTCGGGGAGCGGCTCTCGGCTGAGATACTGGCCGGTGCGATAGCCGGCTCTGGCGCGCCGGCAGCGGTCTCACCCGGCGACCCGATCGCCACGGACGGCCGCTTCGGGGATGCTAGGGTGCTCGCCGGGGAGACCCGGCGGCGGGCGGAGAAGTACGTGCGGCCCCTGCTGGACGAAGGTATGGTCGCCGTGACGCCCGGCTACTTCGGGAGGGGGCCGGACGGGGCCGTGACCACGCTCGGGCGCGGGGGTTCGGACCTCTCGGCGACCGTGCTCGGGTGTGCTCTCGGGGCGGAGGAGGTCTGGATCCTCTCGGACGTGGACGGTGTACTGGATGCGGACCCGCGTCTCATACCGGAGGCCGCCCTGATCCCTCACCTCTCCTACCGCGAGGCCGGCCAGTTCGCCGCCCTCGGCGCGGAGATCCTCCACCCCAAGACGACCGCACCCGCCTCGGAGGCAGGGATAAAGGTCCGCGTGGCCAGCACCTTCAACCCCGGGTCCCCGGGCACCCGCATCTCCGACCGCGAGGGTGGACCGGGCGTTCGCAGCGTAGCGCTCCGCCGCGGCCTCTCCCTGACCCATGTCCCGCCCGACGCCGCCGGGAATGTCTTCTGCGTCCTCGGCACCGATGCGGAGGGCCTCAAGGTCCTCGTGGATGGCACGGGGGTCGCCGCGGTCGTGTGCGTCGGTGCTCCGACGGATGGAGACCTGCTCTCCGGCCTGCGATGTCTGGGCGAAGCGAACATCCGGCCTCTCTTCGCGGGGAACACCTCGACTGGGCTGCTCTTCGCCGTCGCCGAGGGGAAGGCCGAGGGCGCTCTGCGCGTCCTGCACGCGGCGCTGATCCCGGCGGGAGCCCCGGCAGAGATGGAGGAGGTCGCGTGAAGCGCGTCGAGATCGTGCAGCTTGGCCTGGGCTACGTAGGCCGGGCGGTCGCCCAGATAGTCATAGAGGAGCGAAAGCGCTGGCGGGAGGAGTTTAACCTCGATCTCCACTACCGCGCCGTCGCCGACACCTCTGGAGCTCTGGTCGGTGAGGATTTGCTGCCCCAGGCCATACGCCTCAAGGAGGACGGCGGCAAGCTCGCTACTCTAGGCGTCGAGCCCGTGGAGGAGGTGCTCCGCTCCGAACCCGAGCCCGGCACGACGCGGGTCGTCGTGGACCTGGCGGTGCATGGGGGGACTCTGGATCTTGACCTGCTCGGCGTGCGGAACGGGTCTTATCTGGTGCTCTCCAACAAGGGACCGCTCTCCGGGAGCATCGCCGAGACGAGGGAGTTGCTGAGCCTGGCGGGAGACAGACTCTGGTGCGAGGCGACCGTCGGTGCCGGGATGCCGATCATCTCGACCCTGGACATGCTTATGGACACCGGCGACGAAGTCTTGGAGATGCGGGCCAGTCCGAGCGGGACCCTCAACTACATCATGAGCGCCGTCGAGGGTGGTCGATCCTTCTCCGAGGCCGTGAAGGAGGCCGTGGCGCTCCACTACGCCGAGCCAGATCCGAGGGATGACCTCTCGGGCCTCGACGTGGCGCGCAAGGCCATAATCCTCGCCCGCATAATGGGCAAGGAGGTAGAGCCCGAGGAGATCACTTACGAGTCCCTCGTCCCCGAAGGTCTCGAAGAGGTCCCCCTGGAAGAGCTGATGGAACGGCTGCCGGAGGCGGACGCTGAGTTTGCCGAGAGGATGAACTCCGTCAGGGAGAACCACATGCTCCGGTACCTGGCTCGCATCCCTAAAGACGGACCCGTAGAGGTCGGGTTGACGGAGGCGGCGGTCGAGAGCCCGTTCGGGCCCATAAACGGACCCGAGAACGTCTTCGAGTTCAGGACCCGCCGTTACTCGGACGTCACGCTCACGGTCTCGGGTCCAGGTGCGGGGCCTCACCGCACCGCGAGCGGGGTTGTCGGAGATCTGCTTGATATAGTACGTAAGGCGGTAAGAGAAGATAGTACGGAGGACTCTTAGCATGGCTCACGGATACACGGTAGCCGTAGTAGGCGCGGGGCTGGTCGGCGAGCGGCTGGTCGCAGAGCTGAGGAGGTGGGACTTCCCGCTAGGGGAGCTACGCGTGCTTGCCCGCAGCGCACGCAGATCCGTGCTCGCCGGAGAGACCTTCGAGGTAGGCGTCGCGGAGCCCGACGCGTTCGATGGGGTGGACTACGCGTTCTTCGCGGGGACCGAAGGGGAGAAGGGGGCTGCGGTGCAGCTCGCCGCGGAGGCGAATGCGCGGGGCGCTGTCGTCATAGACAACGGCAGCGACTTCCGGCTCGACCCGGAAGTGCCGCTTGTGGTGCCGGAGGTCAACGCTGGGGCGTTGGAGGGGCACAAGGGCATCATCGCGAACCCGAACTGCTCGACGATACAGATGGTCGTCTCGCTCGCCCCGATAGCGCGCGAGTTCGGGATACGAAAGGTCGTCGTCTCTACGTACCAGGCGGTCTCGGGCTCCGGGCGCGGCGGTGTGGAGGCTTTAGAGAACGGCCGGGAGGACGTCTACCCGAAGCCCATTACGGGCAATGCGATCCCGCTGATTGGGGGCGTGGGGGAGGACGGGTACACGACCGAGGAGACGAAGATGCGGGAGGAGTCGCGCAAGATCCTCTCGCTCCCCGACCTCCCGGTCTTCGCTACCGCCGTCCGCATCCCCGTCCACACGGGCCACTCCGAGAGCGTCTACGTCGAGACAGAACGGGAGGCGGACCTCTCCGAAGTGCTCGAAGTGCTAAGCTCCGCGCCCGGTGTCTCCTTCTCCGGCGACGCGTCCGACTTCCCGACGCCCCTCGAAGCGGCGGGCGAGCCCGGGACCTTTGTGGGTAGAGTGCGCGTCGAGGGGCGTGCGATCTCCTACTGGTGCGTGGCCGACAACCTGCTCAAGGGGGCGGCGACGAACGCGGTCCAGATCGCCGAATCGCTCGTGAGCGTGAAGGTCTAAGCAGTAATCATTGCAGTTGACCCACCTCTGTTGCACGGACGTTCGAGAGTCAAGAAAGGCATCGGGACTCCCGGCACGACGTTCTTTCGCGACGAACCCACCGAAATGGAGTAACGATGGCGAGCAACATGAACTATGTCCGGCGAGGCGCAGGCAAGCCGTTGCTGCTTATCCATGGGTTGGGCGGTAGTTGGCGTGAGTGGGGCACGATCCTCGACGACCTGGCCGCCGAGCGTGAGGTCATTGCAGTAGATCTACCCGGTTTCGGCGCCACGCCTCCTCTACCCGGCGAGGTCTCGATCCGAACTCTCTCCGATGCGGTCACCGAGTTTCTCGCCGCCAACGAGCTAACCGGCATCGACGCGGTCGGCAGTTCGATGGGAGCCAGGCTCGTACTGGAGCTTGCGCGTCGTGGTGGCGTGTTGGGAGCGGTCGTCTCGCTCGACCCCGGCGGCTTCTGGCGCGGCTGGGAGCGTCACGCTTTTTATGCGTCGGTTTATGCGTCGGTTCGCCTCGTCCGCCTCTTACAGCCCGTCATGCCGTTTATTACAGGAAATGCAGTCGGTCGCACGTTGCTCTTCCCTCAGTTTTCGGCCCATCCCTGGAAATTATCGCCCGAAGTGACTCTCGAAGAGATGCGTAGCTTCGCCGCTTCCCCGTCCTTCGACGAACTTCTGCACCAACTTGCTTACGGAGAGGCGCAGCAAGGTGCACCACTGAATTCCGTGCAACATCCGCTTGTGATCGGATGGGGACGCCGCGACCGTGTGTGTTTCCCCAGCCAGGCGTATCGGGCACTGAAGTTATTTCCCGATGCGCGGCTGCACTGGTTCGAGCACAGCGGGCACTTCCCGCAATGGGACGTCCCGCGGGAGGCGGCTCGCCTGATCCTCGACAGTACCAATGGCATTGAGGCGCCAAAACAGTGAGTCAGACGTTGGTATGCTGTTACGAATCAGCCTAACGACCTTGAACGGAGTTGTCTGATCGGCAGGATGCGTGCTCTGTGGCGGTGTCAAACCTCTGATGCACCGGAGGTTTGACACCGCTACGCCGGATGCCGAGCTCCTCCCCGTTTTCCTCCTCAGGGCCGGGTATCTGGTGAATAGGTCAATTATTGTGCATGACCCTGTAGGGCCTTGACGGCCGGAATGACAAAGATCTGGCTACGTGTCGCCACCGAGCGCGACGTACCTCTGATCCTCTCGTTCATAAGGGAGCTTGCGGAGTACGAACGCCTCTCGCACGAGGTCGTCGCCACCGAGGAGGTACTGCGGGCGTCGCTCTTCGGGGAGAGGCCGGCGGCCGAGGTGGTGATAGGGGACTACGGTGGCGAGCCAGCCGGTTTCGCCCTGTTCTTCCACAACTTCTCGACTTTCCTGGGGAGGCCCGGGATCCACCTGGAGGACCTCTACGTGACGCCCGGCCTCCGCGGCAGGGGTGTCGGTCGCGCCATGCTCGCCTACCTCGCCAGACTGGCGAAGGAGCGCGGCTGCGGCCGGCTTGAGTGGAGCGTCCTGGACTGGAACGAGCCCGCGATAAAGCTCTACAAGAGCATCGGCGCGACCCCGATGGACGACTGGACGACCTACCGCGTGACCGGGGAGGCCCTGGAGGGGCTGGCGGACGAGGGCTAAAGGACCACCCGACTTGTGCGGCGCAGGCAACTCGTTACACTTAGGTACGGGCAAAGGCAGCACTACGGCGAGGGTTTAAGGAGGAAGCATGACCGAGGAGAGGCACTCTTTCTGGCACAGGATCTTCTTTGGCAGCGGGACCGGCACCGAGCGGGAGCGTAAGGTCCGCGAGTACATCATCCACCGTATCGGCGACGGGGCGCACCTCAGGGACGTGCTAGGGGAAGAGTACGTCCGCCGCAACGCCTCACCCACCGAGGCCGAGCAGATCCTCGAGAACCCCGAGCTGGTAGAGGCCGCTCACGAGAAGATGCGCAACGACTTCACCTCAGGCGACCTCGACCCCAGACGGTCACCGGACAGCGCCAGGTAGTCGGGCCGGCATCCTTCAGGGTTGTATAATCTCCGGGAGTAGCTACCCTTTACATACGCTTCTGGAGGCACCATGCCGATCTACGAGTACAAGTGCGAGGACGGTCACGTCTTCGACGTGATGCAGAGGATGTCCGACGACCCTCTCAAGGAGTGCCGCGAGTGTGGCGCGCCCGTAAAGAAAGTCCTCCAACCTGTCGGCATCTCCTTCAAGGGCTCCGGCTTCTACTCGACCGACTACAGCAAGGCAGGTCCGAAGAGCGAGCCGAAGGAGTCCGCCGCCACCTCTACAACGAGCAGCGACTCCTCGAACGGCAGCTCGTCCTCCGAGAAGAAACCGGAGAAGGCGTCGACCGGGGCGAAGAAGGAAGACTAGCAGCCGGCCATGGCGGACCCTCACGGAGGGAGCGCGCAGGCCGGGATCGTGTTCGTCGCGACCTTCTTCTTCGTGCTCGTGGCGGCGGTCATCTCGACCGGGCTCGTCGTCTACACCGCCTGAAGCCACGACCTCGAAGACGGCCTCTTCTCCCTCGCCTTCGCCGTCCTGAGCGCCCGTGCCCTCCTCTCGTGGCGCCTCTGGCACCATAGCCTTCAGGCATCGACCCTCAGCATCAGCAAGACCGCGAGCCCCGAAAGCGCGGCGGACGAAACGCCGCGGTGAGTCCGAGTTACCCGCGTTCCATCGTGTGCTGTCGACAACCGTCAACTAGACAAAAAGCTATTGCTAACTGCTGAAAACTCCTGCAAATGCTCCCTCAATCTTAGGTACAGCTTGACCTAGACAACGCTCGCGCTCTTTCCGTATAGTGCCGGAAGTCCAGGATGGACGGGGAGAACAGGCAGCGGCGGGGCTCGCGGGTCCCGCCGGCCATTCGAGAGCCGGTATATAAGGGGGAGAAGCGGGTTGACGGTCACGCCTTTCGCGCATTTGCACTGCCATTCGGAGTACTCGATGCTCGACGGGGCGAGTCGTATCAGGGATTTAATCTCCTTCGCCAAAGATCAGAACATGCCCGGTCTCGCGCTTACGGATCACGGCGTGATGTACGGCTCCGTGAAGTTCTACCAGGAGGCCAAAAAGGCGGGCATAAAGCCTCTATTAGGCTGCGAGGTCTACGTTACGGCAGATCGAAAAGACCGAAGCCGGGCGAAGTACTACCATCTCACCCTCCTCGCCCGCACCGCCGAGGGCTACAAGAACCTCATGAAGCTCTCCACCAGCGGCTTCCTCGAAGGCTTCTACTACAAGCCGCGGGTGGACATGGAGATGCTCAGAAAGCACGGCAAGGGAATAATCTGCCTCTCCGGCTGTCTCTCCGCCGAGGTGCCAACCCGCATCCTCGAAGGCCGCATGGACGAGGCGCGCAAGATCCTCATGCAGTACGGTGAGGTTTTCGACGCGGTCTTCCTGGAGATGCAGGACCACGGCATCCCTGAGCAGAGGCGCGTCAACGAGGGGCTCCTCAAGCTGCACAAGGATACGCAGATACCGCTCGTCGCGACCAACGACTCGCACTACACGGCGCGCACCGACGCGAGGATGCACGACGTCCTGCTGTGCATCGGGACCGGGAAGTTCTACAACGACCCGAACCGGATGAAGTTCGCCGGCGAGGAGTTCTACGTAAAGCCCGTCGAGGAGATGGAGAGGATCTTCCCGAACCACCCGGAGGCTCTGGAGAACACTCTAAAGGTAGTCGAGATGGTGGAAGACCCGGGGATAGAGCTCGGCAAGACGCGGTTGCCGAACTTCCCGAAGCCCCGGGGGTACACCGCCGACGACTACCTGCGGGAGCGGTGCGAGGAGGGTTTGAGGAAGCGGTACGGGGCGCGGGCGGCGTCGCCGGAGGTCAGGCGGCGGCTCGACTTCGAGCTCTCGACTATCGGGAAGATGGGGTTCGCGGACTACTTCCTCATCGTGTGGGACTTCGTCAGGTACGCCAAGGATCAGAAGATAGCGGTCGGGCCGGGGCGCGGGTCGGCGGCCGGATCCATCGTAGCTTACGCACTGGAGATCACGGACCTGGACCCATTGGAGTACTCGCTGCTCTTCGAGAGGTTCCTGAACCCGGACCGGATCAACATGCCCGACGTGGACATAGACTTCTCGGTCTCTGGCCGGGGCGAGGTGATGAGGTACGTCACCGAGAAGTACGGCGGTCACGAGCACGTAGCCCAGATCATCACCTTCGGGACGCTCGGCGCGCGCGCGGCGATACGGGACTCGGGACGCGTCTTCCAGTACCCCTATGACGCCACTGATAAGCTCGCCAAGTTCATCCCGGAGAAGCCGGTCGGGACTACGCTGAGGGACATACTCAAGCAGGAGGATGGTTCTTATACGCCGGCGGAGAAGCATCCGGGGGCGGCGCGGGAGATGTTGCAGTTCGTCGAGGGGAACGCGGACGCCAAGAAGATCCTTGACACAGCCTTCGAGATAGAGGGCTTCGCCCGCCACGCTGGGACCCACGCCGCGGGAGTGGTCATCTCCGAGGAGCCCCTCACGGACATCGTGCCGCTTCAGCGCATCGCCAGGGACGAGAACTCCGTAATGGTGCAGCACCCGATGAGCGACGTCGAGGCGTTGGGCCTCCTGAAGGTCGACTTCCTGGGCTTGAGGAACCTCGACGTGATCGAGGAGACTTTAGAGACGATCCGCCAGTCCACCGGCGAAGAGTTAGACATCCAGAAGATACCGCTCGACGACGCGGAAACGCTGAAGCTCTTCTCGCGAGGCGACACGTTCGGGGTCTTCCAGTTCGAGTCCGGCGGGATGCAGCGGATGCTCCAGGAGGTCAGGCCGGACCGGTTCGACGACCTCGTGGCGCTCAACGCCCTGTATCGCCCCGGTCCGATGGACTACATCCCCATCTTCAAGCGCGGCAAGCACGACCCCGAGAGCGTGAAGTACTCCGACCCGCGCCTCAAGCCGATCCTGGAGCCGACCTACGGGGTCGCCGCCTACCAGGAGCAGCTCATGGAGATCTCCAAATCTCTAGGCGGCTTCACCCCCGGCGAGGCCGACACTCTGAGGAAGGCGATCGGCAAAAAGAACGCCAAACTCCTCGCAACCCTTAAGGACAAGTTCACCGAGGGTTGTGCCGCGAGCGAGGTCGCCCCCGAGGTCGCCGAAGAGCTTTGGAACTGGATGGAGAAGGCCGGCGGCTACTCGTTCAACAAGAGCCACTCGGCCTGCTACTCCCTGCTCGCGTTCCAGACCGCGTACCTCAAGGCGCATTACCCGGAGGCGTACATGGCCGCGCTCATGAGTAGCGTGATGAACACCAAGGACCGGGTTCCGCAGTACGTCGCCGAGGCAAGGGCGATGAGCATAGAGGTCCTGCCGCCGGACGTAAACGAGAGC
Source organism: uncultured Rubrobacteraceae bacterium (assembly GCA_902806075.1). Lineage (GTDB taxonomy): Bacteria > Actinomycetota > Rubrobacteria > Rubrobacterales > Rubrobacteraceae > Rubrobacter_F. The sequence goes on from CADCVG010000043.1 coordinate 28,752, forward strand.
GGGCACCGCTTCACGGTCGTCGGCGGTACTATCCGCTTCGGGCTCTCGGCGGTAAAGAACGTCGGCGGGAACTTCGTCGAGGCGATCATCGCAGCCAGAGAGGAGGACGGCCCGTTCGAGGACCTCTTCGACCTGTGCGCCCGGGTGGACTGCAAGACCTACAACAAGCGCACCATCGAGTCGCTCATAAAGTGCGGCGCCTTCGATTCCTTGGGTCACTCGCGGGCCGCCCTGCTCGAGGTCCACGAGAAGGCCGTAGAGCTCGCCCTCGCGGGCTCCAAAGAAGAGGACGAAGACCAGTTCTGCATGTTCGGGAGCGAGGAGCTAGCAGAGCTCGCGCCGCCGAAGCCCCGGATCCCCGAGATAGAGGACGACAAACGCGGCACCCTCGAATGGGAGAAGGAGACTCTGGGCCTCTACGTCTCCGACCACCCGTTGCGTCCCGTCCTGCACAAGCTAAAGAAGCACGCCGACACTACCGTCTCCGAGCTCGACGGCTGCCGGGACGGAGCGGTAGTGTGGGTCGGGGGGCTTGCGACCTCCGTCCGGCGCAACACCACGCGCAAGGGCGACGTGATGGCGATGCTCCAACTCGACGACACGCGCGGTCTCGCCGAGGTCATGGTCTTCCCCAGAGTCTACGCCAAGTGCGCCGAATGCGTCCGCGAAGACGCTATCCTCAAAGTAAAGGGCCGGGTGGAGCGCAAGGAAGGAATACCGCGTGTCGTCGCCCTGGAGATAGAGGAGCTAGACCTCAAGCCCGGCCTCGACCCGGTCTACCTCGACGCCGGCTCCTTCGTCGGGCTCTCGCACCGGGACGCCAGGAAAGCATTCGAGGTTATCGGCCGCCACTCTGGCGGAAGCCCGTTGTTCCTGGTCTCCGGCGACGGAACGCTGGAGGAGCAGATCTGCACCGTCGAAGACTCCTCCGACCTGTACGGCGAGCTCAAGCAACTTCTCGGACCACGCTGCATAAGCGCCGTCCGCAGGACTGCCGAGCCGGAGATGGAGCAGGTCTCCTAGAGGGCGGGCGACGTGTTTGAAGCTTGAGCGGCTGACCTCACAGTATCCCACGCTCTACCACATGGCGGAGGACGAAAGCTGGGAGAGCATCCGGCGTCTGGGTCTTCTGAGCACCAGTGCGCTTCTAGACAGGTTCGAGGTTGAGGGGAAGGAGAGGCTTGCCATCGAGTCGGCCCGGCGGCCGGAGATAGTGCGCGTAGAGCACCCGGATCACGGCGTAGCCCTCGTCCGCGACAACAAGCCGATGCAGGAGAAGTCGTTGGAGAGGTGCCTGTACGGCGGCATGACGCCGCGCGAGTGGTACGAGCACCTCAATCGGAGGGTTTTCTTCTGGGTAGAGTGGAAGCGCCTGCTCAAGTTGCTGAGCGCGAGAGCGTACAAGGACCGGCTACACCTCGTGCTGGAGGTAGACACGGCGAAGCTGCTCGAACGGCACGCCGGGAGGGTTGCGCTCTCCCCGATCAACTCCGGCGCCACCTTTGCCATGAGCCCCGCCCCGCGCGGCTCCGACACCTTCCGCCGCATCGCCGACCACTCGGACGATAAGCCTGTAGTCGAGCTTGCCGTGGACTATGCGGTCCCGGACGCGGCGGATCTCACGATCTCGGTGAGTCGCTGGCACAGCACGGAGAGGCTGGAAGAGGTCTGGCGACGGAGCGGGTGAGGAGTACCCCGCGCGCCCTGCCCGCCGGTGCTGCCGAAGACCCTGGCTCGTCTAGGCCTCGAACGGGGAGTAGGCGACGACGCGCCAGGCGTTTTCGCCATCGGCTGCCGGGTCGGCTTCAAGCTGCACGAAGCCCGCCGTGGTGCCGTCCTCACGGCCGATCTCGACGTGCAGGCCGTGTCCGTCGTCGTAAACGAAGTCCACGACCCCAAGCTCTCCGGCCTTGACGCCGAACTCCGGTATGTCCTCCGGGATGGGCACGACATCGAGCGCCCGGTACGTAGTGTGCGTCTTCGGTACCATACTGCGGATTATAACGCCACGTTCCAATTGTGAGGTTGTCAGACAAGCGGGTAGGCGGTCGAAAGGTGAGGGCGGTCGTTTAAAGGATCCAAGGCCCAGGCGGTGAGGACGGGTCCTTCGTTGCCATTCGGGCCACGAAAGCGGGGAATGATAATCTCCCACTCACGCACTACGCGCCTCGGGTGGCCTACCACCTTGGACCGCCGCTCTCTAGGCTCTGCCTGGATGAGTTGCTCGCGTATAAGCCGCTCCAGGAGCTTGCCGTCACCTTCGCGTACGCCGAACAAGCTCCGCCACAGCCTCAGCTTGTGCTTGCCGACCGGGTGCGTCGGGGAGAGCAGGTACTCTTCCAACTTCCGCCCCTCGATGATTCCGCCAGCGAACCACTCAGCGGTAGGAGACTCAGGCACCTGGCCGCTCACCCGCTAGAGACCGCCAAACCGCCTATGGAACCTCTTGCGCTGATTCTCCAAAACGCCCCTTACCGCGATTACTATCTGCCAGCTTCGTCATCATAGCGGCCAGTGCTCAGACGAGCAAGTTCTTGTGTAGTACTCCTACACATCAATTATGTTAAGCTGCTCGTCAGCGTATGGTTCAAGCCATTGAGGATTGGAACATGTGGAGTACGCCTAAGAGGCGGAGAGGCACTGTGCGCCTGGCCCCACCAGGCCGGGCGAGGATTGCTGCGGCAAACGGAGTAGAGCTATCATGAAGGTCGGGCGGGGACGGGAGGGTCATGGAGCGATTCTACGCACATACGCCGGTAAAGGATGGTCCCTGGCATGATCTCGTGGAACATTTGGAGCGCACGGCGGAGAAGGCGAGCGAGAATGCCGCGAAGTTTGGAGCGGGCGAGATAGCCTCGCTGGCGGGGCTTTGGCATGACATTGGCAAGTTCAACCCGGAGTTCCAGGAGTACTTGAAGCGTTGCGACAGGGCGGCGCGAACTGGTGAGGATGCTCCGGCCAGGGGGGTGCCGCACGCGGTCTACGGGGCGATGCTCGCGTCCGACGCGGTTCGGGCGCTGGCCGCCGTTATCTACGGGCACCACGCCGGGCTCCCGAACTCCGCGAAGCTCGACGATGTGGTGAAGCAGCCGGAGCCTCGCGAGAGATACGGCCAGATCTTACCCATCGCTAGAAACGTGGTTGAGGGGCTGGACTTTCGGGAGGACGTGCGGAGCCTGTTCGCGGAACTGCCCCGAAACGAGCTTCAGATGGAGGTATTGCAGCGGATGCTGTTCTCGGCCCTGGTGGACGCTGACTTTCTCGACACGGAGACTCACTTCGAGCCCGAGATAGGCGAACTTCGAGGATCGGGGCTCGGGCCGGAGGAGCTTTGGGAAGTGCTTAGGCGAAATCAGGAAGCCCTGATATCGAAGTCCGAAAAAGACCCGACGCCGGTGAACGAGGTACGGCAGGAGGTCTACCGTTGCTGCCTTGAGGCGAGTGGGCAACCGCGGGGCGTGTTTCGGCTCGGCGTGCCAACCGGGGGCGGCAAGACGAGGAGCGGCCTCGCGTTTGCGTTGCGCCACGCCGCAGAGCATAGTCTGGACCGCGTGATCGTAGCGGTCCCGTACACCTCGATCATCGAGCAGACGGTGAGCGTCTACCGGGGGATCTTCGCGGAACTCGGCGAGGGAGCAGCGTTGGAGCACCACTCGGCCGTCCGCAGGGAGTATGCGGATGGCGAGGAGAGGCAAGACGAGGCCCGGACCCGCTCGCGTCTCGCGACTCAGAACTGGGACGCGCCGCTCGTCGTGACGACGACCGTGCAACTCTTCGAGAGCCTGTTCGCCAACCGCACGAGCCGATGCCGCAAACTGCACAACATCGCGCGCAGCGTGATCCTGTTGGACGAAGTGCAAACTCTCCCGGTCGGCCTCCTGGAGCCGACGGTGAGCATGTTGAAGGAACTCGTGCGCCGCTACGGGGTGAGCGTCGTCCTGTGCACCGCCACCCAGCCTGTCCTAGACGAGCGGAGCCGCTACCTGGAAGGGTTCGACGACGTGCGGGACATCGTGCCGCCCGGCCGCGCCACCGAACACTTCCACTCGCTGCGCCGCGTCGAGTACGAGGCGCCGCAAGAGGCGTTGTCCTGGGACGAGGTGGCGCGGCGCCTCCTCGACGCTTCCCCGCACAAGCGGGCGATGGTCATCGTCAACACCCGTAAGGACGCGCTCGCGTTGCTGGAGAGACTTGAAGGGGAGCCGGTCCTGCACCTCTCGACGCTGTTGTGCGGGGCGCACCGGCGGGACGTGCTGGAGGAGGTGCGGCGGAGGTTGAGGGAGAACGAGCCTTGCTTGCTTGTCTCCACGCAGGTGGTGGAGGCGGGGGTGGATCTAGACTTCCCGGTCGTGTTCCGGGCGCTTGGACCGCTGGACAGGATCGTGCAGGCTGCGGGACGTTGTAACCGGGAAGGGAGGATGGACGAACCGGGCCGCGTCGTGGTCTTCAAACCGGAGGAAGGAAAGGTGCCGAGGGGCGAGTACGCCGCCGGTTTCGGTGAGGCGGAGATCATGCTCCGCAGACCTGACCTCGATCTCCACGATCCAGCCATCTTCCGGGAGTATTTCCGGCGGCTCTATCAGGACGTGCCGACAGACAAGGAGGAGATCCAGAAGTACCGCAAGGCCCTCGACTACCCGGAGGTGGCCGCGAGGTACCGGCTCGTACCGGACGCCAGCGTGCCGGTGATCGTGCGCTACGATGGGGGCGACAAGCGGCGGGGCGCGGTTCTGGATCGGCTGCTCGACCGTATCCGGCACGTCGGCATCTGGAGTGGGGATCACCGCCGGTTGCAGCCTTACATAGTATCGATGTTCGAGCGCGAGTTCGAGAAGCGGAAAGGTTATACGGAGGAGATAGCGGAGGGAGTTTTTCTGTGGAGCGGTGGATACGACGACCTGCGCGGCATAGAGGACGTGAGCGACGACCCGACGTACCTCGTATGGTAGACGACCGAGGGGAGGGAAGTGGATAAAAGGGACAACGAAACGCCGCTCGAAGTAAAGGTGTGGGGCGAGTTCGCGTGCTTCACCCGGCCGGAGTTCGGGGTGGAGCGCGCCAGCTACGAGGTCATGACCCCGAGCGCGGCGCGGGGGATACTCGAGGCGATCTTCTGGAAGCCCGAGTTCCGGTGGATGGTGCGCGAGATAGAGGTGCTTAACCCGGTCCGTCACTTCTCCATTCTCCGTAATGAGATGAACAGCACCCAGAGCGAGCGTTCGGCCCGATCGTGGGCTGCGGACGGCGGCGGTTACTATGCCGACGACGACCGCGCCCAGCGTCACACCCTGTGTCTGCGGGACGTGGCCTACGTGATTCGGGCCAACATCGAACTCAAGCCCCACGCGAACGATCACCCGGCCAAGTACCGCGACCAGTTCCGCCGCCGGGTGAAGCGGGGGCAGTGCTTCAACCAGCCGTACCTGGGTACACGCGAGTTCTCCGCGTTCTTCGGCCCGCCGAGCGGAGACGAACAGACCATAGACGTCAGCGACGACCTCGGCTTCATGCTCTTCGACATCGGCTTCGTACCGGATGCAAAGGGCAAGGTTTCCTACGCCGGCCACGGCCCGGAGGGACGGAGCATCGTTAGGGGAGACGCACAGCCGAAGTTCTTCCGCGCCCGGCTGGAGAGAGGTGTGCTGCGCGTGCCACAGGAGATGTACGAGGGGAGCGTCTCGTGATCCTCCGCAGGCTCGTTGAATACGCGGACAATCGAATGAGCTTACCTCCAGTCATGTATGGCGAGATCCAGATTCACTGGCTTGTCAGTGTAAGTTTGGATGGTAAGTTGGAAGGCTTTATCCCCCAAGGCGACAACACAAAGAAGAGTCGGAATGGGCAAAGCCTGAAAGTTCCTACTCTCAGAAGAACGTCGGGAATTAAACCGAGGTTGCTTGCGGATAATGGCGAGTACGTACTTGGAGATTATCGGCGGGATGATGACCCTAAGAAGGTCAACGACGTTGTTGAACGACATCGGCAGTTTGTTGATCTCGTAAGATCATGTGCCGAGAAAACCAGAGAGCCAAGCGTAGAGGCTATCGTCAATTTGCTAGATCAGTGGTCATTTGATCCTTGCATTGTTCCAAAACATCTCGCGCCGGAAGATAATCTTACGTTCCGTGTGGGAGGCGTGATTCCAGCCGTGGAACTAAAGAGCGTGCAACAGTTTTGGGCAAATTACACAGCGAGTAATCAAAACAAGGGTTCAAAACCAGAAGGAATCTGTTTGGTAACGGGTGTTTCCGGGCCAGTAGAAAAGCGGATGCCTGTTCCTGTCAAAGGCTTGATGCGTATAGGTGGGAAGGCTGAAAATTCACTCGTCACAGCAAACGAGGACGCTTTTCAATCTTACGGTCTCAAGAACTCTCTCACCTCCCCGATCTCGCGCGACGCAGGAGAGCGGTTCGGCAAGGCCCTGAACCACCTTCTCTCCGATGAACGATCCAGGATCTTCATCGGGCCGTCGGCCTACATCTTCTGGACGCGGCAGGAGAGTGCCTTCGACCCGATCCTGATGGTCCGACCCGACCCCGAGAGCGTGCGGCTGTTGCTGAAGTCTCCATTCTCGGGCACCCGGCGAGCGGACGTGGGAGCGAACGACTTCTACGCGCTGGCGCTGTCGGCGAGTGGGGGCCGGGCAGTCGTGCGGGACTGGCTGGAGACGACCGTGCCGGAGGCGGAGGAGAACTTGAAGCGGTGGTTCAGGGCGCAGGAGATGGTGAACACTCGTGGCGAGCGAGGAGATCCGCTCGGGTTGTACGTGCTCGCTGCGGGTGCCTACCGGGACGCGAACAAGGAGATGACGCCGCAGGTACCGGCCGCGCTGGTGCGGGTGGCGATCAAGGGTGGACGGTTGCCGGAAGACCTGCTGGCGCGGGCGGTACGCCGCAACCGGGCGGAGAGCGACGTTAGCCGTCCCCGGGCGGCGCTTATTAAGATGGTGTTGACCTATGGAGGTGAGCGGATGGCGGAGACGTTGGAGAGCCTGAACCCGCAGCTCAAGGAGACGGCCTATCACTGCGGCAGGTTGTTGGCGCAGCTCGAAGCGTTGCAGGTGGCGGCTATACCGGGCGTAAAGGCGACGATAGTGGACCGGTACTACGGGGCGGCGTCGAGCACGCCGGCGAGCGTGTTCGGGACGCTCATGCGCAACCATCAGGCGCACATCGGCAAGATCCGCAAGGAGCGACCGGGGGCCGGCGCGGCGATACAGGACAGGATTGGGGAGATCACGACCAGCATCGGCCCCGAGTTCCCGCGCACCCTCACCATGCGTCAGCAGGCCATCTTCGCCCTCGGCTACTACCACCAGCGTGCCCACAACCGCGCCGAAGCCAGGGCTAACAGAGAGGCCCGAGAGAAGAACAACCGGGAGGGGAGCTAACCATGACCGAGCAAGCGACGAAAATTCACTGCGACCCCGCGAAGAAGCACGATTTCGTGCTCATCTTCGACGTCACCGACGGCAACCCCAACGGCGACCCGGACGCGGGCAATCTGCCCCGCACCGACCCCGAGACGATGGAGGGTCTTGTCACCGACGTTGCCCTCAAGCGCAAGGTCAGGAATTTCGTCGAGGTTGCGAGCGAAGACCACGCCTACCCGGAGCGGTTGAAGATCTTCATCGAGCACCACGGCGTGCTGAACGACCAGATCCGCCGCGCCTACACCGAGCAGGGCATGGAGGTGGGCACCAGAGTCGAGAAGGTCGTGACCGACGCGGCGGTGACCGCGAACCTGCGCGAGTTCTCCGAGGCGTTGCCCGGGGCGTTCAAGTTCACCGACGTGCCGGAAGATTCCGACGTGCAGCCCAAGCTCTCCTACAGCGGGGAGCTCACCGACCCGGAGTTCAAGGCGGAGATAGACAATCTTGACGAGTCCCTCAACGCGAAGACGAAGAAGCTCTTGAGCGACCTCAAGAAAGAATCTGACAAGGCGGGTAAGCCAAAGAAAGGCCGGGACGACGTGGAGAAGGCCCGCCGCTGGATGTGCGAGAACTTCTTCGACGTGCGGATGTTCGGTGCCGTGATGAGCACGGGGCTGAACGCCGGTCAGGTGCGCGGTCCGCTGCAACTGACCTTCTCCCGCTCGGTGAATCCGATCATCCCTCAGGACCTCGCCATCACACGTATGGCCGTCACCGACGAGAAAGACCGCGACAAGCTACAGACCATCGGGCGCAAGACCCTCATCCCCTACGGGCTGTATGTGGGGCGGGGTTTCTTCTCCGCGCACGCGGCCAGGCAGACGGGCGTCACGGCGGAGGATCTGGAGCTTTTCTGGGACGCGCTCCTGTACATGTGGGACTTCGACCGCAGCGCGAGCCGGGGCACGATGAGCCCGCGCGGGATCTACGTCTTCACTCACGAGAAGAAGTACGGCAACGCGCCCGTACACGAGCTGTTCGACCGTATCAAGCCGTCCCTCAACGATCCTGACACGAGCCCGCGCCGGTTCTCGGACTACACGGTTAGCGTGGAAGAAGAGGGCCTGCCCGAGGGCGTGGCGCTCACCCGGATACTGGGCTGAGGAACAGGGTAAGGGATGAGCCGCGACACGCCACACGCCGGAGCCTGGGACGAGGCGGAGGTCGTGATGATCTCCGCTCTGGAGCACTACTCGTACTGTCCGAGGCAGTGCGCCCTGATCCACGTCGAGCAGGTCTTTGACGAGAACCTCTACACTCTGCGGGGCCGGCGCGTCCACGAGCGCGCGGACAACCCCGAATCGAGGTTAGAGGAAGGCGTGAAGGTCGAACGTGGTCTTCCCCTGTTCTCCGAGCGGCTCGGCCTCATCGGGAAGGCCGACGTCGTAGAGTTCCATTCCGATGGGACGCCCTACCCGGTTGAGTACAAGTCCAGTGCGCGGCGGCAGAAGCGCCACGACGATTTGCAGCTCTGCGCGCAGGCGATGTGCCTGGAGGAGATGCTGGAACGGGAAGTTCCTCGCGGCGCCATCTACCACTACGCCTCACGCCGCCGCCGGGAGGTGGTCTTCGACGATGAACTGCGCTCCCTTACGGAGGAGACCGTCCTGGCGGTGCGCGTGCTCCTGGTCACGGCCACGGTCCCGCCGCCGGTCGCGGACGCCCGGTGTCCCAAGTGTTCCTTGTTCGACGCCTGCATGCCGTTCACATTGGCTGGTATGTCGGGGAGGACGGACGAGATGGATTCGCTCTTCGATCCTGGGACCTGAGATGCTGCGCGAGCTCCTAAATACACTCTTCGTGCAGACGCAGGGGGCTTACGTGCGCCTGGACCACGAGACCTTGAAGCTGGAGGTCGAGCGCGAGCTCAAGCTCCAGATGCCGCTGCAACACCTCGGCGGCATGGTCCTCTTCGGGAACGTCCTCGTCAGCCCGTTCCTGCTCCACCGTTTCGCGGAGGACGGGCGGAGCATCGTGTGGCTCGGCAAGACCGGGCGCTTCAAGGGCAGGCTCGCTGGCCCCACGAGCGGTAACGTGCTACTGCGCCGCGTCCAGTACGAAGCTCAGGCCGACCCGTACCGCGTCGCCGCTATCGCCCGCAACGTCGTGGCCGGTAAAGTGCGTAACGCCCGGACCGTGGTGCAGCGTTCCGCGCGGGAGGCCGTCTCACCGGAAGACAGAACAGCTTTGGAAAACGCAGCGAAGGCGTTGGGCTGGTCGCTCAGAGACGCTGGGAAAGCGAAGAGCGTGGAGGAGGTGCGGGGGATCGAGGGTCAGGCAGGACGTGTGTACTTCGACGCGCTTACCAAGATGGTCCGCTCGGATAGGGAGGAGTACGCCTGGAGCGGCCGCAACCGGCGTCCCCCGAGAGACAGGATGAACGCACTGCTCTCGTTCGTATACGCGCTCGTGCTTGGCGACTGCGTCTCCGCCTGCGAGGGTGTCGGCCTGGACCCCCAGTTCGGGTACCTGCACGCTTTGCGTCCGGGGAGACCTTCGCTCGCCCTGGACCTGATGGAGGAACTGCGCCCGATCCTGGCTGACAGGCTGGTCTTCACGCTCATAAATCGCCGTCAGGTGCGTCCGCAAGACTTCGAGGAGCGGCCGGGTGGGGCCGA
>CADCVG010000044.1 GCA_902806075.1 uncultured Rubrobacteraceae bacterium
TGGGTCGGTTTGTTGTAGTACGGGGCGACCTGTAGGGAGCCGTCCGCGCCCGCCTCCTCGGCCATCCTAGTGTACTTGATCGCCATGTCCGTACTATTAGAGCCGGTCCCCGCGACCACGGGTACCCGCCCACTCGCCACGCGCACCACGGCCTCGATGACGAGCCGGTCCTCCTCCTCGCTCAAGGTCGGGCTCTCGCCGGTGGTACCGCAGGGGATGAGGCCGTTTATGCCCTGCTGTATCTGGAACTCGACTAGGGCTTCGAGAGCCTCTTCGTCCACCTCGCCGTTCCTGAACGGGGTGACGAGGGCCGTAAACGCGCCGCTAAACATCTCTCTCCTCCAGTTCGAAGTCCTCGTGGAGGCGCCGGACCGCCTCCTCTACCCGGGTTGCCGGTATGATGCACGTCACCTGTATCTCCGAGGTCGAGACCATCCGTATGGGGATCTCCGCCTGCCCCAGGGAGTCGAACATCTTCGCCGCGTAGCCGGGCCTGTTGAGCATCCCCGTGCCCACGACGCTTACCTTGCCCAGCTCCTCCTCGCCCTCGACCTCGCCGCCTAGCGGTTCCGCGACCTCACCCGCTATTCGCCGCGCCTCGGCGAACTCTCCGCGCGAGACCGTAAAGGCAACGTCCGAGGAGCCCTCCTTCGGGGCGCTCTCGACGATGACGTCCACGGAGACGCCGGCCTCCGCGAGCGGGGTAAAGATCCTGCTCATCGTGCCGGGACCGGTCTTTATACCGGTCAGGGTCACGCGCGAGACGTCGAGGTCATGGACGATTCCGGCTATGGTCTCGCGGGTCTCCAGGCGCTCCATGTCTTTGTCCTTCCTGATGATCGTGCCCGGCCCCTCGCCAAAGGAGGAGCGGACGTGTATCTCCACGCCGTAGAGCGCCCCGAGCTCTACAGCCCGCGGGTGCATCACCTTCGCCCCCCGCCACGCCATCTCGGCCATCTCGGCGGAGGAGACCTCGGGGATGCGCCGCGCTTTGGGCACTATCCTGGGGTCCGCGGTGTAGATACCCTCGACATCCGTGTAGATTTCGCAGCGGTCCGCGTGGAGCGCCGCCGCCAGAGCTACGGCCGTCGTGTCCGAGCCGCCGCGCCCGAGCGTCATCACGTCGCCTAGAGCGTTCATGCCCTGGAAGCCCGCGACGATGACTACCTGCCTCTCGGCCAGGAGGCCCCGCATCCTCTCCGGGTGTATCTCGGAGATGATACCGGAGCCGTAGCGGCCGGTGATCTTCATCCCCGCCTGCGGTCCTGTGAGGGAGGTGGCCGGGATCCCCTGGTCGTGCAGAGCCATCGCGAGGAGCGCCACCGACTGGCGCTCTCCGGTCGAGAGGAGCTGGTCGATCTCGCGTGGCGACGGCTCGCGGGAGACCTCGCCCGCGAGCGCCAACAGCCGATCGGTGGTCTTGCCCATCGCCGAGACGACCACGACGAGCCCGAGCCCCCCCTCGTGGCCCCTCTTGACTCTCTCGGCCACGGCCATGATGTGCTCCGCCGTCGCCACCGAACTGCCGCCGTACTTCTGGACGACGATTCCCAATATCTGTACACGCTCCCGTTCGCTCTCTGAAGACGTATTCTAGCCTGTCAGCCGGCAGGCTTGCTGGCTCGCGGGACACATTCTCTATACTTGTCTCCCGAGTTGAGGGCTACGGCAGCGGCTGGCCGCCGGTGACGCCGAGGGTTTCGCCGTTGACGTAGCTGGCCTCCTGGGAGGCCAGGAAGACGTAGGCGGGGGCGAGCTCCGCAGGTTGGGCGGGGCGCCCCATCGGGGAGGTACCGCCGAACTGGGAGACCGTCTCGCCGGGCATCGAGGCGGGGATGATAGGGGTCCACACCGGGCCTGGGGCCACGGAGTTTGCACGGACGCCGTACTGGATGACCTCCTGGGCGAGCCCCTTGGTAAACGAGATTATGGCCCCCTTCGTCGTGGAGTAGGGGAGCAGTGTCGGGGAGGGCTGGTAGGCCTGGATGGAGCAGGTATTGATGATGCTGGCGCCGGGTTGCATGTGCGGGAGCGCCGCCTGGCACAGCCAGAACATCGCGTAGATGTTGGTCTTGAACGTGCGGTCGAGCAGATCGGTCGAGATGTCGGCGATCCCGTTGACCGTCATCTGGTGAGCGGCGTTGTTCACGAGGATATCGATCTGACCGAATTCGTCGACGGCCTTCTGGACTATGGCCCGGCAAACGGTCTCTTCGACAATGTCGCCAGGCATCTTCACAGCCGTCCTGCCGGCCTGCTCGACGGCCTGCGCCGTCTCCCGGGCGTCCGGCTCCTCGGACTCGAGGTAGGAGATCAGGACGTCGGCCCCCTCGCGGGCGAACGCCAGAGCTACCGCCCGCCCGATGCCAGAGTCACCGCCGGTGATGATCGCCTTCTTGCCGGTCAGCTTGCCGCTGCCGCGATAAGTCTCCACGCCGTAGTCGGGTTTGGGCTGCATCTCCGACTCTAGGCCGGGGTGCTGATCCCGCTGATCCTGCTCAGGGTACTGAGGTTGTTGGTACTGCGTCGTCGGGTCCTGCTGGGTGTGCTGGTCTTGAGCCATTACGATAGTCCTTTCCGTTTTTTCGAGATCCGGAGGAGCCGGATCCGCATACCGCCCGCGGGACCGCGAACCGGCGAGGTGTTCCTACCCGGATTGGGAGGCCCGCTACTCTTCGGGTTCGGGTGTCCGCCTTACACACTTCGAGCCATTTCTGGTGCGCGGCGACCTGCGCTCGCTCATACCCGCCGGTCCCCCGATATACTCGTCGGGTAGCAAGGTAATCGCGGCGAGGCAGGGAGGCACGTTTTGACCGACCAGAGGCAGCAGGACAACCAGATAACACAGGACGTCTTCGAGGGGTACGGGGAGGACCCCCAGACGCTCTCCTCGTACGCGGTGTTGGTCGGGGTTTTCAACCTGATCCTTGCCGCCTTTCTCCTCCTTACCAGGCGCGCGGGCCGCAGCCTGCCGGAGCGGATAGAAGCGAAGGACATCGCGCTGCTCGGGGTGGCGACCCACAAGCTGAGTAACACGCTGGCGAATGACGCGGTCGCGATGCCCCTGCGCGCCCCGTTCACCGAGATCCAGGAGAAGCAGAGCCCCAAGATGGTCGACGAGGAGCCCCGGGGCAGGGGCCTGCGGAGGTCTGTGGGAGAGCTCGTGACCTGCAAGTTCTGCCTCGGGATGTGGATGGCGTCCTTCTTTACTTACGGGCTCGTACTCGCCCCGCGCGTAACCCGGCTCATAGCCAGCATCCTCGCCGTCGTCACCCTCTCCGACCACCTCCACCAGACCTACAAAGCCCTCACGAACAGGGCCTGAAGCCACCCGATCCAACCGGGGAGCGGCGAGCTTCACGCATCACCATACCGCGGAGTGAAGAGGAAGACGTAAAGTTCACCGGGATTTTACCCTGATAAAACATAGCTTTTCATGCCTGCTGTTACCTTGATGGTGCCAGGTTCGCGAGCGGCGCGCGAGGCGCAGAGGAGAGGCAATACAAGGCGCGGGTGTGACGCTGGATCTAAGCAAACTCTAGCCCCGGCTGCCTGCGAGTGTCGCGCCCACGGTAGGCTGATCCGGGGGTCTGGAGATCTACTCTAGCACCTTGCCTTTGGTCTCCTCGCCGAGGAACAACACGTCGAGCGCGATGACGAGCAGCACGGCGGCGAACATTACGAAGACGGACGAGGCTCCGAAACCCTACGCCTCGAGCATTACCCCGACGAGGTAGGGACCCACGATCCCCCGATGCACCCGACCCCTGCGGCCCAGCTGGCGCCAGAACCACGCACACCCGTCAGGTAGAGCTCCGGTGTGTAGCCGTAGAGGACCCCCCAGGCCCCAAGGTTGAAGAAAGACCCCTAGAGGATCAGCTCCGCCCCCAGCCCCCGCAGCCCGAAAGCGAGGGCCGCGGCGGCGGAACCGAGAAGATAGGCGACTAGGGTAGGCTTGCGGCCCCACCTCTCGACGAGGTAGGCGGCGGAGAAGTAGCCGGGGATCTGGACGAGCTGGTCGAGGTTATCGAAGATTCCGAGCAGGCGAGCGCAGCCCGCTAGAAAATCCGCGTCGCTTTGAACACTTGCGGATATAGGGCCGTAACCCTCTTTAGACCTTTGTGGAAACTACCAAGAGGAGCAAGGTTTGAAGAGATCAAGCGCCATTTCAGCCGCGTTGCCGTTGAAGGAGACGGTTCGAATGATGCTGCTAGCCGGGGCGATGCTTGGGCTTTTGGTTATGGGATCGCAGAACGCCGGGGCACAGTCCGGTGAACTCGTATACGGGCTTAACGATGCCGGGGAGCTTATAGGCTTCGATCCGGCTAACCCCGCGCAGGTGAATAGCCGTGTCGCCATTTCCGGTGACGCTGCGGGCGACGCCATACTCGGTATGGACTTCCGCCCAGAGACCGACGAACTCTACGCGGCGGGCGCGTCGAGCACGATCTACACCATAGACCCCACGAGTGGTGTGGCGACAGCCGAGGGACAGGCCGATCCCGCCATAGAAGGCTCCCTTGTCGGATTCGACTTCAACCCGACCGCTGACGCCATACGTATAGTCACGGACGCGGGGCAGAACCTCCGCTTGACCAACCTCAACGAGGGGATTTCGACCACCGTTGACGGCGAGCTTGCCTACGCCGAGGACGACGAGAACACTGGGGGCCAGCCGAGTGTTGTGGGGGCCGGGTACACTAACAACGTCCCCGACGCCGAGGACACGATGCTCTTCGACATAGACCTCACCACGGGGAGCCTCCTCCAACAAGACGCCAACCCCGGCAGCCTTACCACCATCGGGCCTCTCGGCATCGAGTTCACCGGGAACGTCGGCTTCGACATAGCCGCTCCCAACGACAATGCATACGCTGTGCTCCAGCCGGGCGAGGGACAGCCCTCGAGCCTGTACCAGATAGACCTCGACTCTGGTGCGGCGACCGAGATCGGCGCGATCGGTGCCGGAGAAGCCGTCGGCGGCTTCGCCATCCCAACCTCGGACATGTCCAGCATGGAAACCACCATGGAGAACGTCCCCAAGACGGGCGGGTTCTCTCCGCTCGCCGTCATCGGCGCGGCCCTCGCGGCGGCTGCCATAGTGGGCGGAGCCATCGCACTTAGGACGCTCAGACACCGGGCCTCCTGAAAACTTCTGAAGTGAAAGGCTTTTCGGGACGGGCCGCGAGGCCCGTCCCTCCTTTTAGGTGGGCCGAGGCATCGGTTAATATAAGATGAGTGGGAGAAAATTCGGAACAAAGAACACCACATGGCCGAACCTTTCTGGAGAGGCTCCGGTCTCGATCGCACCGCCGGGAGGAAGAGGCCGCGCTCCGCGAAGCCTACGACGATCACGCTGGCGAGCTTTTCAGTTTCGCGCTCCGCTCCCTCCGCGACCGGGGGCTTGCGGAGGAGGTTGTTCAGGAGGCCTTCGTGAAGGCGTGGCGCTCGCGGGAGAAGTTCGACGAGGGCCGAAGCTCTCTGAGAACCTGGCTCTTCGCCATTACCCGTAACCTCATAATAGACGCCGTGAGGGCGAGAAACAGCCGTCCCGCCGCTGCGAAGTTGCCGGAGAACCGGAGAGAGACTGAGGCCGCTGAGGATCATTCCGAGGCGGCGCTGCGAGTGATGCTCGTCTCCGAAGCCCTCGAATCGCTCAGCGAGGATCACAGGTTCGTCATCAACGAGATCTATTACCGGGGCCGGAAATATTCCGAGGTAGCCGAGGAGATCGGGGTTCCCCCGGGCACGCTTCGCAGTCGCGTGTACTATGCGTTAAAGTCTCTGCGCCTCGTTCTGGAAGAGATGGGTTGGTCGGATGAGAGATGACAACTGCCGACAGTGGCGCGAACTACTCGGCGCGTACCTTCTCGGGCAACTCGAACCCAAAGAGAAGGCCGAACTCGAGAGCCACCTCGAAGGCTGCTCGGAGTGCCGGGCCGAGGAGGCCGAGCTTCGCTCCGTAGCCGAGCTTTTCGGCGAGACAGGGAGCCATCCCGGCCTCGAAGAGGGCTTGGATCCCCCGCCCGAGCTTAAAGAGAAAGTCGTGGAGAGAACCTTCGGTCGCCCTCGTCATGTCCCGCCCGCAGTCGCTTCGGCGGCGGCCGCGCTGCTCGTCGTCGTGATCGGGGCGGCCGCGTTGTTCGTCGGCCTCCCGAACTCGGACGGCCCCCCCGGCCTCGGCGACGAGGAGCCTATCTCCTTCGGATCACTCCCGCAAGGCATAACGATAGAAACCTCAGTCGTAGCCCACACATGGGGGACGGAACTCCTTATAGAGGCCGAGGGATTCGAAACTGGAGAGGTGTACACCGTTTCCGTTGAGCGGGAAGACGGCACCTCGGTTCCGACCGGGACGTTCATCGGAGTGGGAGAGGAAGAAATCGACTGCGCCCTCAACGCAGCGGTGCTTCGCCAGAACGCCACCGCCATCGTCATAACCGACTCTGAGGGGGATCAAGTCCTCCGCTCGAACCTCGAGCGCCGTTCCCCGAGCCTTTACACGTAATCCGGTTCGGCCCTGCGCCAGATAGCGGGCGAGGGCAGACGCATAAGCGGAGGTATGTATCTAATGTAATCTACCATCTCCCCTATTTCGTACACAACCCGAGTTGTTCCCTACAAGCACTGAACACTGAATTGTAGGGGGAAACTCGGGTTACATACACGGCTCTGAGGTCGAGAAGGCGGAGGACGACGGGGTGATAGAGGTAGAGCGGGTGCCCTACGAGCTCAGGCCGGCTCCGAAGACGCTGCCCGAGCCGCGCGGGGAGTACATTCGGGATCACTGGCGCGACCACGTCTACGGACTCGCTATCAACCATGAGGTCGAGATCCACGTCCCCTGCTACCAGCCCCGCTCGACGCTGGCGCTTACACTACACGGCTATGCCGAGGATCAGGGCCGGGGTCACGCGTACCGCGGCGCCGCCCACCGGGCGTTCTTTATAGAGGGGCTGAACCTCGGCGACGAAGGGGTGCTGCGCGAAACGGCGCAAGAGGCGGGACTCGACGCTGACGAGGCGATCACGGCGGCCTGGGAGATGGAGAGGATCCTGGAACTGCGCGCGATGCGTGAGGAGGCCGACCGCATCGGCGTACCCGGCGTGCCGACCGTTGCCACCGCAGAGGAGGTACTCCACTACGGCGCCGCCTCACCGGGCAAGATCCGCGAGCTGCTCGCCCGCCAGAGGGAGATCGTCGGCTAGAGAGGTTGCGGAGCCCATCCGGGACGTTCGGGAGTCCAGATCGGGGTCATCCCGAACCAGGCGTACCGGATGCCCGCCGCGTTCGCCCGTCCGAGCCAGGAGCCGTCCGCTTCGAGGCGAAGCTCGTCCACCAGGAACGAGAGGGGTCCAGCGTAGATCAGGGCTACGTGCCCCTCGCGCTGCTCCAGTCGAAAAGGGAACCTCGGCCCGAGAGGCAGGCCGCGGAGTCGCGGCGGTGCGGGCAGGACATAGGTCTCCCCCCGGCCGTTCCTCACGCGCTTCCACACGAAGGGCATCGGTAACGGACCACTCAGACGCTCGACGTTCCAGTCGCCCTGGAGGTTTGCTACGATGCTGGGCAGTCCTCCCCGTGCCGCGTCGAGGGCGCCCGCCCGCTCCCACCGCTCCTCGTAGTCCTTTGAATTACCTCGCAGCCTGTTCTTCACAACGCACCCTCTGTCTTGCCGCTGATAGTATCCGATCCAGCCTAGGACTTCCCTCTCCTGCTCTTGCGCCCCATCGCTTACGCGCGGACGTAGCGGTGGAAGGTCTCGACCGCTTGCTTTACGCCGTCCTCCGCGCGGATCTTCTCGCCCAACAGCTGCGCCCGCTTCCTCATCCCGGCGTCGGTAGTGGCCTTCGAGATCTCCGCGGCGAGACGCTCCGCAGAGAGTTTGGCACGCGGGACAGGCTCAGGGCCTGCACCCAGGGTCGCTACGCGCCAGCCCCAGAATGCCTGATCCGGAAAGAACGGAACTACGATGGTAGGAACGCCAGCCCGCAGCGACGCCGCCGTCGTGCCGGCCCCGCCGTGGTGTATCGCTGCCCGCACCCGACCGAAGAGCCATTCGTGGGGGACCTCTTCCGTCTTGAAGACCTCGTCCGGCAGGTCAGCGTTGCCGATGCCGCTCCACCCGGTGAGCAGGACACCCCTCTGCCCGGTCCGCCGAAGCGCCTCCAGCACCAGCGCCGTAACCTCCTCCGGGTCCACGTCGTTCATGCTGCCGAAGCCCACGCTCACCGGCGGCGGACCGGACTCCAGGAAATCGACCAGTTCGCCCGGGGGACGGCAGTCGGGTTGGTCCAGGAACCAGTAGCCGGTCGTGCTCGACCGGTCTCTCCACTCAGGCGGTTGGGGTAATACGCTCGGGCTCCAGCCGCAGAGTATAGGACGGTTACGGTTCACCGTCGTAAAGGGACCGAAGAAGGGCAGGGGGACCAGGCCCAACTTCCCGCGGACCTCGCTGACTATCGGCCGCATCGTCTGCCAGAAGACCTGTTCGGCGGCGAGGTAGGTCAGGTGGTTGTAGAAGCCCTCTAGCGGGCCTCCGACGGGGAGTTTGCCGGGCGGCCGGCCCAGGAGCGAGCTCGGGAAGCGGCGGGTACGGTCGAAGAGGGGTTGAACCGCGCCCCCTACCGCCGGGATGCCCATCTCCTCGGCTATATAGTTCCCGTGGAACCCGACCGGGGAGTAGATGACCGCCTCGGCACCCCGACAGGCCTCCTGATACTCGGCCAGGTTGCGCTCCAGAATAGGTCCGAAGAACCGGCGGAAGGCTCGGGCGAACCTCACGGGGTTGAGGCCGGCCTTTAGCAGATCCGAGACAACAACGTCAGGGTTGCCAGTAACCCGACGGTAGTCCAGACCGCACCCGCGAACGAAGCCCTCGAAAGGGGCGTAGGTCGCCACACGGACCTCGTGGCCCGCGTCCTTCAAGCCCAGCCCCAACGCGATGTAAGGTTGCACGTCGCCGCGAGAACCGGCCGTCGTAATCGTTATTCGCACCCCCATACCTTACTACCGCACCGGGGCGCCCGACCACGTCAGCCGTCACACAGCGCCCCGGAGAGCTTCACCATGCTAGTTGGGACTAACCAGGCTCCCTCTTCTGTAGCTCGCTGGTATTTGATACAATAGAGGCGTAAAGTCCGGCGAGAATGGAGGTTCGACATGAGCATCTTTCCGGCGAAGATCCTGTTGGCGACCGACGGCTCCAGGGACGCGGACCTGGCGCTTTCGACGGCGGTAGACATGGCCGGCTCTACCAATTCGGAGCTACACATCGTCACCGCCGCGCCTACGTCCCCCGATCCAGTCTACGCGACACACGAGATGGGCTTCCGCTACGAGACCTACGAAGAGGCGATGACGGCGGTCAGAGAGGATGCCCAGAAGATACTCGACGAGCAGGTAGCGAAGGTAGAGGAGGCTGGAGGCGAGGTCGCCGGAGCTCACCTCGTGACACAGGAGCGGCGGGACCAGGCAATCGTGCATCTGGCCGACGAGATCGAGGCCGGCCTGATCGTCATGGGGAGCAGGGGCCTCGGCGGGTTGAGAAGGGCGCTCATGGGTAGCGTATCAGACTCCGTCGTGCGGCATGCCCACTGCCCCGTCATGATAGTGCGCCACTAGGTCTGACGGATCGAGACCCCCTCTGCTAGCCGCTGCTCAAAGGCAGAGAGGAGGGGACGATGGTCGGATGAGGCGAGGAAGCGCGTCGTTGTTGCCGTGGAAGCCAAGCACCGCTACACCCTATGGTGCGGCCGGCGGGTGTCTAGCCCTCCAGGGATCGGACGAATTCGCGAGGCCTTAGCTCGCTAAACGCGCCGCCGGGGATGTCCGCGCTCCACACGTGCATCATCTCCGGGGTCTCCCACCCCCGCAACGAGTGGGCGTGCCATTGGGTGAGGCAGCCACCGATCTGGGGACCCGGATCTCCGGGCTCGGGCATGACGTACATGGCGCCCAGCAGGACGGGGCCCTCCGAAGTGTTGGCGTAGACCAGCGCCTCCGGCCTGGCGGGATCGAGGATCTCGCCATCTCGCTGGTAGGCGGGATTGAGATAGTGCGTGATCGGCCTCCAAGAGGGCGAGCTAGGCCGGTAGCCTGCGGTTTTGGCCGCCGAGAGATTCACGTACTCCCCGACGCCCGCTTTGGTCTCCGTCGCGAGTTCGTCGGCCGCTTCCTGCTGCTCTAGCGTCGGCGACTCATCGCAGTGGGCGTGCTCTTCTTTCTCGCCCGCCGAACTTGCCGCAGGACCACCGGGGTCCGCAGAGAGGCTGTCCTCATAGGAAACGGCGCTGGTCGCCCAAGCGGTGCCGCCGACCGCGAGCAACACGAGGGCACCGGCCCCGACCACAAAGGCTCGGTGGAAGCCGGGAGCCCTCCACTCGGGGCTCTCCATTGACCTCGAGAGGAGGAAGTAGGCGGCCCCGATCAGGCCGACGAGCGCGGCGGCGACGCCGAAAACGAGGAGGAAATGGCCGAAGCCGACGATCCCGGCGACGACGACGTGAGTAAGGGAGACGAGGTAAGGGTTGATGAGGTTGAAGAAGTTCTCGGTCCGGGCCAGATCGGTGGCAAATGTGCGAAGGACCGCGTCCCACATCAGACCAATGAGGAGAGACGTGAATCCCCCTAGCCCGAGGATGAGCAACGCGACCGTCCTCTTCCTCGTCGTTTGCTCATGGGTTCGTACGCGCCCCACAGTCCTCCCACTTCTTACGCCTCTGCCGGCCAGTATACTCTGTAAGAAACGCCGATACCCCTCCGGTCAGCCCGAGATGCGTGACATTGGCTCGGCCAACCGCGCGATCTGCCAGACAGGACCCAGGTTAGAAGCGCGGCATCCGGGGCGAAGCGGTCTTCCACAGTTTTAACCTATGTATGGGACAAAGTTCCCCATTGACACTGAGTGTTTAGTGCCGGTCGAGCTTGCGGGCGACCTCGTTCGTGCCGATGCGGTAGCAGATGGAGCGGCCGTGCGGGCAGGTGGCGGGGAGACGGCTTGTGAGCCAGCTCTCTATGAGCGCCTCCATCTCGGGGTGGGAGAGCCTGTCGCCGAGCTTTACGGACGAGTGGCAGGCGATGGTGGCGAGAATGTGGTCCTCACGGCGGCGGCCCGGACCGGTCCCCCTCGCGGCGGCCAGAGCCTCTTTGAAGGCGCCGGCGACGTCACGACCGGCGAGGGTGGAGATGACGCCGGTGATCCTCACGGAGTTCGGTCCGAAGGGTTCGACCTCGAAGCCGTAGACGGCGAGCTCCTCCAGGTACTCTGTCGCGCCGGCTGCCTCGCCGGGTGGGAGCTCCACGACCTCCGGGACGAGGAGTGCCTGCGTAGTCGGCAGGGCGGACCCGTCCTCGGCGTCGGTTAGCCTGTCGAGGATGGCCCGCTCGTGAGCGACGTGCTGGTCTACGATCCACAACGACTCCGGCTCCTCGACGAGGATGTACCCCGCCGCGAGCTGCCCGATGACCCGCAGATGCTCCAAAGACGGCAACGCCCCACGCTCTGGCAACTCCGACACACTGGGCTGCTCTGGCTTCTCTTTGGAGATCATCTCAGAGAGCGGTTTGGACGCCTCGGCGAGACGCTCGCGTACCTCGTCCAGGGGACGAGCCGGAGGGGAGTATTCGGGCCTGCGCTCGGCGACGCGGGCGTAGTCAAAGGTTGGTGCTCTGGGAGCAGGGAAGCGCTCTTGCTCGTAGGCACTCTCTGTTGAGCGCGGGGCGGTGGAGGGCGGGGTCGGACGCCACTCTATAGCCTCGCGGATCGCGGCGGCGACGGTGGCCCGGGCGGTTCGTTCCTCGGAGAAGCGTACGATCTGCTTTGTCGGGTGTACGTTCACGTCCACCCGGCGCGGGTCTACCTCGACGCGCAGCGCCACCGGAGGGTAACGTCCCGAAGGGAGCGTCGCCCGATAGGCATCGTCTATGCCGCGAGCCAGGTTCTCGGCCCGCACCCAGCGTCCGTTCACGGAGATCGTCTGGCTCGCCCGGCTGCTCTCGGTCACGCTCGGGAGCGCTGCGTACCCGGAGATCCGGAAGGCCCCGGACTCATGCTCCACTCGCCGCATCGCCCGGGCTTTGGCGACGCCGTGTACCTGGGCGAGGCGTTCGAGGAGGTCGCCGGCGTGGGGCAGAGAGAGGTAATCGCGGCCCTTCTCGGTCAGACGGAAGGCGACCGCCGGGTGAGCCACCCCCAGATGCGTGAGGGCCTCGACTATCGCCGCTCTCTCGGCCCGCGCGCCCTTTAAGAACGCCCGGCGTGCCGGGACGTTGTAGAAGAGCCTATCGACGAGAATGGTCGTGCCCTTCGGGTGCGAGGCGGGAGAGACCTCGGCCGGCGCGCCGCCGTCCACGACGACCTTCGTTCCGGTGCCTTCACCGGTCGAGGTGGTCAGGCAGAAGGCCGAGACGCTCGCCACGGAGGGCAGAGCCTCGCCCCGGAAGCCCAGAGTAGCCACGGACTCGAGGTCTTTGACGGCCCGGATCTTACTGGTCGCGTGTCTCAAGACCGAGAGGGATGCGTCCTCTGGAGACATACCCGAGCCGTCGTCCCGGACGAGGATGTGCGATGCTCCGCCGTCGCCGAGCTCTACCTCAATTCTCGTGGCCCCCGCGTCCAGCGAGTTCTCGACCAGCTCCTTGACCACGGAGGCCGGCCGGTCTACAACCTCGCCCGCCGCCACCTGCTGGGCGACCCTGGGGTCAAGGACGCGAATGCTCATGCAGTAAGTAGGATCTCGACAACCATAACTCACTACGGATTCTACACGGCGGAGCGGCTTTTCCAACGGTCCCCGAACGGCTTCCCGGACGGCCTACGGTACGTGTACAATCCGAACCTATGTCGAAGGAGAGTTTACGATGAGCGACAGCGGGTCTACCCGGGAACACTCGAAGGCCGGTCTGCCCCTCGACGACGTCGGCAGGCTCGTCGAGTTGCTGGCCGAGAGCGGGGTTGGGGAGATAAGGGTCCGTCAGGGGGAGCTGGAGATCACCGTGAAGGCCAAAGCCGAGGCCCCCGCCGAGCAGCCCGCGCCGCAGGCCGCCGCCCGTGTCGAGGCCGTCCCGGAAGTGGGCGCTCCGGCCGAGCTACCGGCGGAGCGCAATGGGGATCTGCACATGGTGCGCTCGCCGGTGGTGGGGACGTTCTACAGGGCCCCGGCTCCGGGCGAGGGGCCCTACGTCGAGGTCGGGGACCGCGTCAAGGTGGGTCAGACACTGTGCATCGTCGAGGCCATGAAACTGATGAACGAGATCCCCGCCGACTCCTCCGGCGAGATCGTCGAGATCCTGGCCGAGAATGCCAAAGGCGTCGAGTACGATCAGCCGCTCTTCAATATCCGGCCCGAGGTTTAGGGTTGAACCATGATCGGTAAGGTTCTCGTCGCTAACAGGGGCGAGGTTGCGCTGCGTGTGATCCGAGCGTGCCGCGAGCTTGGTATCCGGAGCGTTGCGGTCTACTCGACGGCCGACACCGATTCTCTGCACCGGCTGTTGGCGGACGAGGCGGTCTGCATCGGGCCGCCGTCACCCGCGAGCAGCTACCTCAACGTACCGGCGATCATCTCCGCCGCGGAGCTTACTGGCGCGGATGCGATCCACCCCGGCTACGGCTTCCTTGCCGAGAACGCGCGCTTCGCGGAGATCTGCGAGGCGTGCAACATAAAGTTCGTCGGTCCCTCCTCCCGGACGATAGCCCTGATGGGCGACAAGGCCTCGGCGCGCGAGGTGGCGGTGATGACCGGCGTCCCCATTACCCCCGGCAGTGACGGTCTGTGCCGTAGCGCCAGGGAGGTCGGGCGCGTGGGGGCGGAGATCGGGTACCCGCTGGTTATAAAGGCGAGCGCCGGGGGCGGGGGTAAGGGAATGCGGGTGGTCCGCTCCGAGGACGAGATCGAGGCCGCCTACACTTCGGCGAGCCGGGAGGCCGGGGCGGCCTTCGGCGACGGCTCGGTCTACGTCGAGCGCTACCTCCAGGAGCTGCGGCACATAGAGGTGCAGGTTCTCGCGGACGGGCGCGGGGGCACGGCGACCTTCCCCGAGAGGGACTGCTCGATCCAGCGCCGATACCAGAAGCTCGTCGAGGAGTCCCCGGCGCCGGGGCTCCCGGAGGACGCCCGCGAGGGCATGAAGGCCGCCGCCGCTACGCTCGTCGAGCACCTCGGCTACGAGGGGGCGGGGACGGTCGAGTTCGTCTACGCGGGGGGAGAGTTCTACTTCATCGAGATGAACACCCGGTTGCAAGTCGAGCACCCGGTCACGGAGATGGTCACCGGCGTGGACCTCGTCGCCGAGCAGCTAGGCGTCGCCTCGGGAGAGGGGCTCTCCGTTGCGGGGGACGCGCCGGCGCGGGGGCACGCGATGGAGTTCAGGATCAACGCCGAAGACCCGCGGCGCGGCTTCCTCCCTCAGACGGGGCCCGTGGAGTTCTACACCCCGCCTGGTGGTCCCGGTGTGCGGGTGGACTCGCACCTCTACGCCGGCTTCAAGGTCGCCCCGTACTACGATTCGTTGCTCGCGAAGCTCATAGTCCACGCGAAGACGAGAGAGGCGGCCATGAGACGTGGTGCGCGGGCGCTGGATGAGTTCGCTCTGGTGGGTCTGGAGACGACGCAGCCGCTACACCTGGCTATCCTGGAGGACGAGGCATTCCGGCGGGGCGGGGTCTCGACAGGGTTCCTCGCCGAGCGCGAGCTCAGGAGCGACGGGAGAGGGCTTCTGCGACTCGTCGCAGACGGCCGACCTTCTGCTTAGGCGTCTCCTCCTTCTCCGGCTCCTCCTTCGGCGGGTCCGGGTCGGTGCCCAGGGAGTTCATCCGTTTGATCCACAGTTCGATCATCAGGACGTGGAGGGCGGCGACCAGTGGGATGGCGAAGAACAGGCCGACGAACCCGAAGAGGGTGCCCATGATCAGGATCGCGAAGACGATCACCGCCGGGTGAAGTGAGACCGCCCGGCTCATCACCATCGGCTGGACGATGTTCCCCTCGACGAACTGCACCACGCCGTACGCGGCGATAACCCACAGCGCCATTATCGGGTCTTCCACCAGGGCCAGGAGGATTGGCGGAATTATGGAGATCAGCGGTCCCACGAACGGTACGAAGGCCAGAAGACCGCTCAGAAGTCCCAGAAGGAGCGCGAAGGGTACCCCGATTATGGAGAGACCGATGGTGAAGAGGAGGCCGATGATGAACATGCTGACGAGCTGCCCCAGGAACCACCTCTGGACCGACTTGTACATCTCGAACATTATCTCCCGCACCCGCGGCCGGCGACCCGCCGGGAAGAGCGCCACGAACCCGTTCACCAGCGGCGACGGCCGCGCAACGGAGTAGATCGTCGCGATCAGGATAACCACCCCGAAGGAGAGAACGTTGAAGACACTCGCGCCCACGCTCACGAACGTCGAGAAGGTACCGCCGGAGAGGAAGTTCCGCGCGGAGTCCAGTATCTGTTGCGGGTCCGGCTGGAAGAACCCGGTCTCCAACCCTAGAGAGGCCCGTAGCTGCTCGAGCTGACTCTGCACGTCCGAGAGGAGCGTCGGAGCCTGCTCCACGAGCTCCTGTGCCTGGCTCTCCACGACCGAGCCCATCGAGACGCCGATCAGCGTGAGCACGGATGCGAGGGCCGCCAGGACTATAACGGTCCCGATACCCCGTCCTACTCCCCTGCGGGCCAGGTAATCCACGGGCCCGCTGACCAGGACCGAGAAGAGTAGCGTCAGGAGCAGAACCAGGACTATCGCACGGATCTGGTAGACGAAGTACGTCGCGAGAAAGAGCGCGAAGGCCAGCCCGATCCCGATGTAGACGTTGCGCCGCTGCGTTGTCCCCGAGCTGGATTCCAAAGGACACCTCTCTCTCGCCCGGCTCCGTTGCAAGCGATATTACTACAGATCATTACCAGGACGCGCCACCCCGACACTCCCAACCCCGCCCTTTGGCGCGCTATCGTTTATTATTCGTTGCGGGTTCAGGTAGCCGTGCGTACTAAGGAGGGATTTGGCGGGAGAGGTTGATCGGGAGGAGAGGCTCCTCTTTGGTGGGATGGCTCGTCTGGGCGGGGTGGACTTCTTCGGTCCCACCTACAGCAGCTCCGCCGAGCTACGGGACGGCAAGATCCACATCTGGATAGACCCCTCCAACCTCTGGCGGCCCAAAGGCGCGTTGGAGCGCATCTCCAAGTGGCCCGTCCTGCGTTCGATCTTCCTTTGGGGCCGCATCCTCGTGCAGATGCTTGGCTCGATCTGGGCTCTCGTCTCCTTCATCGGCGTCATGGCCGTCCTCTACTTCTTCGTGGTCCTCATGGAGTCGGGCACGGAGTCCATAGGCGGCCCCGTAGGCTCGGTCCTCGCCTTCTTTGCCGCCTTCCCCGTGCTTCCCATACTCCTCCTCTTCTTCGCCTTTATGAAGTTCTCCTCAGTCGGCCGCTACCACGGCGCCGAGCACAAGGCCGTCGCCGCCTACGAGAAGTACGGTGAAGTAACACTCGAAGGCGCACAGCGAATGAGCCGCCTCCACCCCCGCTGCGGCACCAACATCCTCATCTACATCGTTGGCGCCGCTCTACTCGACCCTTTTATTGACTGGGCTCCCTACGCCGTACTCCAGTTCATCCTCATAAGCGAGGCCTGGTTTATTTTCGGTAAGACAAAGTGGTCCATCGGCATCGGCAACTTCATGCAGAAGTACTTCACCACCTCAGAGCCCGGCCGCAAGGAGTTGGAGGTCGCCGTCGAGTCCTTCAGGGAGCTCCTTTGCGCGGAGAGAGGTGAGCGTGGCGCCACCAAGGAGCCGGTTCTCCTCTCTCCCCGGTTTTAGATCTGGCGAGCTCTTGGGTTCTCTGGCGGTTGGTAGCTATAGGCTAACCACTAATTCGCCTGCTGGGTGGGCCTTATGAGGATCTCGTTGACGCTCACCCGCTCGGGCTGGGTTACGCAGTAGGCGATGGCGTTTGCTATGTCCTCGGCCTGGAGGATGTCAAGTCCGTAGATACTCTTGATGCCTTCTTTGGCCTCTTCGTCGGTAATGTGGGAGGTGAGCTCGGTCTCGACCGCCCCCGGCTCCACGACCGTCACCCGGACGTTGTCTTCGATCAGCTCCTGACGTAACGCCTCGGAGATGGCATTGACGGCGAACTTGGTCCCCGAGTAGGCTCCCCGTAAGGGTCCAGCCTTGCGTCCGGCCACGCTGCTTATGTTGACGAGGTGCCCCGAGCCCTGCTCCTTCATCACCTGCACGGCGGCGTCGGTGACGTAGAGGAGACCCATCACGTTCACGTCGAACATCGTGCGCCACTCATCGGAGAGGCCTTTCTCGATCTTGGAGAGCTGCATCACCCCGGCGTTGTTAACCAGGATGTCGACACTTCCAAGCTCGTCTTTTGCACGCTGGATCAGGGCGTGTGCCTGCTCCTCGTCGGCTACGTCACAGGCGACTGGAAGCACCCTGCCACCGTCACCCTCTATCCTGCCGACGAGGTCGTTTAGCCGGTCCTCCCTACGGGCCGCGACCACAACCGCCGCCCCCTCCGTCGCCAACGCCTCCGCGGTCGCCTCCCCGATGCCGCTCGAAGCACCCGTGATGATCGCGACCTTACCGTCGAGCTTCGCCATGCTTGAACCTTTCCTGACGTGAATACCTTCTCCCGGGCGCGCCCGGGAGCCTATCTTACCCCAGGTCAGGGAAGCTGCAGGGCTCCACGACGGGTGAGGGAGGAAGGTGAGCTGGAGGTATGCGAGTGTCCGGTAGCCCGAGTTGAACGTGCCGACAGCCCCGGAGAGCAGGATGGAAGGGATCGCGATGAGCGGGACAAACAGCCGTGACGGTCTCGTAGCCCGCGAGTTCTAGAGCAAGCGCGAACTGCACGAGCGGGGCGGCGGAGTTTACCGCTCCAGGACCCAGGTATCCTTCATCTTGCCGCCGCTGGAGATGTTGGTCAGGTGGCTGCCGGGCGCGGCCACGCGTGCCAGGGAACCAGGCACGATCTCTACCACCCCCGGGTCTTCCGGGTCGGGAGCGAGCGCGAGCATCCGATAGTCGGCATAAGAGTCCACGAGGCTGAACCGGCCTCTTTCGGCGTCGGCCTTGCAGAGTACGTGGGTCGAGAAGTCGACCATCTCCTGGGCGATGTACTCGACCGGGTTGCTCTCGACCTGGCGGCGGAACCTCTCGATGGACTCCCTGGACTCCTCCGGTCCGATCATGACCTCCTTGCCGCCGTAACCCCCCCTACTCTTGACGACGAGCTCCCCGAAGTGCTCCATCACGTACCTGCGCTCCTCCGGCACCGCCAGCGACCACGTCCTCGCGTTACGTATGATCGGCTCCTCGCCGAGATAAGCCCGGACCATCTCCGGCACGAAGACCTCCACACCCTTGTCATCCACTACTTCCGAGTTTGGCGCGAAGAGGACGTGGACCTTCCCCTCCACGTGAGAGTCCAAAAGCTCCGGCAACTCCGCGTAGAGCGTATCTTCGTCCACCCGCTCGTAGACGACGTCTATCCTGCGCCCCGTCGGGCTGTGTACGAGATAGCCGTCACCGTCGAACTCAAGGTCTTTAGTCTCCGCCAGGATAGCGTCCATCTCCTCGGCGTAGATGTTGTGGTCGAGGTAGAACTGGTCGCTCGGTCCGCTGGAGACGACTGCGAGCGTCGCCTCTGGACCTTTGGGTGACGCTGCCCGCAGAGAGTCTCCGAGCCGTCCGAGCCAGCCGTCTAAAGAGCGGACCGGAAGACGCGCGGAAGCGTCGGGGAAGAAGACCTTCCGGCTCATCCTCCGGCGTCTGGTCATGGCGGCGAGCCCCACGGGCATCTTGGCGTTCTCTTCGAGGATCACGTACTCCCAGCCCCCGGTCTGGCCGCTTCTGTCGCTCTCGACGGCCACGACGTCGAAGGCGACCTGTCGGACCGGCACGGGTCCGAAGCGGTTCGGGAGGTCCGGGTCGTAGAGGATGCTCGTCTCTATGACCTCTTCCGGGACGATCTCCTGGGTGCCCGCCTCCAGCCTGCGCAGGAACTCGTTGACCGCCCGCATCCTCTGGACGAGGCCGCGCTCCAAACGCTCCCATTCGGCGGCGGGGACGACGCGCGGGAACCAGTCGGTCGGGTGGGTCTTGTCACCCTTCCGGATGCCGAAGGCGTGCTGCTCATCCAACAATAGGCCGTGTGCCCGGCGCAGGTTCTCCTCCCAACGTTCGGGGCCGGTCTTCGCCAGCTCCTCGAAGAGAGGACCGTAAATGGGGCGCGGCTCTCCGTCCGGTCCGTAGACCTCGTTCGCTCCCGGTAGCGCGCGCTCGAATAGGATAGGTCTCACAGACCGGGGATTATACAGGCGCACCGTGGGTACATGCTTGTCTCAAAGAGAGGCCATCATGAGGAGCGTCCTATGAGCGAGAAGAATTTTTCGAGGGGTAGACCGAGTAGCCCGGGCGAAGACGAGAGGCGCGTGCGGTCGGTGAGATCTTTTCTTGGTTTGATCTTGTGCGTCCTGGGTCTGCTTCTGGCCATGGGCGGGATCCTCGAAGTGTTCGTGGGAGGAGCGGCCTCCGCCTCGAATATATCGGTCGGAGCTATCGGCGCTATGCTCGGCATAGTGGGCTATTTCATGGGTGTTCGCAAGCTCGCCATAGCCACGGTAATCATCTCCTTGGCCGTCATATTTTTCGGTCTTGCTGCCAGCCAGGGCATCATTCCCGGCTTCGAGAACTACGATCGTGATCTACCGGACGAGGAGCCGGCTGCTCAGGGGTAGAAGCAGGGCCGTTCGGATGGTGAGTAGCGGTTAGCAGGGGTTTCCGGCCCGGCGATGCCGCAAATCTTTACGGCCTTCTTTAAGAGGCGATGATCCAATTTGGTGTAGAGAGCCCGGTCCGCTACCGCTATACTGGCCGCATGTTGGAGCAGGTGCGGCTTACACCCCCAGGGGAGAACGGCGGGACGCGGGGTTCGAAGGCGCGGCTCTACGTGCGCTGGATGCCCCACCTCGGTGCCGAGGCGGTCGCCCTGTACGAGCTCTTGCGCGTCCTCCCCGACGTCGGGCACGACAGCGTCGAGGTCGAGGAGCTCTCTGAGCTGTTGCGCTCCACCCTGGAGAGCGTCGAGGACTCTCTGCGCGTCCTGACGGAGTATGGCTTCGTCGTGGAGCGTGACGGCTGGCTTGAGGTCCTGGAGCGCCCTCCCGTGGCCCGGAGGACCGTTGAACCCGTGGAGACTGCCCGCGCTCCCGCCCCGGTGCGAGAGATAGAGGTGGTGCGGGCGGAGCCGGAGGGGGTCTCGCCTGATGATTACTTCCGGTTCATGGGCTCGCTCCCGGCGCCGCACATCCTGGAGTTCCTAAACGGGTACTGCGAACGGGACGGGATCGAGACGGCTGTGGTGCTGGAGGCGTTGAAGATCGCCAGCGAGCGGGACGCTCGCAAGGTGGGGTATGTCAGGAGCATCCTGGAGCGGTGGGTCGAGCAGGGGGTCAAGACCGTCGCCGACGTGGAGCGCTTCGAGAAGGACCGTCGCCTGAGGCTCGTCGAGGAGAGCGGGGCCGTGCGCGGCGGGGCGTTGAAGATCGGGGAATCGAAGGCAGGAGGGGGGGGGAAGGATGGAACGTATCGGGGATCTGCTACCAGACGCCGGGAGGGCTATGAGTGGCTCTTCGGCGAGTAAGAGGTCTTCTGGCCCAGCGCTGCGGCTGGACGACCAGATCTGTGCACACTGCGGCCGGGAGTTGGAGGCGGAGTTCTTCGAGTTCCCTCCCGCCCTGCAACGCAAGTACGGGAGGATCGGCGAATGGTACTACCATCCCTGCACCCCCGAGTGCGAGCAGAAGAACGAGCGGCGAGAGTGGGAGCACATGCGCCGCGACGCGCGCGTCGAGTCCCTTCTGGAGAAGAGCGGTCTCAGCAGGCGATTCAGGCGCTATACCTTCGCCAACTTTAAGCCCTACGTGAGCCAGGGGGCGGCCAAGGCCGTGGAGAGGGTCGAAGACTACCTCGCACGCTGGGACGAGAACAGGGAGGCGGGCAAGGGTCTCTATCTCTGCGGGGATGTGGGGACCGGGAAGACCCATCTCGCGGTTGCGATCCTGAATGAGCTTGTCCGCAAGAAGAGGGTCCCGTCGCTCTTGGTGACCGTGCCGGAGCTTCTGGATAACCTGCGTGAGACCTACAACAAGCCGGGGCGCAATCTCGACGAGTGGATGGACGCCGTCCAGAATGCGGAGTTTCTGGTCCTCGACGACCTCGGGAGCGAGCGGCCGACCGAGTGGGTGCGCGAGCGGATCTTCGTGATAGTCAACCACCGCTACCGCGAGGCCCTGCCGACGATCTTCACCTCGAACATAGGACCTAAAGACCTCGCCACGCAGCTTGGGGAGAGGACGGCCAGCCGTATCATCGCGATGTGCGAGTGGATCGACCTGGAGGGAGAAGACTACCGGGAGATCGCCGCCAGGGAGGGGCGTTAACAGACCGTGCGAGACGAGTTCCTCATAATGCGGCAAGGTAAGCAATACGTACTATTTGCAGGACTTTTGGACGAGGCCCATAGTCGGGGTCTGCGTGGTATAGACACCGAGCTCGTCCAGGTCCCCACGGCCGAGAACGGCAACGTGGCCGTGGTCAAGGCGACCGTGGAGATGGAGGACGGCCGGACGTTCTCCGGTATCGGTGACGCCTCGCCCGAGAATGTGGGCCGGAACATAGCTCCGCACATCATTCGCATGGCCGAGTGCGTCAGCCTGAACGCCCAGATCCTGACTAAGGAAGGCTGGAAAACCTACGATAGGCTATCTGTAGGGGAGTTGGTACTTGCCTATGATGTAGAGGCAGACTACTGCCGCTGGGTGCCTTTACAAGCCGTGACGGTCTACGAGAAGCCGCGACAGACCCTGAGGTTGGAGGGGAGGTCGTTCAGCGCGGAGGTTACGCCCGAGCATACCTGGGCGGTCGCAAAGAAGGGCAAGAGGGTCAGTGCCCCACAGCGCATACTGCGGAAGACCAACGAGTTGAGGACGAGCGACGATATAGTGGTTGCAGCTATAGCGGAGTCGGGCACTCACCTCCTCTCCGAGAAGGACGCGGCGGTGCTCGGATGGCTGGCAACCGATGGAACCATAAGGCAAGACCGGGGCTACAACCGGGGGATGATCTTTCAATCCAAGCAGGGATATGTGTCAGAGATCCGCGAGCTGTTGGCAGATCGCGCCACAGAGGCGGTCGTTGCACCCGGCGAAAGGGACTTTTCGCGTGGGCCCTCAAAGACGCTGCAACAGCACCGCTTCTCGCTGCGTGCCGGATACCTCAGGCGTCTTCAATTTATGGCCGGACTGCGAAGCTGGTCCGACCTTCCGCGTCTCGTTCTTTCCCTTTCAGGACCCGCGCGGGCGGCGATGCTGGACGCAATGCTCAAAGGCGATGGGGCGCGCAAGCGCGATGGGGCCTCCTGGGAGTTCGGTACCAAGAGCAAGAAAGGTGTGATGGAGGCCTGGGAACTGCTAGCTACCCTCGAAGGTAAGGCGCTGGGGAGGCTACGCGAGTCGTCCGTCGGCAACGTCCCAGTGAGAATTATGCGCTCCAATCGGCTGGTGCATTGCAATTACTTGGATGTGGAGCCGGGACGCGTACAACCTGTGTGGTGTCCCACCACACCCCTAGGCACGTGGATTATGCGGCAGCCTGATGGCACCATTTCGATTACCGGCAATACCAGGGCGAAGGCCAGGGCCTTGAGGGACGCGGTGAACGTCGGCGCGACCGCTCTCGAAGAGCTCTCCGACGGTGACGAGAGCGGAGCTGCGCCGTCCAACTATCCGCCCCCGCGCAACCTCCAGAGCGTCCCACAGAGGACTGCATCCGGTGGCGACTCCACCCCCAGCAACGGCCGGGCCGGCGCCGAGCCCGAGGATGCGGAGGACGTCCCGCGGGAGGTCCCGAGGCGTGAGGGCAAGGGGGGAGCTCAGAAGGCGCGGAAGAGCCAGATCGACCTTTTGAGGACCCTCGCCGAGGAGCTCCGGGGCGAGAACGGCGTCGCCCGCCTGGAGAGCCGCATCGGCAAGTCTTTGGGCGAACTCACCCGCGCCGAGGCCGACGAGTGGATAGATCGCCTCACTCCCGCCGAGGGCCGCGAATAAAAGGGGTGCTCGCGGGACAGGCCCCGCGCCATGCCCTCCTCGTACTGCTCTTCGCTCTACTCATCTGCGCGCCCGGCTGCAGCGCACTCCCCCAGCCCAGCACTGCCCAGCCACCCGCCGAAGGCTCGCTAGTCGTGAGCTTTATAGACGTGGGGCAGGGGGACGCGGTGCTCGTCCAGTCCGGCGGCCAGAGCTATCTCGTTGATGCGGGTAAGCCCCAGGAGGGGCCGAACGTGGTGGACTTCCTGAGGAGCCGGGGTGTAGAGACTCTGGACGGCATCGTCGTCAGCAACCCCGACGCCGACCACATCGGAGGCTTCCTGGATGTGCTCGACGCCTATGAGGTTACGAAGGTCTACCTCTCCGGCGATCCGAAAGGGACCGAGACCTACAACGCTTTCTTACGCGGAGTGAAGGACGAGGGCTCAGAGGTGATCGAGGCACGCGCAGGCAGGCAGGAAGACTGGGGCGGGGCGCGGATGGACGTTGTAGCTCCTCCGCCGGACAGGCTTTTCTCGGAGACGAACGACAACTCTGTGGGCATCCTCCTGACCAGCGGCTCCGCCCGTGTTCTGCTCGCCGGCGACGCCGAGAAGAAGGCCGAGGAGTACATGAGCAATGGCTCGTACACCGGTCCACTTACCGTACTCAAGGTCACCCACCACGGCTCGAAGACCTCCTCGACGCCGCAGTTTCTGAACAGCTTCAGGCCGGAGATAGCGGTAATACAGGTGGGCGCCGACAACTCCTACGGCCATCCCACCCCCCAGACCCTCGAACGCCTCCAGAAGGCGGGCGCGAAGGTCTTCCGAAACGACGAGCACGGTGACGTCATCGTCACTATCCAGGACGGCAACGCCGACGTCGCCGTCACGAAGGGCGGCTAGAAACCGCTCTCTACGCCGGGGCCTGTTCCTCGGGCTCCCCGGAGAGCCCCCCGCGCTCCCACAGCCACCGCTCTATAGTGCTCCTGCGCCAGCCGAAGAAGCGCCTCCCTATAACCGCGTCCGGCTCCGGAATGCGGCCGAGGTCCCAGGCCCGGATCGAGACGTAGCTCGGGAACGTCCGCGTGCTCATCACCCCACGCTCCTCCAGTATCCGCCCCACCTCGCCGCTCGAAAGAAACTCTTCCATGCGATGGACAGTATCATCATCCCAAAAACCTGACAACTTTTTACGACCTAGGTACTTGGAGAAGCTGGAACGTTTCTGTAGACTGGTTTCAGTAGATCCAGAGAAGGAGGAGACGCAATGGTCAGCTTCAACCGGGTGGTGCTCGCGGGCAACCTCACCAGGGACCCCGAGCTAAGGTTTACGGGGAACGGCATACCGGTCTGCGACTTCGGGCTCGCGGTGAACCGGGTGCGCTCCAAGAGCGAAGAGGTAGACTTCTTCGACATTACGGCGTGGCGCGAGCTCGGCGAGACCATCGCCAACTACAAGAAGAAGGGCGACCCGATCCTCGTCGAGGGCAAGCTTCAGTACCGTACCTGGGAGGCCCAGGACGGCTCCAAGCGCAGCAAGGTCGACGTAGTGGCCGACAACGTCCAGTTCCTCGGACGCGCAGGCGACGCCGAAGGTGGCGCAACCCCCGGCGGGGGTGGTCAGGGCCGCGGACGCGGCAACACCCGCCAGTCTCCCAGGAACGACGTGGACCTCAACGAAGAGGATTTCGACGATATACCTTTCTAGTAGTAGGAAAAATCACATAAATGAAGTGGTGCATTGACTGCGGGGAGTTGAAACCTCTAAGCGAATACTATAAGCATCCGCGCATGGCTGACGGGCACCTCAACTCTTGTAAAGAGTGCAGGAAGGCGTACCAGAGTAGCCGCCCATACGCCAAAGAGTACGAGCGTCAGCGTAATCAAATGGAGAAGCGGAAAGCGTTCCACGCCGCCAACCTGAAGCGTTGGCGGCGGGAGAACCCTCAAAAACTAGCCGTACAACTGGCCCGGCGCAGAGCCCGAAAGTCGAATGCTGAGGGTGACTTTACGGTCGAGGAGTTTGAGGATCTCTGTAAGGAGTACGGTAACGTGTGTTTGCGCTGCGGTGATAAAGATGTCCTGCTGACGCCGGATCACGTTGTGCCTCTGTCTTTGGGAGGCAGCAACCGCATAGCGAACATCCAACCTCTGTGCGGCAAGTGCAACTCCTGGAAGAACATCAAGGTGGTGGATTATCGTCACGGCGTGGTTCCGCTGGAGGCAACCTTAACGACTTGAAAGGTCTCCGCCCCTGCGCCTGAGTAAGGTGGTGGTGCGCGGGGGCGGAATATCGACCACCCAGAACGCGCGTAAAGAGAACCTTAAAAAATTCTAAAATCGCAATATTTGATACACGCATATCGTGTATACACTGGATATTGTGCGGATCGGATCTATATTCTGGGCAAATCTGAAGAAATTTCTCCGTTTTCTGTTCCAAAGCCTTTACAAAGTGTGACGAGCGCGGTATATTCTCGCTGTCGGTTGGTGCGAACCAAATCGACACACAATTAAAGAGTCCGGGGCGTTACTCCTCCTTTCCCTTTCCCCACCTATCACCCCTAAGTACGTTCCGGGCTCTTCCTTTTTTCCTTTTCCAGGCAGTCAATAAGGTTGTATGCGGGGCAGCGGGTAGGTAGTGTACGGATCCTCCTTGATAAAGAGAAACGGCTCCCGGCATTAGACGGAAGCCGCAAGACGGTTGCTGGTTACTACCTTACGAGGCGGCTTCTCCGCCGACCTGGGTGAGGTAGTAGAGGGTGTGCATCAGTTGGGCGGTTGGGTCTATGCGGTGTACATCGACCTCGTAGGGGACATGGAGGAGGACGTCTGTGTAGTTGAGTACGACCCGGATGCCGGAGTCGACCATCAGTTCGGCTACAGCCTGGGCAGAGGAGGAGGGGGTGGCGATGATGCCGATGATCTCGTCTGCCTCCGCGACGCTCTTCTTGAGCTCGTCTATGTGCTTGACGACGATGTTGCCGACGGTTCGTCCGATCTTCTGCGGGTCGTTGTCGAAGACGTCGTGGATAACGAACCCGCGCTTGGGCAGGATCGTGCTGCTCGCGATGGCGCTTCCGAGGTTACCCGCGCCTACGAGCGCGATGTTGTAAGTCTGCCTCAGGCCCAGGATGCTTCGCACCGCCTCGACCAGGTCGTAGGCCTGATAGCCCACGCCTCGGGTGCCGGAGAACCCGATCGCGTTCAAGTCTCGCCGAACCTGCACCGGGTTGATCCCCGTGAAGTCCCCGAGCTCCTTGCTCGAGACCGCGTCTCGCCCCTCCTCTATGAGCTGCTGCGTGGTCCTCAAATACTTGGTCAATCTGTTTGTCAAACCCGGTTGTAGCGTGGCTCGCACCTTTCCTTAGGCTCCTTTTGTAGGTCCGTTTGCCGGTTAGCTGTGCGGTATTGTAACAAAAAGAGACGCTCTTGCCATAAAAATGCTCTTAACAAGTAAAAAAACTTCTAGCAAGTCAGATTACAGCGGCAACGGTGTACCGGACGGAGCTACGATGGGGCGGAGTTCGGTGCCGGAGCTTCCATACGGCGGTTTGCTGTTGTTCGGGGACCTGCCCGAACTCTACGGCGTAGACTGCTGGTCCTTGGGGGACTCGCCCTGATCCTGGCTGCCCTCAAGCGGCACCCTGGCTGGAGGATTGTCGTCCGCGACGCTTCCGGCAGGATAAAGGGCTATTTCGTCCGCAGCGTCTCGGAGACAGGAATCCGCATCGGCCCCTTCATGGCCTCAGCAGAGCCAGAGGTCGCCCGCGTCCTGCCTACCCGGCGTCAACGGTAACGCTTCCGTCGAGGTCTCCGTCCCCAATAGTGGCAGGCCCACACCATCCTCGAAGAGTTCGGCTTTACCAGCCGGGTAGAACGCCTCCGTATGGAGCTAGGCGAAGCACCCGACGCGAAGAGTCTGAAAATATACGGTACCGTCCCGTACCTGGCTACTTGAAGGTGGCTAGAGTGGGTTGTGAACTGCCTTCGGTCGAATAGGCCGGCGAGCCGACCGGGCCTAAAGCAGCGTCTCTACGAAGTACGCGGGGTTCAGTTCCTCTCCGGTGGCCCGAAGTACGGTGGTACGCCAGTCATCGCGTGCGCCGGGGCCGAAGAAGGCCTCCTGAAGGTAACGGCCGGAGAGCTCGTGCTCATAGAGCGGCCCCTCGACTACGTTCTTCTCGATGTAGCGACGTAGTTGAGCGGCGGTGAGGTGGCCCAGGACGTAGTTGTGATAGTAGACGGGGGCGAGGGCGACGTGCAGCTTGGCGGCCCAGTCGGGCTCGTCGCGCTCTGGTGGACGGTTCACGAGCTGTATCTCCTCTACGAGGTCCCACCACAGGGAGTTGAGATCTACACGATCCGGGTCTTCGTAGAGGGCTTTCTCGAAACGATACATCACGAGCGCCCATCGAACGAAGACGAGCTTGTCAGCGCGGCTGCTATACAGGAGACGTTCGCGTTCCCTCTCCAGGTCTTCCTCGGGGACGTCCGCGAAGCGGGAGATCCAACCTGGGTCGTCGGCGAGGCTGCCCATCATGAGCGCGATAGCCTCAGTCGAGCTCGTGTGGGCCACGGAACGCAGCAGGTACGGCAAGGAAGGATTGATGTACTTGTCGTAGACGGCGTGGCCGAACTCGTGGAGCATCGTATCCATCCAGTAAGAGTCCGGTCGGACGTTGGCGAGCACCCGCACATCGTAGGGGTAGTCGCGCCCTATCCCTATGCAGAAGGCGTGCTGGTCCTTGCCGGCCCGCTCGTACAGGTCGCTCCGGGCTAAAACGTCCCTCACCTCCAGTCCCATGCTGTCGTAGGTCTTACGGGTTAGGGCTTTGAGGTCCTTGTCCCGGAAGTAACTGTCCACGTCCAACTCGGCCTCCGCACCCTCTCCCGAATCCGAGAGCGGAAGCGCGGCCGCCTCGTGTTTGCAGGACTGGAAGAATGGGTCGGAGAGATGCCACGGCATGACGGTCTCGATGCCGAACCTG
This sequence comes from uncultured Rubrobacteraceae bacterium, assembly GCA_902806075.1. Taxonomy (GTDB): domain Bacteria; phylum Actinomycetota; class Rubrobacteria; order Rubrobacterales; family Rubrobacteraceae; genus Rubrobacter_F. Next base: position 28,098 of record CADCVG010000044.1, read on the forward strand.
CTCTTCAGGCCGGCGTCCAGGCGTGTCTTGAGCTTGCGGAAGGGCTCGTCGGTGGCGGACTGGAGGTCATCCATGAGGCGGTCGAGCTCGTTAGCGTCCATCTCCTGAAGGTTGAGCGAGCGGACGTAGTGGTTCTCGAAGCCCATCTGCCGCGCGAGACGGTTGCGGAGGCGGGCAAGCTCGCGCACGAGGCCCTCGACTTTACGTCCTACGCTCTTCGATGCCTCCCAAGCCTCACGGCGCAGGGCCGAATCATCGGAGTTGTGTAGGATCCCGCGCAGCTCGTTCTCGCTTGTCTCTTTATCCTCGACCACGCCGCGATGGTTCCCGTAGATCGCGTTCGCCTCGGCCTCGAGCTCTTCGATACGCCGGAGCGTCTCCTCGTCCCCCTGCCGCCCGGCGAAGGTCTTGTAGAGCACCTCGACCTGGCGCTGCAGGAGCGAGCTCTCCAGGGACTCGCGCTCTTCGTACCAGCCCTTCACCAACTCGTACTCGTCCCTGTCGGCGAAGAGCCGGTTGTACTCCATCCCGATACGGACCAACTCTCTCTGTGCCTCCTCCGTCCCGGTGGTCGCAAGTATCCACCACGCCTCGCTCGACGCCTTCTCGGCCGGGGCGAGGCGTTCCTCGAAGGAGGCTATGAAGCTCTGTATCTCGTTGGGAGAGGGCGTCACGGAGTGCTTTGGTGGAGCGTCAACGGCGGCCGCGGGCTGCTTCGTTACGGCGGTTACCCAGATAGATCACGACGAGCAGCAGCACGATGCCGAGGGTGGCAAATTGCAATGATCCTTCCGGTCCGCCCGAGCCTCCAACTACGAGCGCGGCCACGAAGACGAGCGCGAGACCGACCCACCCGGCTGCCCTGTAGGCGAAGTATGCTGCCAGGAGCCCGGCCAATATGTAGAGGATCGGCATTAACGGCGCCAGCGCGGGCGCCCAGAGGGCGGCGAAGCCCGGCGGTATAGGCGCGGTCGCCCACAGCCCGATCTGGCCTACCACCAGGAACGCCACGAGCGCTCCGAAGAAGCTAAACGCGCCCGTCTTCCAGTTGACGGGCTCCGGGTCGAAGTCTTGCGGTTCATACCAGCGTGCCTCGCGCCGCGCCTCGCGCCGTGGCGCGCGGTTACGGCCGCGGCCCCCGGGGTCGGGGGTCTCTTCTTTGCGGAACCTGTTGCGCAGGCGCTCCCCAAGACCCGGGCCGCTACTCTCGCGAGCCTCGCGCTCGCGGCGCTTGGAAGAGACTTCGTCGTCGAGCGAGCCGAAGTCCAGGTTCAGGCTGGCGAGCTGGTCAGCGGCGTGGGCAAGGTCCAGGGCCTCGTCGTGCTGGCGGCGGCGGTTCGGGTCGGAGAGCACGGCGTTCGCCTCCTGCAAACGGCTGAACTCGACCTCGCTGCCACCAGCGTGGTCCGGGTGCCTCTCTTTGGCCAGGTTGCGGTAGGCGTTCTTAATCTCCGATTGTGAGGCGTTGCGCGGGACGCCGAGCACCTCATAGTAGTTGATCCGGTCCACCATAGTCCTTCTATTCTAACCCATCGGAGCGCCCCTGGAGACCTTCCAGGGCGGCCTCGATCTCTACCAGGCACCCCTCGTCGGGCTCCCTCTCCAACGCCTCCCGTAGTGCCGTTGCGGACTCCGCATCCCCGATCTCCCCGAGCGCCCAGGCCGCGTGCCCCCGCACGAGCGGTGATTCGTCCTCATGCAGACACCCGACCAGCGTCGGCACCGCATCTACGAGCCTGAGGTTCCCGGCGGCGACGCAGCAGTTGCGTAATAGCCCCGCCCGTCCGGGACGGGTGAGAGGCGTGCCCTCGAAGCGCTTCTCGAACTCCTGTTCTGTCCGGATACCTAGCACCTCTTCTATCTCCAGGTACGGACCGGCACCCGTCCCTGCGGAGAACTCCGGCCAGCGGCTCATGGTGGCCTTGCGCTTGTTGTACGGGCAGACCTCCTGGCATACGTCGCAGCCGAATGCCCAGTCGTTTACAGCGTGGCGCAGTTCGCGCGGGATTTCGCCCTTGTTCTCGATGGTCAGGTACGAGATGCATAGCCTCGCGTCGACCACGCCGGGGGCCTTTATCGCGCCGGTCGGGCAGGAGGCCATGCAACGGGTACACTTGCCGCAGGTACCCGTACCGTGGACGTCCGGCTCCAGTTCGAGGTCCAGGATCAGGTCCGCTATAAAGAAGTACGAACCGATGTTACCGTTTATCAGACAGGAGTTGCGACCGAAGAACCCCAACCCCGCGTGCTGGGCCGCCGACCTCTCGAGAAGCGGTACCGCGTCCGTGAAGGCGCGCGCTTTGATCTTCACGCCCAGCGCCTCCTCCAACTCCGCCCTCAAGGAGCGCAGCCGCTCCTTTATGACGATGTGGTAATCCTTCCCCCATGCGTACCGGGCGACCCTGCCCCCGCCCCCGTCGTTCTCGGGGTGATCCCCCGGATAGTACGAGACGCCTAAAGAGACCACGCTCCGGGCGCTCTTCTGCAGCCTCTTTGGCTCGGAGAGGAGCTCCGCCGGACGGTGCATGTAACCCATGTCGGCGGCCATCCCGGCCTCCTGCCACTCCTTCAGGCGCTCGCCACCCTCAGCCAGAGGCTCCGCACCCGTCACACCGACGAGGTCGAAGCCCTTCTCGCGCGCCTTCTCCTCCAGGATGCGCCTCGCCTCGCGTGGACCCAACGCACTCTTCTGTTCTTCTCGAACGCTCATTAGTTAGCCGATTGTAACCGGCCACGGGCACGAACGACGCCGGCAGCCCTTTCCGCCGCCTCGAAGGTTCAAAGAAGAGTAAAATGCTATAAGGATGGATAGGGGAGAAGAGATACAAGACATCCTGCAGTTGCAGGACGAGCTCATACGTTATCGAGCGATGTGGGACGTAAAGCCGTGGCTGGGGCTGGACATGTCCACCCCGCAGTTCAAGGCGCTGATCCTGATCTACGAGGAGGAGGGAGTCCGGATGCGCGAGTTGGCGCGGCGCCTGGGCGGCTCGTTCTCGAACGCCACGGTCCTGGTGGACCGGCTGGTAGACCGGGGTCTCGTCGAGCGCATGGCCGATTCCCAGGACCGCAGGGTCGTGCTGGTCCGGGCTACGAACAATGGCCAGCGCCTCGTCGAGCAGCTCATCACCTCCTGGCGGTCTCTCTCGCCTTCACTCCTGAAGGCCCTGGAGCCTGGCGACCTCACCAAGGTCAGCGAGGCGCTCCGCGTGCTTGTGAAGGCAGCCCAGAGCAACAATCGGTAGAGGACAACAACCTCGCTACGGGGTTCGGAGCACTATAGAGGCTCGCGCAACCCTTTCGGCTCCTCGGGGCTGATCCGGAGGGACGATGAGCCTGCGCCCCGGAAGCTCTCCTCGATCGGCGGTTCGGTTCAGGAGACGGGAGCGCGGGTATAATTCAGGCATATTGGGAGAGGAACGATCGGAGAAGGGCTACGGCCGTGTTCGGAGAGGGAGCAACTCTCTCGTTGAGGTTGCGGTACCTGGTAGAACTTCCGGAATAGAGAGGTTAGCGACATGGGCACACAGACTTCCGAGCAGAGCGTTATCGAAGGTGTCAAGAAGCAGCTCTATATAGGCGGAGAGTGGCGCGACGCCGCGGAGGGCGGCACGCTTGGCGTGGAGGACCCGTCCACCGGTGAGGACCTCTGCCAGGTCGCCGACGCGCAGCCCGAGGATGCTCTGGCGGCGCTCGACGCGGCGGCCGAGGCTCAGAAGGATTGGGCCAGGCATCCACCGCGCGAGCGCGGCGAGATCCTCAGGCGCGCCTTCGAGAAGATAATGCAGAGGATGGACGAGCTCGCCGTCCTGATGACGTTGGAGATGGGCAAGCCTATCGCTGACTCGAAGGCAGAGATCACCTACGCCGCCGAGTTCTTCCGCTGGTACTCGGAGCAGGCCGTGCGCATCGGCGGCAGCTACTCTATATCGCCGGACGGCGCGCAGAGGATCATAACCATGAAGCAGCCGGTAGGGCCATGCCTCATGATTACCCCGTGGAACTTCCCGATGGCGATGGGCACGCGCAAGATAGGGCCGGCCATCGCCGCAGGTTGCACGATGGTGATGAAGCCGGCCAAGCAGACACCCCTCTCGATGCTGGCGCTTGCGGAGATCCTCGAAGAGTCCGGCCTCCCCGCCGGGGTACTGAACGTCGTCGTGGGCTCCTCCTCTAGTGACGTCGTCGCTCCTATCATCTCCGATCCGCGCCTGCGCAAGCTAACCTTCACGGGATCGACCCCGGTCGGACGCGGGCTCATGGAGCAGGCCTCGGAGAATCTGCTCCGGGTCTCGATGGAGCTCGGCGGCAACGCGCCTTTCCTGATCTTCGACGATGCGGATGTCGACGCCGCCATCAACGGGGCACAGGTGGCGAAGATGCGCAACGTCGGCGAGGCTTGCACGGCGGCCAATCGCTTCCACGTCGCGAGCTCCGTGGCGGACCAGTTCGCGGAGAAGCTCGCTGAGAAGCTGGGTTCCATGAAGATCGGTCGTGGTACGGAGGAAGGCACCCAGGTTGGACCGCTCATCGACGAAGACCAGCGCGGCAAGGTCCAGGAGCTTGTGGAAGACGCGGTAGGCAAGGGCGCGAAAGCGCTCGTGGGAGCCCAGAAGATGGACGGCCAGGGCTACTTCTACCAGCCGACGGTACTCAACGACGTGCCCAAGGAGGCCGACCTCCGTTACGAGGAGATCTTCGGCCCCGTGGCTCCTGTCTTCTCGTTCGACTCCGAGGAGGAGGCTATCGCCGCAGCCAATGACACGGAGTACGGTCTCGTCGCCTACGTCTACACCCGCGACTTCGACCGCGCGATCCGCGTTATAGAGAGGCTCCAGACGGGCATGGTCGGCCTGAACCAGGGTATGGTCTCCAACGCCGCCGCGCCCTTCGGAGGCATAAAGCAGTCCGGCTTCGGCCGCGAGGGTGGTACCGAGGGCATCGAAGAGTACCTGGAGACCAAATACGTCGCGGCCAACCTCCCCGCGGAGGCCCCGTTCTAGGTAGACTGGCGTAGCGTCACGAGGCCCCAGCCTCACGCCTAGTGAACGGCATCTCTGCCGGAAACTGCCGCGAAGGCTACCATAGGTAGTGATGGTATCGAGCGTTCGCAACAGGCTGCTGGCTCTAGGGGCTCTCTGGGGCCTCTTGCTGGCGATCTTTCCGGCGGTGCTGGCGTTCGATAGGTTCGCGATCAGCCCGTTCCTGATCTCGGCGTTCGTCTGCGCTGGCGTTAGCGGGGCGATTGGCATGCTCCTCGCCGGGCGCCGGGCGGCAGCTACCCCCGCCGGACGGGGCCTGCTTCCAGCAGTCCGAATTGGGGTTTTGCACGGGTTGGTATCCGCGGCGCTCGCAGCGGTCACTATCTGGCTCGCCTTGACGGTTACCATCTCCGGGTTTTCGGTTGGGAGTCCGTCCGAGATCCTCACCCTCTTCAGTCGGCCGGCGATCTTTATCGAGGGTGCTATCGCTGCGATCGCGGTCTTCGTGTACACGGCGGCCGTGGCAACCGTACTCTCTCCCGTGGTTGGGGCGGCGATCCGGCGCATCGCCCGCCCGGAGCCCGCTGCCCGTCGGACAGCACCGGAGCCGCGTTGACCGCAGGCGTCCGTAACCGGCTGCTTGCACTGGGCATCCTCTGGGGGCTCCTGCTGGCGGCCGTTCCAGCCCTCGTGATGACGAACCCCTACCGGCTCACGGGCTTTCTAATCGTGGCCCTGGTCTGCGCCGCTTTGAGCGGGTGCGTGGGTACGCTGGTAGCCGGGCGGCGGACCGCGAGGAGCGGTAGGCGTTCCGGGGTGCTGGGCGGGGCCGGACTCGGGGCAGTGCAGGGGCTCGCGGGCGGCCTGGTCGCGGCGCTGCTCTTCTGGGTACTCATGGCGGTAACCACCTCCGGCTTCACGCTGCAAGACCCGGTCGAGTTCTCCGCGTTGATGAGACCGCGCGTCTTTCTGGGCAGCTTCTTCGTTGCCCTCTCGGCCTTCGTATACGTGCTCGTCGGTGGCCTCGTGCTCGGCCCCATCTTCGGAAAACTCATAGATCGCGCCATCCGTTCAGGCAAGAAGGACGCCGGCGGGAAGGAGAACCTTGTTGTACGCTAAGCTTCTCGGGATAGGGGCCGTCTACGGTTTCGGATTCACGCTCGTAAAGTCCCTCTTCCCAACCCCGATCCTGCTGCTCCTGCTCGCTGAAGGGCCGAGCACCGAAGGTAACCTCACGGTCCTCGCAAGCGTGTACATGGCCTCTGGGCTCATCGCCGGCATCATCGGCGGACCGGTCTTCGGGCTCCTGCTGCTCCGCCGTAAGGGCTCGGGGGCGGAGGTGGGTGGACTCAGCGTGGTGCGAACCTCCGGCGCCGACCTCTGGCGTTCGCTCGTCCTGAGCTTCGTCTTCGCCCTGCTCATCGGTCTCATCTCCGGCCTCCTCACGATGGCCGCTTACCAGTTCGGCATCCTGCCCTCCGGCGGTGCCCTCGACCCTCTCACGCTCATCCGCAGCTCCAACTTCTCGCCCGGCTACCCGCTCCTCGTCGCCTGGACCCTTGCCCGCGACCTCTTACCCGCCATGCTCGCCGGCCTCTTCCTCGCCCCCTTCGGTGGCGGCTTCCTCTACCGTCTCTACGCCTCCCGCCGCCCCAGAGAGGATACCCTCCGCAACAGACAGCAGTTCGAGGACGAGTTTTAAAGAAGAGGGCAGCTTTCAGCGATCAGGAAAAGGGTGAGAGTTCAGCGGACACACGTACCGACCGTGACCGAAGCTTGACCCTGTATGAGCATGTCACCGTCCTGCAGTAGCTGATAGCCGAAGCTAAAAGGTTCTAGACAATGCTCACGAGCGGGGAGATCTTGCAATCCGTCAGCGTGGTTTCCTCGGGTGTTCGGACCGGGCGCACGAGGTATTCGAGGCAGTTTGCCCGGCAGTCTACCTTCCCGCAGGGGACTTCGACCGTACCCAGGTCCTCGACTATGCGGACTATCGGGTCCAGGCCATTGCCAGGCAGGGCGTCCCTGCGGCGGACGTACTCACCCTCCTCGTACTGCTCCCGTCCGTAGCGAAATACAGCCATACCAGGATTGTACACTACTCGTTTGATCTGGATCACATCTCACGGAGGAGCATGAGCACCCTGATCTGCATAACTACTTCGGAGAAAGCCCCTTAGAAATCCGGGTCGAGCAGGGGTATGAGATCTGGTGCCCCTCGCTGCTATATTTACGAGCAAAGGAGAGAGAAGGCGAGACAACGTCTCTGTTGGTGGAAAGGTGCAGATGGTGGCGAGAGGGGATCTTCTGTGAGCGGAGGAATCTATCTGGTTCAGGGCGAAGGAGGGCTCGTCGAGATGAAAGAGCAAGAGTACGCTTCAGAGGATCTGCTACAGAAACTTCTCGCCGACTACCCGAACCTTTTAGCCGGAGATCAGATAGACGCTACCGAGCCGCGCCGGTGGCTGCTAGTGTCGCGCGAGATGTCGCTAGCCTCTGAAGAGGACGGCTCTGGACGGTGGTCGGTGGATCACCTGTTCCTGGATCAGGACGCAATCCCGACCATCGTAGAGGTCAAACGCAGCACCGATACCCGCATCCGGCGTGAGGTCGTGGGACAGATGCTCGACTATGCCGCAAACGCAGTGGTTTACTGGCCGGTAGACAGACTCCGGGCACAATTCGAGACTAGCCGCAAAGACTATGAGCAGGCATTAATCGAACTGCTGGAAGACACTGAAGCCAGCCCGGAGGAATTTTGGCAAAGGGTAAAGACCAACTTGCAGGCTGGTAAGGTGCGTTTGATCTTCGTGTCCGACGAGATTCCTACTGAACTCCGTCGCATCGTGGAGTTCCTAAATCAGCAAATGGACCCGGCGGAGGTGCTGGCTGTGGAGATTAAACAGTACGTCAGCCCGGACTCGAACTTGAAGACGCTCGTTCCCCGAATCATCGGCCAGACAGTGAAGAAACCCGGTGGTATAGGTACACGCGGGCCGTGGGATGAGGAGTCCTTCTTCGAGGAACTTGAGGTTCAAGCACCTGAAGCAGTCAAGCCAGCTAGAGAGATTTTTGGGTGGGCAGAAAGCAAAGCCTCCCGGATTGTGTGGGGGAAGGGCAAACAGTATGAAACTTTCTTTCCAACATTGGGCCATAAGGGAACAGAGCATAAACTCATACAGGTCTGGACAGACGGCTCCTTGACCATCTGGTTCGGAGACATGCGAACGAAACCTGCCTTCAATGACGAGCTCAAACGATTGGAGTTCCTGCGCCGCTTGAACGAAATTCCTGGCGTCACCATTCCTGACAAAGCTATTGATAAGTATCCGAGCATTTCGTTGTCTACACTCAACAGCGAGATCGCTCTCAAGCAGTTCCTCGAAGTGCTCAACTGGTTCGTTCAAGAGGTTAGAGAATCGTAACCTTCATGGGCGCAAGTGCTGCTCAATCGGAACGGTACCGGGGATCTCTCCTCGGTCTCGCTATCGGCGACGCGCTCGGTGCACCTCTGGAGGGCCTGCCGCCGAGATCGTTCTCACCCGTTGAAGACATGACCGGGGGCGGGTCTCATGGCCTCCCCCCTGGCTACTGGACTGACGACACCTCGATGGCGTTGTGCCTGGCGGAGAGCCTGATCGAGCGACGCGGCTTCGATCCGGCGGACCAGCTCGAACGGTACCTGCGCTGGTTCCGGGAGGGTCACCTGAGCAGCACCGGGTTTCCTTTCGGCATCGGCAACACGACGAGGGGGGCCATCCTACAGTTTGAGGAGACCCGCAAACCGTACTGCGGTCCCACCGGCCCTGAGACGGCCGGCAACGGTTCGATCATGCGCCTCGCGCCGGTCCCGTTGTTCTTCGCCTGCCGCCCAAAGGAGGCCATTGAACGCTCCGCCGAGAGTTCCCATACTACCCACGGAGTGAAGACCGCTGTGGACGCCTGCCGGTATTTCGGCGCTCTTCTGGCCGGTACGGTGAACGGGGTCGGCAAGGAGGAGCTACTCTCCGAGCGGTACTGCCCGGAGCCCGGGTACTGGGAAGAGAGGCCGCTCACGCCGGAGGTGGATGAGGTCGCTGCCGGCTCGTTCAAGCGCAAGGAGCCGGCGGAGATAGAGGGCTCGGGGTACGTGGTAAGCTCGCTGGAGGCGGCGCTCTGGGCTTTCTACGAAAGCGATTCGTTCGAGGAGGGATGCCTTCTGGCAGTGAACCTCGGGGACGATGCGGACACGACCGCCGCCGTCTATGGGCAGCTTGCGGGCGCGTTCTATGGCGAGGAGGGGATACCGGAGCGCTGGCTGACGAAGCTGGTCCACCGGCCTCTGATCGAGGAATACGCCGGTAAGCTCTTCGACGGTCGTCCCCACACCTCGTGAGGGGCGATGAACCGACGCACGGACTCTATGGAACAGTGGTGCACAGCCTGCGTGGGCGCGTGGCGCTTATAACGGGGGCGGGCCGGCGCCGGGGAATAGGGACGGCGATCTGCAGGGCGCTCGCCGAAAAGGGCGCAGACGTCTTCTTTACCTACTGGAGCGCCTACGATGACGAGATGTCACCTGATGATAGAAACAGACCGTACGCTCTGCTTCAGGAGTTGCTTGGTGCGGGCGTCAGGGCGGAGGCGATAGAGCTGGACCTCTCCCTGCCCGATTCTCCGGAACGGTTGCTGGATGCCTCTACAGAACGGCTCGGGCCGCCTTCGATCCTCGTGAACAACGCCGCCCACTCGACCCGTGACGGGTTCGAGGAGTTGGATGCAGCCACCCTCGACGCCCACTATGTGGTCAACCTCCGGGCTACCGCTCTCTTGAGCGTCGGGTTTGCCCGGCGGTTCGAGGGAGGGTCTGGGAGGATCATCAACCTCACGAGCGGGCAGTCGCTCGGACCGATGCCGGGGGAGCTGGCCTACGTTGCAACCAAGGGAGCTATTGAGGCGTTCACCCAGACGCTCGCGGCGGAGGTCGGACATAAGGGGATCACGGTGAACGCCGTCAACCCCGGCCCGACCGACACGGGCTGGACGCCGGAGGGGCTGAAGCGGGAGCTGTCATCGAAGTTCCCGGCGGGCCGTGTAGGCCAGCCAGAGGACGCCGCAAAGATCGTGGCGTTCCTCGCGGGAGAGG